>NZ_RCWD01000023.1:0-91214 GCF_018448965.1 Photorhabdus hainanensis | reverse complement strand
GTTAAATTTACCCGCGGAAAAGACCCGCACGACATTTAAAACCCAAACCCACAAAGGGGAAGGTTTTAATGAATTGCGCTTTGAAGATGAGAAAGACCGGGAGGAGATTTACCTGCGCGGGCAGAAAAATCTGACCGCCCATATTCAGCACGACGCTTACTGGCATATTAAACATGACCATAAACAGCGCATCGATAATAACCGCTATAGCGAAATTTCAGTGGATGATCATCAGCATGTCAGGGGATCGGGGAAGTACAGCACCGATGGCGATGTTTCACACCGTATCTCAGGCAGTCAGCATTTACAGACCGGGGAGGCATTGGTGGCTGAAAGTGGTCAGGAAACGCACCTGAAAAGCGGCGGTAAGATGGTGTTGGAGGCTGCGTCAGAAATTACCTTAAAAGTCAGCGGCCATTTTATCCGGTTAACCCCCGGCGGTATTCTGACTTCCCCCAATTTGCTGGTCGGGCAAGGTTCAGCCGGTGCGGGCCGTGGATTGTCTCTGCAACTGCCGGAAGGAGTTGCGCCTCTGCCGGAGGTTAAACTCCCTGCCAAACCGCTTTGTGCCGTGCTGGCTCAACAGGAAACAAATTGGATTATTGATAATTTGGAGGATAAATGAACAAGTCAATAAATTGGCAACAGTGGCTGAGTACCCCTAATAAACCATCGGTTTTCTTTATGCTGAATTCACTGGCGGAACCTAACCCGGTGGCGCTCTTTTATCGCAACGACTGGGTAGAGCAGGCTTTTCCGCTATACAGCAATACACCGATGGATCACATGCTGGCGCAAAGTCCCTGGCTGGTTCAGCCCAAGTCAGGTTGCCTGTCAGTAATCGGTCATCTGCTTGATAGCCAAACTCTGAGCGATAACAGTTGGGGATGGGCTTATCGCAGCGACGAGTCATGGATACAGCAGCTTAATCATTGGCGTTCACGCCAGCAGGTGATATTGCGGGAGAGGCAAGTGATTTTGCGCAGTATGGACCCACGTATCCTCGGTCTGTTATTACCGGCAATGATCGTCAGCGATTGGTCAGCATTTTTGACACCGGTGAGTGAGCTGATGATCGATATGCCAGAACCGCAGATTTATTATCGGCCTGAAAATTGTGGTCAAGGCGGCAGTGAATCGCCCTTTATTCTGGGCGATCATTTATCGCATGCCTGGCACCATTCCGATTACGCCCTGCAAGGGATGGCATCTGCGATCAGTTATAATTGCTGGGAAAACCACGGAGAATTGGCTGATAAGCTGGATAAGCCAGAGGGACAGTTAGTGGAGCAAATTATCAATTGGTTAAAATATCGTTTAGCAAACGGGGATAATATTAGCAAACTTACCTACGTAGATTTTTTACAAACACTGACTGACGACGCCCCTTCCCAAAGGTTTATTGAAAGTTGAGAGAGAAACAACAATACAATCAATCATATAATCAATAATATAATCAACAACACCATCATTATGTCCCCGTAAAAACGGGGAGCATTTTTACTTCAACTATCATCATCAAACCTGAATCCGGTTTATCCCCATAAATTCAGGGAACTCTGACCTTCTATGTCAATTACCTTTCCGGATGACGGTTGATCCCCGTAGATTACGGGGATCAAATTGTAACAAATGGCGACAGTTCTGTATTTAGCGGTTTATCCCCGTAGAAACGGGGAACAAATCTATCTCTGCCAGCTAAATACGCTAGCTGTTCGGTTTATCCCCGTCAATCACAGGGAACACGCTTCCAAACCCCGAACATAACAGTATCAAGTCGGTTCACCCCCGTAGATACAAGGAACACCGCTTACTACCGACCATATCACTGTTACTGTCCGGTTTATCCCCCCATAGAGGCAAGGAGCATCAGGAAAGCCAGTTATCAACGTCATTTTCACACGGTTAATCCCCGTTAGACAATACAGGGAACACATTTTTAGATCTACAGCTATTTGGGGCGCTGCTAGGTTCATCCCTGTCTATACAGGGAACATTTAGCGAACATAGTAAAGCATCACTCATGCCGTGGTTTATCCCCACAAATGCAGGGAACATTTAAATTCTCTCGTTGACGAGATATATCGAGTTTGGTTCACCCCGGTAACGGTCAGGAACGTCCACTACACGATATCCTATCATTGATTATAACTGTTTATCCCATTAAACACAGGGAACATGTTCTGCCTGGTCCAAATGTATACCAAAATTCAGGTTCATCCCCACAGACGTGAGGAACACGGTAATTATTTTATCCATATTTCCGAGAGTAGCGACTACCCCCTACTCTACAGAATGATATTAATTAGCAATATCACTTTTTACCATGCTTTTGAAATGTAACACAAACACTTAATAACCGCGAATGTGCCGCCTTTAACATCAATATCCCGATACAACAAAGAATATTGCATGACGAGCTATGACAAAAATAAATTTCCATTACACTGATCTGATTAACATCAATCCGCATCCCATCGCTTTAGCACGACCAAAGCCTTTTGCATACTGTTCCAAATATAGCTCACCGTTGGTCACTGTCAGAAGTCCTTGGAAATCAATACTGGAAAATTGTATTTTCTGCCCATGCTTTTTTACACTTCGATGCTGGGTATAACCTTCAACATCCAATAAATTGTCAAACTGAATACCCCACTGCTGCATACGACGACTATTCAGCAACCAATTACGGGCGGCATCATCCATCATGACCTTTATTTTCCCCTGATCCATTTCACCTTGCTGCCTTGCCAGAAACTTAGCATGCATCAAGACATCATGACGCCGACGTTTTCCAGACGGATCAGTAATACAGATTGTTGGATTAACGCGTAATTTGAACGCTAAACGTTGCCCCTCCTGTAATTGAGGATAAAACGCTTTCGTTTCCACCTCAAACAATGGTGACTGAGTTTGAGGTGATGTTTTAGATAAAACATAGAATACGGGTAATCCCATTATTCCGCTCTCTTCCCGAAATAGAAATTGACGTTTTTCGTCTGTTGAAAACAATTTCCATAACAATTGATGAGAAGTATAAACGCCATTCGCACCCATTTTTGCTAATATATTTGCTGTTTGACTCGATTGCCGAAGCACAACTTTAGACAAATACATCAACACTCTCCTCGATAGAAAGTTGATACATAGTACGTTGCCGGAATTGCCAACGCTCCCGGTTAATCGGCTCATCCCAAGGATGGCTGATCAAGATATTTGAAAAACTCATTTCATCTTTATTTCCCTCCCAAAAATAAGTCACAATCCCATTTGCCCCTAACCATAATTTATCCTCTCTATCCGAATGCATCAGCGGTGGAAAAGGGATATCCAACGCTGTTTTTAATGTTGATGACGTAATGAGTTTAGGGCAGAGAGGTAAAGCAAGCGGGCAAGATTTACGCCCAAGGTGCAAAATAAATACGGGTTTAAGTAAAGCATCCCGTAATTGTTCAAGCGTAAAACCAGTGTGTTCAGTTAATGTAATCGCAACAATCCAAATACCATCACAACGATAATCGCGATTAGACAGAATGGTATTCAGTCTATCTGATCTTAATTCACTTTTACGGTTCTGATGAACCACATTACTATTGTGCGTCGGCACTTGCGTCGTATGATAATCACGCATTAAAGAGCCAGGAACGGTCTGCTTAATTGCAATCAACACACTTTTTTGTAATTTTGCTAATTCAGACTCATCATCTCGTCGAATACCTAATGCCGCTCCTAATAACCCCAAAATCGCGGAGCGACCCGGATACAATTCCGTTGGCCGCTCCCCCCCAACCGCAGGTTGGCCCCAACTTGCCATCGGGCCATATAATCGGAAGACTAAATATGCTTTCATTCTACCCCCATTACCGCACAACAAATTCAAGCAGCTCGGTTAAAGTTCCTTCCCCTGTGAATGTGTTGAATTTATAGCGGGCATCGGCACAAGTACCGTAAACCTGATCAATATTGTGCATTTGGCTTTCTAATGCATTAATTGCCGATAGCCCCTGGTCGCTGTCATTAATAGGTTTTAAAAATGCAACGGATAAAGAACGAGGTTGTTGTCCGCCTTTCTCAGCGAGAGCAAAACTGGCATAAGCACGAGAAGCAAAACTATTTTGTTTACCCGTAGGCGATACTTTCACAGCGGCTTCTGTTAACGCTTTAATCGCTTTATTAGCCAAGGTTTCATCGCCATCCAAATTTTTTATTAATTGCGTTTTATTAATGCAGATATAACTGTAAAACAGCGCGGCGGCAAAACCCAATTCCCCGATATGGGCTGACCCGGTATCTTCCTTACCATCATTTAAATCATCCACCGCCGTAAAATAATCATCTTCAATCACCACACTATGCACACTAATAGCATGAGCGACCTGACAGGCGGCCTCGACGTTAAACGCAGGACTTGAAGCTAACATCCGACCAAACAAAGCAATATCCACCGCGGTTTGCTTAGTTTTTAATAAATGAAGCTCTTCGGCTGTCGGCGCCCGATTTTCTTCCGCCAACACCTCAATCAACGACATGACAGATCGTTGTTCTGCCGGGCTGATATGGGCCAATTGCTCAATTTCTAAAGCATCTTTTTTCGTTTTTCCAAAAACACCGGCAATCGTCGCAGCCAATGCCTTAGCAGATTTTTCTTTCACTCCAGCACTGACCAAAGCGTCAAATACCTTAATACCAAATCGCTTGGTGCGAATACCAATATTCTCTGATAGCACCTGTTCAAATAACTCAGAAGTACGCCAGTGGCGTTTTAAACTTTGAGAACTCACGCGTAAACGTTCAAAACCGCCCATTCTCGCTGTTTTAGGCCGGCCTAAATCATCACGATTAAGATTAGATGGCGCGTAGGAAGTTAATAAGTGTAATTGAATAAACTGACTCATAATAATCATCCTAAACTCAATTAATGAAAATCCGATAAATCAACCGATTTACCACTAGCTGCACGGTAATAATCCATAACCCACTTCACCTTAATACGCTTATCCGCCTTACATGGCTGTAATTGACCATATTCAGCGAACCAATCCTCAATATCCCGCGCCAGAGCCAAAACAGAAATATTGCCTTTGACCTTCTGTAAAACTTGACGTAATCGACGTAGTAATTCGTTCGGTGTTTTAGCATTTTGTAATTGTGAGAACCTTAATTCACTGACAACCGGTTTATTTCCTCCTCCTTTCTTACCCGCCGCTACCGCCAATGTAATACCACTGTTGCTTTTAACATAAACTAATGCCGCCGCCATTGTCGCCCAATATTCTAATTTTACCGGATTCTCTGATAAGCTAATTTCATCAGGCAAGCTGAACCACAAATCCCGAAATCCCTCAGTCAACATGGCCATTTCAACGTTTTCACAGCGCTTTAACTGGGCTTTATAAGTAGAAGGCGCTGGAATAATACCTTTCTCTTTTAACTGTTTTGGTGACAAAAACATACTTTGCCACCAATGCAATAATATGATTTCGATCTTATTGTCCATTACATTTCCTCTTTACCAGAGTGAATATGGTGATTAGTAATAAATGTGTTGATCTCTTTTAAAGCTCTTTGTCCATATAGCCCGATAATTAACTGTTGACGCGCTCTCATACGTTTTACCATTGAACGTTCATTACCCAATTCAGATAAAACAACATACTCATCGAATAAATCTCTACAGAGATGACGCAAGGTATTAAGCCAATGTTTAGCCTGCTCTGGTGTCAAAAAAGGTGAATCCGAACGTCTATTATTGATAAGTTGATACACCACAGAAAAAAACAGAGATTCACTTTGTTGCCAAAAATTCAGGTCAATAAAGGAAATGTCTCCTCTCACATCCGCGGGCTTTTCAAACCAAGCCGCTTTTATTTGATTCCGGCATAGCCAAATCATATTAGTCGCCAATTTTTGCAGCTCTTTGACTTGATATAGAATCTTTTCCTGTTGTTCAGGTAAGAAAAAAAACAACGGCACAGTGACGGAATACCAACAGCGTGCTTTCATATTATCCATATCGTAGCCAAAGACCCACAGACGAGGCATGACTCTTCGCAGTTCAGCAAAATGACAACATAAAGAGTAAAAATGGCTGACGACCGGCGCGCAACGATGCCCTCTCTCATGGCTGGTAAAGACTAAAGCATCCCAAATTTTATACGTCACTCCTCCAGGTTGGCCTTTAATAGATAAATGTTGGGTTGGTTCTTTAAGATCCCATTTATAGGGCGTTAACGGATGGGTCCAATTACCGGAATAATTACAGCCATAGTTTTGTGTCCGATATTCAGAGACGGTGAATGCGGAATATTGACCTGAAATTTTGCAAATATTTTCACCCTTCTCCACCACCAGACGTATCCGTCTCGGCATCGCCCAATACATATGTAAAGGATGCACATCCTTAGCATAAATTTCTGTCCCTTCATTAACACTCACTTTTGTTGGCGCTAACCAGGGAAAAACTTGAGCACTGGTTAAATCAGGTTCTGAATAATGCCATTCACTGCGACTAATAACGTTTAACCACAGTTTTTGCCATAATGTTGCATCAGTTTGTTGCGGCGCCATTAACGTGGTTAATGGTCCTCCGCCTCGTAATCCTACTCGGTGCCCCACTCCTCCTGACGGCGCATTAATTTGTAAGGTAAACAGCGCCAAAGCCGCCATTTCAAGAGACATCACATCTCCGACGCCACGTTTAACAAAATGATCCGTATTAAGTTTTAAACCATTCGCTCCCGGCGCTTCAATTAATAATCCAGCTACAGTCGTTGATTTTGCTGTTCGCAGCGGATCAAAATCCTGCATAAAAAGCGGCCCTATACCGGTAACATTGAAGGCATGTATCACTTTATTAAAAGCTTGCTGTAATACCTTTTTATCAGGTGATGTTTCATATAGAGCATGCCATTGATATTTATCTTCCGGCGCAAAAACGGTTTGTAATAAACCAATGGCAAATTGGCAAGCTGCTCCTTGAAAATCAGCTCGCGGTAAAGCAAAGTCCATAACATCATGATCACATATCACATTAATAGGCAGAACTTTTTCACTACCATCACGTAATCGAAAGGGCAACCACGGGTCCTGAACTAAGTTCATAACACCTCCTGCTTTTATCTTTCACAAAAGCCTATTGTTGAAGAATAGGTAAAATTCGGATCTTGTTCCGGCAACCAAGGTCGCAAATATCTAATTTGGTAATATCTCTGTTGCAAGGCATTGAGAGCGGGTATTAACGCTGTTGGAATTGGCGCTAATTTATTTGCATACTTATTTCTGGATAATTTAATCGTACTCAGCGACACTGAAAATTCGCCGGAATTTACCCAAGGCACCAGTTGTCCTGAATCATTTTTTTTCAGTAATAACACCTCAACAGTTTCAATATCACTGTAGCGAGCATTAATATCGGAATCATCTTCATACCAACGATCAGCACTGCGATCACAATAACCATATAATTGCCACTGTAACCAAAAAGATTTAGCTTTAGCTGTCTGACTTCGCTCCTCGTCAATAAATTCATTCTCTTGGTGTTTTAACACTTCCGGCGCTTGCTCATAGGCATGACCATAAACCGCTTCAATTAATTGGCGAGTTTCCGCGGGCATACGTATAGCGCCTAATTTTCTCAACACGCGCATGCTTAACCACAGACGGGCTGGCGAGCGATAAACACGTTGCGTGTTACGAAAATTATAGCTTAACCAATCTGATCCAGGCTGCTCCCGCCATTCAGGCGCGTGAACAAACAATATTGGCGCAGGGCGTGAATCTTTAATACCCCATCGATAGATACCATCGCTATCGCGGGTGTGGCGATGCAAACGCCCAGCTCGCTGAATAAGATCATCAATAGGGCAAATATCTGAAATCATGACATCGGCATCAGTATCTAAACTCTCCTGAAATATTTGTGTAGTGATTAATGCTTTGCCTCGCCGCATTTCACCCTGACTATTTTTACCAAAAATAGTCAGTACATGATTTTCAATCTCTTTTCGATGCTGCAAGATAAATTGGCTATGAAATAACAGACAACGCTCAGGTTCAGTAAGCAAACTTCTCAGTGTCTGATAAGCTTCAATAGCATCATCAACAGTATTTCTTATCCAAACGACACACTGCCCTTGTACAATGGCGGCCAATACCTTTTCAACACAACTACTAAAGCTATTTAAGAAATCAACTTTCACTTCCCGGCTAACATCTTTTCGGCTCGATAACGGTTGTTCAATAACGGGCAGTACGGCGTCTAAACTTATTTTTGTCGCTAAAGGAAAATCCGTTTTTTGCAATAATTGAGAACTTAGTCCACCAGCATTCAGCCAAATATCCGTTAAACGTTGACGCTGTTTAAAGGTCAATGTTGCTGTCAACAAAATGGCTGAACCGCCCTGATAAAGATGCAGCGCTAATAAATTTTCCAGCAAATTAAACATAAATTCATCAGCGGCATGGACTTCATCAACGATGAGTACTTTACGATTAAGCCCAAATAATCTCAGTGATTGATAACGCCTTGGCAATACAGCCAATAAAGCCTGATCAATCGCTCCGATTCCAACAGGCGCCAACAGCGCCTGCTTACGTGGGTCCGCTAACCATTGATTACACTGCGCTGAAGAGGGAATATCTGTTTTACCATAGTTTCTATCCGGGTGACCTAACGCCAAAACGGGTTCACGAAATTGATTATTCATCTCCCGCATACCATGAGCTAAAACGATATTTGATTTACTATCATCCTCTATCGATAGCATTTGCTGGTAATGTTTAGCAATTCGGCTAAATATTGCATTAGAAGATGCCATTGTAGGCAAACCAAAATAAAAACCATCAGCGGCTTTTGCCTGCATCAAACGATGTGTAAGCGCAAGCGCCGCTTCTGTTTTCCCTGCCCCGGTAACATCTTCCAAAATAAACAGTTGAGGAGAATGATCTACAGATATTGATTCGGCCCACTGTTGCAATGGTGTTGCGGCAAAACCGTAACATTCCTGAATGGAAATAAACGGCTTAACTACCGGCTCCTTACCTAAATTGGCCGCCATAACCGCCTTTTTTGCCATTGCTTGAGCATGTTTCCAATAATCAGCTAATGGCATAGGCTCAGATTGATAGGTAAAATAATGATTATCAGAACCAATCCAATCCGCCAATATTGCAATACCCGCAAACTGCCAACTCACTTGTTCCAGTCGCCGTCGCCACTCTTTGGATTGTAATTTTTCAATGGGAAACTCAGGTTGAAATAATTCAACCAAATGATGTGCAAAAAGTGTGGCGGCATTAAGGTTATGAGGTTCAGTAAAACGTTTAATCGCTTTATAGTTTGTTTTATCAATTGGCCGACCGTGATGCCCTAATACACAATCCATCAATACCATTAGGGTATCAAACATCTCTCGCTGTTCTCTTCGCTCGACACTTTCAATATTAACCAGTCTATTAAGTAATTCCGTTTTGATATTTTCCCAGAAATATAACCCCATACGATCATGGCAAAAATAACGGCCACCAGACTCTTTAGGGCAATCTGGTCGATGCAGACCCACTGCCAGACCGGGAAGTAATTTTTGAAAAGCAGATGCGAATTTACCAATATCGTGCAAAGCCAATATAAAAGAGAGCATGCTTTGTAGCTGCTGCGTAGATAACGCTAAAAAATTAGCAAGATCTCTAGTTAACGATCTTTCTAAAGAGAGTAACTGCATTCCCACCGCAGCAACATCCAAGCAATGGTAAGGAAGCAGATGATAATCCGCACTATCAACCTCTAAAACTCGCTTCGCCTTACCCCAGTATTGAAAATAAATCGGCATTTCCATCTAAAATCCTTACTTAAACATCTGTTTTACCTATTTTTAGAACATAATGCGAAAATTTAGATCAGAAAAATACTAGTTTCTGTTTTTTTAGGATAATTCTGTATAAAAACTCATTACCTAAACAGACGAATTTTTGGCCTACCTCTGAGCATAAGCCAGAATTGAAGCGACATCGTAGTGCAAGGAGCTGTTTATCCGGGTAGCCAACCTACATTTATCCATTTGATAAATAAAGATAATTATATGTAAGGTCTGTACCTGTTTTACCAAAGGTTCATTTACACTGATAACCCTGCGTATATGATGTCAGGCCAAGGTAAGATGAAAATACTGACGGGTGTTTAGCGATGTCAATTACTATTATTTCGTAAATCGCTTTTTAGTCCTAACCGCATAAATTTAAATCCTAATGTGGTAACGTAACGAAAGAGCTAATTAATAGTTTATCTAAGATAACCGAGTAATTAACCCGGAAATTTTTTATGGTCATTCAGCTATTCAATAGCGTGAATACAAAGACTATCGGTGTTTTCCTTTCCATTTTTCAAATTGCGAAGGTCGGAGGCCATATCTTGCCAACACACCTTCATGCAATCGCCGTAGTTCTTCAATAACCAATGCCTTTAATGTGTCATGCTCAGATTGACTTAATTCATCGGAAATTAATTTATCTATAACGTCAATTGAATCCATCTCAGGTTTGGCAACTACCTGATAAACGATCTGCTTAATCACATTTCGATATTGTAATCTTAACGGATCTGGTGTGGTGATTCCCTGCGTGACAGCCAAATATTCTTGGGCAGAGCGTTCATAAGCCCATAGATAAAGATCCCGTAGTAATTCAACTCGAGTCATTTCATAAATACCAAGCATTGCACGGCCATATGCCTCTTCCGGTACATCAACAAAAGTTAACGGGCATAGATTTGAACGAATCAACGGCAAATTAGCCGCCAGACGGGAAGTTCTCTTATTTACATCGGCAAAAGGTTGTAAATACGGCAAGTGGACCATCATAAAAAAGGATTGCTCAAACGGATCTGATATAGCTCGTGCCTTCCCGAGCAACGAATCCAAAATTTCACTGATATGGGCCTCACCAAATAACGGTCTGAAAACACTTTTTCCTATTTCAACTTGATGTTGACGGATACGTCCTTCATAGACAGGATTAGATAATAAATTTTCAGATAATGCACTGTGTAAATTGAGAACGGTATATCGATTAAAATCGAGTTCCTCAATACCATCGACAAGTAATTCAATAGCGGCTTTATGATTTAGGATCATTTGAGTTTCAATAGCGTTTTTTCCTACCGCAATTTTTCCATATTCAATCAACTTCACCGTATCCAATCGACTGTAAGTGTTTCCTTCCAAATAACTTGAAGCCCACGATAAATCAATGAGCAAACGATCCAAGATAGCTCTACCATAGGTTCCCGCTGGCTGTGAGATTTGTTTCGTATCTCCAATTCTCCAAAGCTGATTACGAATTGGAACCGACAGATAATAAGTGACATTCGGCTCATATGATTCCAGAAACTCTCGCTGATAACCGACAGGCGTCCTCGCTTTGATGGGTTGATCAATATAACGAAGAATATCCTTACTATCCTCAGACAGTGGAATATAGCTTGGGAAATTATCCGATCTATCCGCTACCGAATCTGATGTTTCCTCCGTAGCAATAACATAGCGGCGACTTCGACCTTCACCCAATATCTGTACTTTCTTATCTTCAACAAGTCGCCTCAACCAACGTTGAACAGTCCTTCTAGGAACAGAGGGATACTCCGCCAATAAATCCGAAACAGACACAGGTTGTGATGCAACACACAAGGTTTCATAAATATCAGTCATTGAACTCATAACGCACCAACAGATTCCAGTCAGAATACTGGCGCGATTATGGCGCAATTCAGATAATCGCGCCACTTTTACGCCATCAATATGGCGCGATTAATGTGAGCAATACATATGGCTGTAGCGTTGAACCTGTTTAGCTGAAAACAGGATAGATGAACATGGGGTTGTAAGCCGGAACCCCAGATTTTTCCGTCGTTATGGTAGTCTGGACGAGTTGTTGTTGCATTGGAGCCAAGGACGGGCAACTACAGAATTCGGAAAAAATAATACGCTAAGTGTAACAGCTAAACCATGAGTGTCAGTTTGAACCATACCCTATCCTGATGTCAGTTCCGTCAAGTAAAACATGTCAGAATAAACCCAATTATGCATTAATTGACATCGATTGAAGAGGATCATAGAGTCTTTCCTGACACGTCAGAACACAAAAGGCAATGAAATGGGCGAACTTGTCATTTATCAACCAAGCAATGGAGATAAAGTTTCGGTAAGGCTGGAAGGCGATACACTTTGGCTCACACAACGGCAACTAGCGGAAATTTTAGAAACATCGACCGATAATATTAGCCTGCACCTCAAAAACATTTATGCCAATGGTGAATTGGCGGAAATAGCAACTACCGAGGATTTCTCGGTAGTTCAACAAGAGGGGCATCGATCCGTTTCCCGAAAAATCAAACATTACAATCTTGATGCCATCATTTCTGTCGGCTATCGTGTCAATTCGAAACGGGGTACGTTATTTCGTCAATGGGCAACCAGTGTTCTACGCGACCACTTGATGCAAGGGTGGTCGCTGGATCGCACCCGTTTCGAGCGTAACGCAGCCGAACTGGAAGCCGCGTTGGCATTAGTCAGGAAGACTGCGCAATCTCCCAGTCTCATTGTCGAAACCGGCAGAGGTCTGGTTGAAATTGTTAGCCGTTATATTCAAACTTTCTTGCTATTGCAACGCTACGATGAAGGTTCATTGATTGAGCCCAAGGGAACAACGGGCGGGCTTATGCCGTCTATTAACGAAGTCAGACGTTCCATCACTGGGTTGAAAGCGGATCTTATATCACGAAATGAGGCTAGTGAGCTTTTTGGTCTTGAACGCGGTGATGCACTCGAAGCTATTCTCGGCAACCTCGACCAGACTGTATTCGGCGAACCTGCTTATCCAACCATTGAACGTAAAGCGGCACATTTACTGTATTTCGTCATCAAAAATCATCCTTTGTCTGATGGTAACAAGCGTACCGCTGCTTTTCTGTTTGTTGACTTCCTCAGCAATAACAACGCACTGATGCGAGATGGACAGCCTGTTATAAACGACATTGGACTCGCTGCGTTAGCGTTGCTTGTTGCAGAATCAGCGCCAACGCAAAAAGAAACCATGACCCGTTTGATTGAAAACATGTTGGTTGGTGTAAGGTAAATCAGCATGAAAGGACAACGCATTGGCTATATCCGGGTGAGTACATTTGACCAAAACCCAGAACGACAACTTGAAGGTATTCAAGTTGACCGAACCTTTACCGATAAGGCGTCGGGAAAGGACGTGAAGCGCCCACAATTAGAGTCACTCATCAGTTTCGCCCGTGAGGGCGACACCGTTGTGATACACAGTATGGATAGACTGGCTCGCAACCTCGATGATTTGCGTTGTATCGTACAAACGCTGACGCGGCGTGGCGTATTCATCGAATTTGTTAAAGAACGTCTCTGTTTTACGGGGGAAAATTCACCGATGGCAAACCTGATGCTGTCTGTCATGGGAGCGTTCGCCGAATTCGAACGTGCGTTGATCCGCGAACGACAACGCGAAGGTATTGCACTTGCCAAGCAACGTGGGGCTTACCGGGGGCGCAAGAAAGTACTAGAACCAGATCGCCGGGCCGAACTACGGCGTCGCGCTGCTGCCGGTGAAAAGAAAACGCAGTTGGCGCGTGAGTTTTGTATCAGCCGCGAAACACTCTATCAATACCTGAAAATGGATAACTGACTATGCCGCGCCGCTCAGTTCTTTCCATCAATGAGCGTACCAACCGACTTGCTATGCCGGAAAATCAGGAGGATTTGATCCGTTTTTACACCTTTAACGAATCTGATATGGCGCTGATTAAACAACGCCGCGGGCAGGCCAACCGACTGGGTTTTGCTGTTCAGCTTGCCCTACTGCGCTATCCAAGGTATGCGCTGGGAACCGACACTCAGTTGCCAGCGTTGATCATCGAATGGAGCGCCAGACAGATACAAGGTGATGCAAGCGCATAGAAAAAGTATGGGAAACGCGATGAAACCCGGCGCGAACATTTTCAGGAACTGCGTACTTATCTCGGGTTGTCAACGTTTGGAATGTCTGAGTTTCGAATTTTGGTACAAACAGTCACTGAGCTTGCGATACAGACCGACAAAGGACTGCTACTCGCAGAACATGCGTTGGAGATACTTCGCCAACGACGGATCATTTTGCCAGCACTGACTGTTATTGAGCGGGTTTGTGGAGAAGCAATTACACGCGCCAATCGCCGCATTTACAAGATATTAAATGCGCCTCTGAGCGAACATGACAGCAATAATCTTATTTACGGGGTAGGATTGCATCAACATCCAGCAAGCTTTCAATAGCGCCGCTACGTAAAAAACGTTGAGTCTTAGGCGTAACATGTACTTTTTCACTCACAGGAAGAACCTCAACGCCCGCGCCTAAAAATACCGGAATCGTGGTTAAGAATATTTGCTGTAATTCACCAGCCTCAGCAAAATACGCAGCGGTTTTACCTCCCCCGACTAACCAGACATCTTTACCATTAGTCACTTTCTTCGCCCTGGCGGCAATAGTTCTTACTGTTTCATTGGTTATGGTGATATTCAACCCTTCTGGCGTTGACAGCGCCCTATGAGAAAGAACGAAAGCGGGAATATTTTTGTATGGCCAATCATCCAGTGAGTTTGCCATTATCCATTCGTATGTTTTTGACCCCATAATTACAGCGCCAATACCTTGATAAAAATCATCATAAGGTGTTGCATCATCCCCAAGCACAAATTCATATAACCAATCCAGCCCATTGTTTTTATTAGCAATATAACCATCTATTGTCGCAGCGACGTAATAAATTAATTTCGGCATTATTACCTTCCTATTAAACACGATGTTAAAACGCTATACACCCAGATTGATTATAGTTGAAATATTTTCGCCAATAAACATATGAAAAAGAAAAACACCAAAACATTGCTTCCATATCCGAAAACGTAAATTCCATCATTCAATATCGCTTGGTCAAAGATCTGAAAAATTCAAGAAATTAAAATAAAAAGTAAAATAAATCATTTAGCTAATAAAATAAGCCCAGACACGGAAATATAATATCCATTGGCACCTTAAAACTTGATGATGAAAAATAGCTTATCTACAAAAGCTAACTTTCATCATCCATAATATTGTCATAGAAGCGATATTCGGGAACTTTAGCCTCATTAATCGTGCCAATTCTTACTGGCAAATGACCATACGAATGACATAATAATTTTATATAATTCCAATATTCCCGCTCTGTTTCTATATGCTCTATCAGTGGATCAAAAGCACCATCATAAAATTCAACATTTAATTCTCTACCATCATTACCTCCATTAATATTTCCACTATTATTTTCTTGTTGATTAATATACTCTTTATTATCATTTTCGTCACTCATATTTCCGCGATCTATAATTTCTAACATCTCTTTTATCATCTCCAGGCTATGACAAGCCGCTTGCGGCGAGTTGTAGAATAAGCCATCATTAAAAATAGCTTCCATCAATTCATAAAACGCGAATGAGGTTGTTCCCTGTATATATTTGATATTTCTATTATCATATATACCAAAACATTTATCATTAAAAATATCCGTATTATTATCGTCATAACCAATCAATATTTGTCTGTCACTGGCAATGACTGGAATATTTTTAATTTCGTGGATATATTCACTAATACTATAATGCTCTTTATCTCCTTTTCTATAACCCGATGCCATACAAACCGATTCAATATTAAAATATTTTGTTGGCGTATGTTCACGATTAAAATATTCAGACAGTTTTTCATTATCTTTCATATCTTTTCGCTGATATACCCGATGGACCGATGTGATTCTCTGAATACTGATCCAATCAAATATCGGCTCTTCTTGCGAAGGTTTTCTAATCTCTGCAATATAAGCGGCAATATCAATTTCCAACCAAGTGCTCAACATAGCCTGCCACGGTTCTATCGCGAGAAATATATTTGATATTGTCACTCCTTTTTCTATGATGACTTTATTTCTGAAATATTTCAGGAAAAAGAACGGATCATTTTTCCCTAGCTGCTCCTGAACTGATAACATCGGTACAGCTATTGCCATATCGTAATCTGAGCGAAATCTCAGAATCGAATCAACACAAATAATTAAAGTACCTTCCATCTTATCCCTCGTTAATTTAAGCTTTTCATATATTAACCACTGTAATTCTTATATATACAACCCTCTATTATAGTCATATATCTGGATTTTGCTATTTTTGAACGTCAGATTTATTATTCCAACCACCTATATTACATCAATATTAAAAGATAGTTACATGATATATTAGGCACACATCAATAAACACGACACCATATTAATTTACCCTAAACCTAAAATTATTAAAACTTTCCCCTTGTGAAAATATTTTTAATATTAAATTCAACCAGAAATTATTTAAATTCTCGTTCCCGGTTTAAGGCTCTTATAATCTCCCCCTGTCAATCACGAACAAAACTACAAATTAGCTCATTAATTTGCTTTATAGTAAATAAAAATGCATTTGATCAGCCGCTTCGCACCCATTATTCATTGGTAACGGAAAGCAATTACCTGTAACATACCAAAATGATAATGATTTTCATTTACATTGATAGCATGGCATTAAAATGACCGTTAATGTTTTAGACACTAAACAGAAGATCCAGTGCATGTACATCCACAATCATGATTGGCTATTTCGTTGGCTTAAGCATCGTCTTAACTGCGATGAAACTGCCGCAGATCTGGCTCAAGATACTTTTGTTAAATTACTTCGTGCACCTTTACCACAGCAACTTAATGAACCCCGTGCCTACATCGTCACCATTGCCAAAGGGTTGATGGTTAACTGGTACCGCCGCCGCTCACTTGAACAATCTTATCTGGATTTACTCGTCAGTCTGCCTGAACCGCTTATTCCCGCACCAGAGCAAAAACTTATCATCCTCGAAACACTTCAGGAAATTGATATCATGCTGAATCAACTCCCCACGCCAGTGCAAACTGTCTTTTTACTTTCCCAGATAGAGGGAATGAAGTATGAAGATATTGCAAATCAGATGAATATTTCGCTGTCCACAGTAAAACGTTATATGAAACAAGGCTTTTATCAATGCCTGATAGCAATGGCATAAGAGGGATTGGTTTGACTTTCACTGATAAATCTTCTTCATCAAGTACACCTTCTGAAACGATACTTGCCGAAGCCGCAGAATGGCTGACCATTCTGCATGATAGCCACGCCAGCGAAGCTGATCGAAATGCCTGTGCTGCCTGGTGCGCACAAAGTCCAGAACATGCTCAAGCTTGGGAACGGGCGCAATGTCTGTTAGCACGGTTACACCATCTACCACCACATATCGCCTCACCGTTGTTAAACAACAAACAGACCTTCTCCCGTCGGGAAGCCATCAGAAAGCTTACACTCATGTTGTTAATACCGGCTGGCGCATCATCACTCTTCTGGCGATCTGATCAATTTCAGCTTCTCACTGGCGATTATCACACTGCAACCGGGCAAATTCAGCGCTGGTTATTACCGGATAACAGTCAAGTGACTTTAAATACACAAAGCTCAACAGATGTTCATTATGACGATACCCAACGGCTTATTGGTCTAAAGCTAGGGGAAATCTATATTGAAACCCATAAAGATAGCCGCCATCCGGCTCGCCCATTTAAAGTTCAAACTAAGCAAGGCGTTATTGTGGCATTGGGCACAAAATTCAGCGTTCGCCAACAAGCCTCACATACTCAGGTGGAAATAATAGAAGGAGCGGTTCGCATTACGCCAGATAACGGTTTGCCGCACATACTGCATGCTGGAGAGGCAACCCATTTCACTCAATTCGCCGTTGCCCCACAACATCCCCGTTCAACGGCGTCTTTAAGCTGGTTACAGGGCATGATGGTAGCTGATAACTTGCCGCTGGCAACGGTGGTTACTGAACTGAATCGCTATCGTTCCGGTATCATCCGTTGTGATGACGCAATAGCTAATCTGCGTGTCTCTGGTGCTTTTCCCATACGGGATACGGATCTGGCGCTGCATATGCTATTACAAACTTATCCGCTCTCAATGCACAGCCTGACCCGCTATTGGATTACCCTCTATTCATCCAGTTAATAAAAATAATCATTTTTACTGACACTTTTTTCAATCTCATACGGCATAGAAATAAAAGAAGTTTAAAAAGTTATGGAGAACTTACTATGCCATATCAAAAAATTACTATGCCATATCATACTAACTGCCGAGATTCACAACCACGTTGGCAGAAAAAGTCTTTAGTCGCACTGTTATTATCATTAATACTGCTGCCGACATCCCCCCTTTACGCCGCCACACCAGCAGATACACTCTATTCCGTTCATATTCCACCGGGTTCATTAGGCAATTCTTTGTCCCACTTTGCGGCGCAAACCGGTACCGCGCTCTCTTTCGATCCGAATTTAACCAACGGGCTAACAGCACCTTCATTAAACGGCAGTTTTACTGCTCATCAGGGTTTAGTTCAACTGCTCACAGGCAGTCATTTACAACTGTCCCAACGTACCGATGGCAGTTATACGCTGGTAAAAATGACAAAGAAGATGACCACCAAAGGTGTAGTCGTACTAAATCCCCTTACAGTAGCAGGCAATCGCGGATACTCAGGTGACGAACCATTGCGGTTCGACAGTACCACCATCAAGGGCAAAGATATTGAAAAATTCGGAGTGATCCACCCCGTTGATATTTTCAAAATCACACCGGGCGTATTATCCGGCGAAGCACGCAGTTCAGGCAGCCTGGATGTGAATATCCGGGGCTTGCAAGGACAAGGCCGAGTCTTAACTACCGTTGACGGCGCATCTAACCAAACCGCGCTATACCGTGGTTATCAAGGTGTCTCCAACCGTTCTTTTATTGACCCCGATTTCATTGGCCGGGTAGATATCAGTAAAGGCCCGACAGGAAAAGGCGGTATGGGAGCTATTGGGGGAACAGTGGAGATAAAAACCATTGAAGCCAGTGATATCCTCCTTGACGGACAAAAGGTAGGACTACGCCTGAAAGGGAGTCTGTTGAGCAACCATTCCAATCCTGACGATTATCAACGCAATGACTGGCCTTCCCCCTCAAAAAACTCTCTTTTCGACGCTAAGAATCGCACCGGGAGTATTGTTTTCGCGATGGCCGAACCCTCCTATGAATTGCTGTTTGGCGCTTCTCAGCGCAAGCGGGGCAATTACCACTCTGGCAAACACGGACCGGGCGCTAAGGAACGTGGCATGCCAGGTTATTTGTGTGAGAGTGATCCACAAGATTGTCGCATTCCACAATTCAGTGAGCAGATGGCCGGTTATTCGCTGTACGCAATGGGGGATGCCGTCCCTAACACTTCTGAAGATAGCCAGTCATTACTGGGTAAAGGAAAAGTTCGTTTTGGCGATGGTCATGAAATCTCCGCTATTATTAGCCATTACCAAAATCTCTACGGCGAATCCTATGTCGCGGATATGGCAAACCTAGGCCAAACATTTATGATCTTGGAACAGGGGCCACTGACACGGCTCAACATGAACAGGCACAGCCTCAACTATAAATGGGAACCTGAGTCAAATCCCTGGATTAATTTGGATATCGGAATATGGCAAACACGGGTTAATGATCGCCCTCGAACCACAAATAATACCCTCGGTGATAAAAAATTCATGCGCACAGTAGGGGTGAATTTGAGTAACACCTCATTATTTGAACTCTCAATGCAAGATATTGAGTTGAACTACGGCGCTAGCTTTATTCGTGAACGCACAGGCCCCAGCGCAGGTAAATGGGAATATGCCGTTAATCGGGAAGGAGAGCGTAAAGAAGGCCGTTTTTTCCTGAGCGGGAATTATATGCTTGCCGACCGTCTGACCCTAATGGGCGGGTGGGATTATAAGTCCTATCAGATCGAAGATTACAGTCCAGCTCGTCCGGGTAGCTCTTGGTTACCACAGCTCACCTCTGGGAAAGTCAACAATAAGCAAGACCATGCTCACGGCTATTGGGTAGGTACTAAGCTTGAACTTAATCATGAAACAGCACTGCACGCCAAATATGCCTATGCCCCACGTTTTCCATCAATGGTTGAAGGTATTCGCGGCTACATGATGAGTGTTGACGATCATATAAAACCTGAAATTTCAAAAAATATCGAAGTCGGGCTGACATCGCGCTTCCCGAATATCATTGCTCAAAATGATAGCTTCGATATTAAAATGTCCTACTTTGATAATCGGGTAAAAGACTATATTAGCCGAGCATGGATGGATGATTACTGGAATATGTACATCAGTAATATTAAAGAAGCAAAATTTGCCGGATTGGAATTGGCAAGTGTTTACCATAGTGATCACTTTGATGCGCATTTATCGATGAATTACTATACAAAAGTCAAATTCTGCACGGAAAATGACGGGTGCATCGCACGTAGCCTCCCTTCGGATTATGCCACTAATCACATTCCGCCTAAATATGCGGTATCACTCGATCTGACACAGAGATTCTTAAATGACAAGGTATCTGCCAACGCCAGAATTTCCCATTATGGACAAAGATCTGTGCCAGCAGGAAAACCAGGACGCGGTTCCGCTCCTTTGTTGGCGCCCATTATTTGGCGGCCTGCAACTGTAGCCGATATCTCTCTGACTGCCCGTATAAATAAGCATGTCGAATTTGAGTTTGGTGTGGATAATGTATTCGACAAATATTATATCCAGCCTCTTAGCCTCGGTTATATCCCTTCACCGGGAAGAACGTTTCGTGCCGGGATCACAACTTATTTTTAAATTCATTCGTTAAACTGGTGGCATATCCATGATATGCCATTTTCTGGCAAAAGAATGTCATTAGAGTGAAGGCAATATATCAATATAAATTATTTTCTCTTATTTCTCTGGATTTAATACAACTTTCAAAATTAAATCTCGCCACTAATTTAAATTAGCGCATAAATACAATATGCCATCAGATACTTTTAATGAAGTCAAAACAATTTTAAAAATATATTTAAAATAGAATTTAAACGAAACTTTAAAATAATGAAATAGTTTGCATTTAATTAATTGTTTTTAAATTATCGTATGTAAAAATATATATCAGCCTATAGAGATTTATAATATACAATCATACCTTATCGATAACTTAATTGTCATAAGTTAATTCCAAATAAAACATTAGTCATTATTTTTAAGGAAAATAAAAACATTGATTATTAAATGACTATTTTATGAATATAAAAAATTATTTTTAACAAGGATATACATATGAAAAAAGAACTGATTAAAACATCAAATCCAGATAATACCGAATCATCTGATGCAAATGAGATTAAAACCGAAAACACTGCCATCGCGGCGTCTGGCATTGTCTCAGTAGCGAATACCTCTGATGGTCGGATCGAGGTTTTCGGTGTGGGTGGTGACAATGTAGTATGGCGCAACGGGCAAACAACACATACAGGCGCTTCCTGGACCGGTTGGACCTCACTTGGCTTAAAAGCGACCAGCAAACCCGCCGCTTACCTCAATTCAGACGGTCGATTAGAAGTATTCGTACGTGGCTCCGATAATGCGTTATGGCATAACTGGCAAACCGCTCCCAACGCTGGTTGGTCAGGCTGGAAATCTTTAGGTGGAGCAATCACCAGTAACCCTGCGGTATATATCAACGCCGATGGGCGGCTTGAGGTCTTTGCCCGTGGCGCCGACAACACACTCTGGCACATCTGGCAAACCGCTCCCCACTCCAATTCCTGGTCAAGCTGGTATTCTCTAGGTCAGGTGATCACCAGCAACCCGGCAGTCCATATCAATTCCGATGGTCGGCTTGAGGTCTTTGCCCGCGGTGCCGATAACGCACTCTGGCACATCTGGCAAACTGCTCCCCATACCGGTTATTGGTCAAACTGGCAGTCATTAGGCGGCACCATCACGAGTGATCCAGTGGTCATCCGCACCATTGACGGTCGACTCGAAGTCTTTGTACGCGCCATCGATAATGCACTCTGGCACATCTGGCAAACGGCCCCCAATTCTAGTCAGTGGTCTAATTGGGCCTCATTGGGCGGCACTATCACCAGCGCGCCAGCGGTAATAAAATACTTCGACAATCGGCTTGTCGTCTTTGCACGCGCCACCGATAACGCACTCTGGCACATCTGGCAAAATGATACCCATTCCGGCTCATGGTCCAACTGGGCCTCATTAGGCGGCGGACTTACCAGCGGCCCAGAAGTCGTGAAAAATTCTGATGGTCAACTTGCAGTCTTTGTACGTGACAATGGTAACGGACTCCACCACATCTGGCGTACCCCATCATCGTGGTCAGCTTGGACCTCCCTTGGCGGCACCTTAATCGACGCTTCCGTGATCAAATAATTTAAAAGGAGCCAGATTCGCACAATATACGCGTAACTTTCTGGCCCGATGCATTGAGAAAATATTCACTGCGCTGCATCAGGCCAGTATTATCTTATTTGCTAGAGCTATCCCAATACTCGACACACAAGCTCAATATGAATTCGAACTCACGCATTATTGTTCATGACAAAGATATATTTTTTGTTGAATATACCTGGAAAACAATCTGAAACAAAGCCATCGTTTTATAGAATATTTGTAAATTTAAATCTGTGTTTTTCAATAACTAGCCTGCAAGCTATGCACTTTCATACAGGCTATCAACCCTTTTGAATTAAATTAGAGCAATCACGAGAAAATATATTTTTAAATATAATAAAAGCAAAATCTTAAAATAGAGAAATAATTCATTTATAATTTATTGCTTTTGAATAACCGCATGTGAATATATAAACACATGTAGTTTTATAATGTAACATCACATTTATTTGACACTTTACGGTTCATAAACCAGTATCAAATAGAATATTCATTATTTCTTTAAAATAAAAGTGAGAATATTAATTCAAAGAATTAAATATCTTGCTTATTAAATAACTATTTAGTGAATCTGAAAGATTATTACTAAAGAGGATATATATATGCAAGAACAATCTATTCATACATCAAATCCAAGTAATACCGAATCATATGTTAAAAATGAGGTAGAAATCGAGAGCACTGCAATCGGGTTGTCTGAAATTGTCTCAGTGGTAAACACCTCCAACGGTCAGCTCGAGGTTTTCGGTATAGGCTCTGACCATGCTGTGTGGCACAATTGGCAATTAACGCCACACTCAGACTCTCCCTGGTCCGGCTGGATCTCACTTAACGGCAACGTGGCCAGCAAACCCGCCGTTTATATCAATACAGACGATCGATTGGAAATATTCGTCCGTGGCTCCGATAATGAATTATTGCATAACTGGCAGACTGCTCCCAATCTCGGTTGGTCAGGCTGGCAATCTTTAAGGGGTTCAATTGCGAGTAGCCCAGCGGTATATATCAACACCGATGGCCGACTCGAAGTCTTTGTACGTGGCTCCGATAGTGCACTTTGGCACATCTCACAAACTGCTGCTCATTCCGGTACGTGGTCAAGCTGGCAATCTTTGAATGGCAATATCACCAGCAACCCAGCAGTCCATATTAACCCCGACGGTCGGCTTGGAGTCTTTGTACGCGGCTCCGATAACGCACTCTGGCACATTTCTCAAACCGCCCCTGATTCCAATCTGTGGTCAAGTTGGGAGTCACTCAGTGGCTCAATTAGTAGCGACCCTGCGGTCATTATCACCGCTGATGGTCGACTGGAAGTCTTTGCGCGTGGCTCCGACAACGCACTTTGGCACAACTGGCAAATTGTTCCCTATTCCGGTCCGTGGTCAGGCTGGGCCTCATTGAACGGCAATATCATCAGCGCTCCTGCTGTAACGAAGAACTGGGACAACCGGCTAGAAGTCTTTGCATGCGGCTCCGATAACGCACTTTGGCACATCTGGCAAACTGTTTCTCATTCCGGTCCGTGGTCGGACTGGGACTCATTGTACGGCCATATCATCAGTGCGCCAACTGTAGTAGAAGACTCCGATGGTCGGCTGGAAGTTTTTGCACATGGCTCCGATAATGCACTCAGGAATATCAGGCAAACCACATTACCATCGTGGTCCGCTTGGGTATCCCTCAATGGCTCCTTAATCAGCACTTGAGCAATCAAATAATCTAGCTTCGCACAAGGCGAGCATAACCTTCTGGCCCGATGCATTGAGAAAACATTCGCTACTCTGCATCAGGCCAGTATTATCTTATTTGCTAGAGCTATCCCAACAGCCAGATGACGAATTATATACCTTAATAATGATTATCAGATATTTTGAATAAAAATACCCACAAAAAAACAGACTTAAAATAGAAAACAAAGAAAACTTTAAAATAAGAAAATAGTTTATATATAATTAATGTTTTTTAGATATTCGTATTTAAAAATACATATCAACACATAGACCTCAATAATATAAGATCACATTTTACGAAAACTCAAAAATTAGAGTTTAACGTCAAATAAAATATCACTTATTCATTTCATAAATAAAAATATACAGAATGCAATCGAAAGTATTAATGTGAAGTTAAATACACTGTTTATTAAATGACTATTTAGTGAATCTTTAAAGTTATGCCTAAAGAGAATATATATATGAAAAAAGAATCTATTAATACATCAATTCCAGATAATACTGGGTCATCTGTTGCAAACGAAATAGAAGTATCCAATGAAATTTCTTGGACCGCGTTACCCGGAGTTATTTCGGCGGCAAACAATGCCGATGGTCGGCTAGAGGTTTTTGGCGTGAGCATCAACAATGCTGTGTGGCACAACTGGCAAACGGCGCCAAATACCATATCTTTCTGGTCTGGCTGGCACTCACTAAATGAAGGAGCGACCAGCAAACCCGCCGTTCACATTAACTCAGACGGCAGATTGGAAGTATTCGTGCGTGGCACAGATAATGCTTTATGGCATAACTGGCAGACCGCCCCCATCCCCGGCGCCAGTTGGTCAGGCTGGCAATCTTTAGGTGGTCAGATCACCAGCAATCCAGTGGTATATGTCAACTCCGATGGACGGCTTGAGGTCTTTGCTCGCAGTTCCGATAACACACTCTGGCATATCTGGCAAACCGCACCCCATGCCGGTCCGTGGTCTAATTGGCAGTCACTAAATGGCGTACTTACCAGTGACCCAACGGTATATGTCAACGCCAGTGGTCAGTTTGAGGTCTTTGCTCGCAGCAACGATTACTCTCTCTGGTACATCAGGCAAACGACTTCTCATGCCTATCCCTGGACAAATTGGCAATCACTGAGTGGTGTGATAACGAGCAATCCAGTGGTAATCAGCAACTCTGATGGTCGGCTTGAGGTCTTTGCACGCGGTTCCGATAACGCTCTCTGGCACATTTGGCAGGTCGCTCCTAATGCAGGTTGGACAAACTGGCAGTCACTGTCTGGCGTCATCACCAGCGACCCTGCGGTACATATCAACGCCGATGGTCGGCTTGAGGTCTTTGCGCGTGGCCCTGATAACGCTCTCTGGCATATCTGGCAGACGGCAGCATCGGGTTCATGGTCTGATTGGGCCTCATTGTCCGGCGTGATTACCAGCGCTCCTACGGTGGCGAAGAATTCTGACGGCCGGCTTGAAGTTTTTGCACGCGGTGCGGATAACGCACTCTGGCATATTCAGCAAATTACATCATCATTGTGGTCAGATTGGGTATCCCTCGGCGGCACCTTGATCGACGCTTCAGCAATTAAATAATCTGCTTCGCACAAGACACGCATAACTGCCTGGCCTGATGCATTAAGGAAAACATTCACTATGCCGCATCAGGCCAGCAATACCTTATTTACTGGAATCAACCCATTTACTGGAATCAACCCAATTCTCAACACGCAAACCAAGCATTCTCTCAAACTCGCGCATATTGTTGATGATGAAGATATAGTTTTGTCTATCCAATGTAGTCTCTTGGTCGAATAGACCCAAAAGGCAATGTCAAACAACCCCCCGTTTTATAGAACGTTCATGCACCAAAACCTGTGTTTTTTAATGCCAGTCGGCAAACTATTCTCTTCCGTAAAGATTATCAAATGTTTTTAATGCAATTAAAACAATCATGATAAAAATATATTTTCAAATATAATAAAGATGAAACCTTAAAATAGCAAAACAGTTCATTCATAATTTATTATTTTTGAATAACCGTATGCAAAAATATATATAAACAGAAAAGGTTTTATAATGTAGCATCTGATTCACTTAATATTTCACGGATCATCAATCAGCATCACATAAAACATTAATTATTTCTTTAAAGAATAAAGAGTGAAAGTGAGAATATTAATTCAAAGAATTAAACACCTTGCTTATTAAATAACTATTTAGTGAATCTGAAAAATTATTTCTAACGAGGATATATATGCAAGAAGAACCTATTAATATACCAAAACCAGATAATGCCGAGTTTTCTGTTATAAATGAGCTAATACAGCTAAAAACCGAAAACTCATCTATCGCGATGTCCAGCATTGTCTCAGTGACTAACAAACCCGCTGTTTCTCGTAATTTGGACGGTCGATTGGAAGTATTCGTGCGCGGTGCTGATAACGCGCTCTGGCACATCTGGCAGGTCGCTCCCAATTCCGGTTGGTCCGACTGGCAATCTTTAGGGCACACAATTACCAGTAACCCCGCCGTATATGCCAACGCCGATGGTCGCCTTGAAGTCTTTGCCAGCGGTGCCGATAACACGCTCTGGCACATCTGGCAAACCGCTCCCAATTCCGGTTGGTCAAACTGGCAATCTTTAGGGAACACAATTACCAGTGACCCTGCCGTACATGCTAACGCCGATGGTCGTCTTGAAGTCTTTGCCCGCGGTACCGATAACACGCTCTGGCACATCTGGCAGGTCGCTCCCAATTCCGGTTGGTCAAACTGGCAATCTTTAGGGAACACAATTACCAGTAACCCTGCCGTATATGCTAACGCCGATGGTCGCCTTGAAGTCTTTGCCCGCGGTGCCGATAACACGCTCTGGCACATCTGGCAAACCGCTCCCAATTCCGGTTGGTCAGGCTGGCAATCTTTAGGGAGCACAATTACCAGTAACCCTGCCGTATATGCTAACGCCGATGGTCGCCTTGAAGTCTTTGCCCGCGGTACCGATAACGCGCTCTGGCACATCTGGCAGGTCGCTCCCAATTCCGGTTGGTCAGGCTGGCAATCTTTAGGGAGCACAATTACCAGTAACCCTGCCGTATATGCCAACGCCGATGGTCGCCTTGAAGTCTTTGCCCGCAGTGCCGATAACGCGCTCTGGCATATCTGGCAGGTCGCTCCCAATTCCGGTTGGTCAGGCTGGCAATCTTTAGGGAGCACAATTACCAGTAACCCTGCCGTATATGCTAACGCCGATGGTCGCCTTGAAGTCTTTGCCCGCGGTGCCGATAACGCGCTCTGGCACATCTGGCAAACGGTAGCATCCGGTTCATGGTCTGACTGGGCATCCCTCGGGACGCCTTGAGCAACGCTTAAGCAATGAAATAATCTGTCAAGCTCCGCTCCGCACAAGACATATATAACTTTTTGGCCTGATGCATTAAAGAAAACATTCACTGTGCTGTATCGGGCCAGTAATACCTTATTTTCTGGAGTTAACTCAAGTTCGAACCTGTTATTTATGACAAAAATATAATTTCGTCTATCCAATGTAGACTCTTGGTCGAATATATCTAAAAAGACAATTTCAAACAAAACTCCGTTTTATAGAACATTCATGAATTAGAATCTGCGTTTTTTAATGCTAGTAGGCAAACTGTTTGCTTCCGTAAAGATTATCAAATGTTTTTAATGCAATTAAAACAATCATGATGAAAATATATTTTCAAATATAATAAAGATGAAACCTTAAAACAGCAAAACAGTTCATTCATAATTTATTATTTTTGAATAACTGTATGTAAAAATATATATAAACACACGAGGTTTTATAATGTAGCATCTCATCCACTTAATACTTCACGGACCATCAATCAGCATCACATAAAACATTAATTATTTCTTCAAAGAATATAAGGGTGAAAGTGAGAATATTAATTCACAGAATTAAACATCTTGCTTATCAAATGACTATTTAGTGAATCTGAAAAATTATTTCTAACGAGGATATATATGCAAGAAGAACCTATTAATATACCAAAGCCAGATCATGTCGAGTTACTTGTTGCAAATGAGGTCGCAATCGAAAACGCGTCAATCGCGTTGTCTGAAATTGTCTCGGTAGTCAACACCACCGACGGCCGACTTGAGGTTTTCGGCGTGGGGACTGACAATGCCGTGTGGCACAATAGGCAAACAGCGCCACATTCAGGCTCTTCCTGGTCCGGCTGGATTTCACTTAACGGAAATGTAACCAGCAAACCTGTCGTTTATATCAATACAGACGGTCGATTGGAAGTATTCGCACGTGGCACAGATAATGCGCTCTGGCATATCTGGCAAACTGCCGCTAATGCCGGTTGGTCAAACTGGCAATCTTTAGGAGGTACAATTACTAGCAACCCGGCGGTATATGCCAACACCGATGGCCGACTCGAAGTCTTTGCGCGTGGCACCGATAACGCTCTCTGGCACACCTCACAAACTGTCGCTCATTCCGGTCCGTGGTCAAATTGGCAATCTTTAAACGGCGTGATCACCAGCAACCCCGCGGTTCATATCAACTCAGACGGTCGGCTTGAAGTCTTTGCGCGTGGTACTAATAACGCCCTCTACCACATCTGGCAAACCGCTCCCCATTCCAACCAGTGGTCGAATTGGGATTCACTCGGCGGTGAGATCACTAGCGATCCTGTCGTCATCGGTACCGCTGATGGTCGGCTTGAAGTCTTTGCGCGCGGCACTAATAACGCTCTCTACCACATCTGGCAAACTGTTCCCCATTCCGGTCCGTGGTCCAACTGGGCCTCGTTGAATGGCGTGATTACTAGCGCCCCTGCGGTAGTGAAGAACTCCGATGGCCGGCTGGAAGTTTTTGCACGCGGCACCAATAACGCTCTCTACCACATCTGGCAAACGGTATCCCATTCCGGTCCGTGGTCCAACTGGGCCACGCTGAATGGCACGATCACCAGTGCGCCAACAGCGGTGGAAGACGCCGATGGTCGGCTTGAAGTTTTTGCGCGTGGCACCGATAACGCTCTCTGGAACATCTGGCAAGCCACACCATCGTGGTCCGCTTGGGTATCCCTCAATGGCACCTTAATCGACGCTTCAGCAATCAAATAATCTGGAATAAATCCAGCTTTGCACAAGATGAACGTCACCTTCTGGCCCGATACGCTAAGGAAAATATTCACTGCGCTTCATCGGGCCAGTGGTGCCTAATTTGCCGGTAAAAATCCAATATTCGATACACCAACCTGACACAGATTCGAACTCACATATTATTGTTGATAACCAGGACATATTTTTGTCTATCTGAAACAGGCTCTTAGTCGAATATGTCTGGAAAACAACTTTAAACAGAATAACCTCTTTTAGGTACATGATTAAATCAGGATCTGCATTTCTCAATGGCCAGATTATGAATTGTGTGCTTTAATAATTATTACATAAAATATTTTAAACAAAACTTAAAAACCATGAAAAAATATAGTTAAAATAGAATCCACGGGGACTTTAAAATAAAAGCAGTTTATTTGAAAATTATTTCACCGATATGATCCCATGTGAATAAACATATAATCACATAATTCGAGGCCATATTTATATAATGCTTTATAGATCAAGAGCTAACAAAAAAAATCCATAGTTTATTTTATTAATAAAACGACATAGGAGGCTAGTGAATATATCAATATATAAAGTCGAATATCCCTCTCATTAAATGATTATTTATTTAAATCCGAAAAACTATTTTTAAAGAGAATATATATGAAAAAGGAACCTATTAAAATGCCAACGCCAGATAATACCGAAACATATGTTGCCAGTGAGATAGCAATCGAGAACTCTGCGATAGCATTATCTGGAATTGTCTCAGTAGCAAACAATGCCGATAATCGACTTGAGGTTTTCGGTGTAAGCGCTGACAACGCAGTGTGGCACAATTGGCAAACAACACCGCTGCCAAACTCCTCCTGGGCCGGCTGGAACAAAGTTAACGGAGTCGTGACTAGCAAACCCGCCGTCTGTCGTAATGCGGACGGTCGATTGGAAGTATTCGTGCGTGGCACGGATAATGCGCTCTGGCACAACTGGCAAACCGCTGCCGATATCAATACTTGGTCAAGCTGGCAGCCGCTGTATGGTGGGATCACCAGTAACCCGGAGGTATGTATCAACTCGGATGGCCGACTTGAGGTCTTTGCACGCGGCTCCGATAACGCTCTCTGGCACATCTGGCAAACCTCTGCCCATACCAATTCGTGGTCAAGCTGGAAATCTCTGGGTGGCACGCTCACCAGTAACCCAACTGCACATGTCAACGCCGATGGCCGGCTTGAAGTCTTTGCACGCGGCTCCGATAACGCTCTCTGGCACATTTGGCAAACCGCTGCCCACACCGATCAGTGGTCAAGCTGGAAATCGTTGAATGGCGTGATCACTAGCGACCCAGTGGTCATCGACAACTGCGATGGTCGGCTTGAAGTCTTTGCACGCGGTGCCGATAGCACACTCCGGCATATCTCGCAGATCAGCTCTGATTCCGTTTCGTGGTCAAACTGGCAATGTTTGGATGGCGTGATCACTAGCGCTCCGGCGGTGGTGAAGAATCTCTCTGGTCGGCTTGAGGTCTTCGCACGTGGCGCTGATAACACGCTCTGGCGCGCCTGGCAGGTTTATCATAACGGCCCGTGGTCTAACTGGAGCTCATTTACAGGCATTATCGCCAGTGCCCCAACAGTAGCGAAGAATTCAGACGGCCGGATTGAAGTCTTTGTGCTTGGCCTTGATAAGGCACTCTGGCACCTCTGGCAAACTACTTCATCAACTACATCACCGTGGACCACTTGGGCTATCATCGGTGGTATCACCTTGATCGACGCTTCTGTGATCAAATAATCTGGAAGGAACCATTCGCATAAGACAAGCGTAATCTTCTGGCCCGTGCATTAAAAAAATATTCACTGTGCTGCATCGGGCCAGTGGTACTTAATTTGCTGGAGTTAACCCAATATTCGACATGTAAGCTCAATACGGGTTCAAACTCATGTATTATTGTTTATGACAAAGATATACTTTTGGTTGAATATACTTGGAAAACAATTCATTTATAATTTCTTATTTTTTAACTTCTGTATGTAAAAACTATATTTTAACCACGCATTTATAATTGATTAACTCATCTATTATTACTGTCCCACTCAATTATCATCATCCAATGACAATGGTTTAAAAATAAATATATAGTGATACTTAAAGTGAATGTATATCACGAATTATAAACTAACCCAGCCACTCAGCCAGAGTTTTCTCTAGTTTATCCAACGCCTGAATATGTTTACCTTTTGGCATACAATCGAGATTGTGTAACTTCCATTTTACCGCTGGTAAATGTTGAATTTGGCTTTCTGGGAATAAATGCCAATCCGGCTTGCCACTTTTGAAAGACATCAAAAAGTCAGAATCCTGCGAGGTAAATTGCTCCTTAAGTGCTGAAATCATCAATTCAGGTACGGAATTAAGATCTTCCAACAACACTTTGTTAAATGTCATTCCTCTGAATTCATTCATATAAAGCTCAGAAATATCCTTCCATCGAGGATTAAGCACTTCAGACAACGGTCGAGGATGACTAAGTAAATTGGTAACAAATCCATTAAAGATAGAACGATCCATCCCCTGCGTTTCAAGCAACATTTTGACGTCGAAAAGATCACGTGGATGCTGGCGATCTAACGCTGCACATAGCTTACCACCATAAAGATCAGCAATCGAAACGACCTGAATAGAGGCAAAACCAAATTCATCTTCCACAACTTCAACAACATCACGCCCTTGAGGTGGATACAGAGTACCGCGCGCAACCGGTGAGACTTCGATTTTTATCTGCGCCTCTTGAGAAGTAACAATAATACGCATTTCATTAGGATTATTTGTCTGTAGTGCTGCAAAAACCCCTACTTGTTGTTGGAGTAAAGCGACAATCCTAGTTAATGCCGCTCGAACATTGGGTAACGCTAGCTCCCTGCTTTCCAACGGTATATAAACCAGATCAATATCAACTGACAAACGGGGAAAATCACGTACAAACTGACGCCGCGCGCGATAAATTTCGCTTATCCGCTCGATAAATAAAGCGACAATTGCGTTTCATCTATTGAAAACTTTTTACACAACTAGCGTCGTAAATATGACTGTAATTTATTCAATTTACCCATTTTTCCTTTAAATCTGTAGCACGGTAACCAATTCCGAACAGTTAGGCGGTATATTCTGCACTCATTAAAATGGGGTTAACACCCCTATCATAATGCACAGTACAGAAACCAAATGAAAATGATTGGAATGCATTCAGCTATGATTTTAGCTGAACTTGAACCTATCTCTGATGTAAAGCTATTTTAGCCTTATAAACCTCTATCTTGAGACTAAGAAGTTATTAAGAAGCGCTCGGCAAATTCACCTAACTGAACGAGAAGCATGAACGTATAGATAGGAAAAACGTGAAGTCATTTTCGGAATTCAGCATTAACATTAAAGTTAGTAATACGCAACGCGTAAAAATCGTTGGTCAAACTAAGGGAGCCGAAGCTCCGAAAATTGGGGAAATCGCTATAGCTGAAAAGGCCGACGTCATGACCTCATAAACCAACCCCCTCTCCAACCTGGAGCGGAACCGGTTTAGTTACATCTATCTGCGCAAAAGGAGCGCAGATAGTCCCAATTGTAGTGTTAGCCAAGTGAAACGTGTATAGACACTGCACAACACGAAGTATAAAAAACAACTTCAGGGATAAACCCTAATTGTTCTACCACATAGTTAACTATGTGAATCCCTCTTTAGCTACGCTATCTGATGAAACTAGCATAGATAGAAAGTTATCAGCATATCGAGGAATATTTTCTTGGGATTCTTTTTATGAGAACACTTGGCTCTAATGATAACAAATGTGCTATATGAACAAATTCCACAACATCCAATCTTCTTTCACCATTCTCAACTTTCGCAATAAACGATTGAGGGCGATCTAGCGCTTGAGCTAAATTCTCCTGCGTGACCCCCTTTGCTATACGAGCCTCACGGAGTGCTTTGATAACTATTTGATATTCATCAGAGTAAATTGAAACCATATATTTAATCCTACTAAGCATTTAGGATTAAATATCAATCGATTGTTGATTTATACCAAAATGGGATTTTTTATTTTATAAGCTACGATCGTTTTAACTTTCTAGGTTGTTTTTTGAACAACATTTTTTCTAAAATTAGCACATGATCGACAGATAGCAAGTGTGCTATATGCACAAATTCAACCACATCCAACCTTCTTTCACCATTTTCAATTTTAGCAATAAATGATTGAGGTCGATCTAAGGCTTGAGCCAATCTTTTTTGAGTAATACCTTTTTCTATCCTAGCCTTACGAAGAGCGTTTATAACCATTTGATATTCATATGAATAAATCGATGCCATTTCTTTAACCTTGATTAATATCCCAAAATCGAATATCAATCATTTACTTAGATATCCCAAAATAGGATAATTCATGCGTTTGTTATATGGAGATATAAAGGAAATGAATAAAAAAGATTGGCATACCGCCGACATTATCGCTGCCTTACGTAAGCTCGGCACTACCTTAGCAGCAGTATCACGTAAGGAGGGACTTAGCTCATCTACATTAGCTAATGCTCTATCACGACCTTGGCCTAAAGGAGAGTGGATTATTGCGAACAATCTCGGAGTACATCCCTCAGAAATTTGGCCAAGCCGATATTTTGACGAGAATGGACAACCTATTGAACGAGTTATCCGAAATAATTCTTCCAGGTGACTAATTCTCAACTAAATGGTCTAAGCTCGGTATAATATCGAACTTAGACCATGTTAGCTGCTTAGACTGTCTAACTATTGGGGCCAGTTTATTGCAGCCCTTATTCTATTACTCTGGGTTTTTCGGGCCAATTAATATCTGGCACTAAGTTAACATCAACACGGCTCAGTAATACCCTATATTTCTTCAAATCTGCTAACAGAGATTTTTCCTCATCACTCGCCATCCCCAAATCTACAGCATCTTGTAACGGAGCTATCTGTTTACTTACAGTGAACATAAGTTGCTGTTTCTTATGTTCTGCTTGTTGCTGCTGTTCCTGCCTAAGTTTTATCACACCGCTTTCTGATATTATCCACTTTTCACCATCGTATTGATGATAAACGGACGGGGCGCGTTCAGTAAGCACTGGATAACCCTCTTTATTACTGACAATTGACAAACCGTGTGACTGCCCTGTAAGTAATTCATTGTGTTTTTCTGCAGTTATTTCAACACATTCTTCATGAGAGTCACTATAAAAAGCGCCTTCTTTTCTGGAGAAATAAACCATTTATACCCCCCAAAATAATATATGAACAACTTTGCCTGGATTCTCATTGTTGTTGGGAGTGCCAGCTTGATATTCAAACGTCGATAATGTTGCATTACGTACTAATGTATGACCTGTTGATGTATTTATACTCGACATGCTTGCGACATAGCCAATAAACTGATTTTTAAAAGAAATTGGATAATTGATTTTTACCCATGACTGTTGGCTTGATGCAACTTTAACCCATTGAATAATTATTCCCGTATCCCCGCATTGCCACCAGCCATTTTCAGATTTTATAGCTGCGTTTTGCAATGCGAGCGTACCGCTTCGCTCAGGTATTAATATATTATAACGTCGCTGATTGTTCGGATCGTTAGAATAAATATGTAACAATTTTCCTTCCGAACCATTAATTCCTACCACATACCCATCTTTCGATTTGAAACGTAGCTCAGGAAAAGGAGTTTTACTATCAATTAATACACCACCAACGGTTGCAGTTTTATCGCTAGAAATACGCAAGAAAGTGTTATCGCTCTCAGATTTAGCATAACTTCCCACATCCCCGGCATTCAATGAAATATCAGATGACAACGCTTTCCCATTCACTTTACGAATGGATGGTACTCGGCTATTAGCGTTGTTATTTGCTGCTATAGCACTTTGATTCGCCGTATCCGTCAGTGATTGCACAAATGCTGTTGTTGCAATCTGAGTATTATTAGCGTTTTTAGCAGGTGTGGGGGCGATTGGCGTTCCTGTGAAAATGGGACTGGCTTTCGGTGCATACTGAGTATGCGGATTTTGCACCTCAGAATGTTCCCTCAACTCATTCCCATTTTGTTCTAGTTTTTGTTTAAGATAACTTGTGCGGTTGACCAACTGTTTAGCCTGCCGATTGGAAATACCATCAGGCCCGCCTAACACGGGATCTGAGGTTTCTATTTGATACACTCCCTCTGACCACTGTGGGGTTTCCGGCAAATTAGCCATTTTAACTGCTCCCATAATTGTAACTACCGTCATAACTGACAGTATTGTTGTAACGAATTGATACAGACTGATATTCCAAGCTGGTAAGGTGGCAGCGTGCAGGCGCAAACGCTGCCAGTGTAGTGCGCAATAGCGAGGCTTGATCATTGGTAATAGGTTGCTGAAGTATGATGCGATAATCTGCCCAAGATGTTGAATCTCCGTGAACATAATTACCGTTATGGCTGGCATGACCGTCATAATTGATTTGACCAGTGCCTTCAATTAAATCAACTTCACCAAACCCAAAACGACGGATAATTTCACGAATTGACCACGGTGTGCCTTTATATCGATGCAATTCTATAGCTGATTTGATTAACGTGCGGCGAGCATTGTCTGATTCGACAAGCTCCCAGCCATCGCCAAATAGGGAGAATTGATTTGCCAGCCAATGCAGCGCGTTGCTATCAACAGTATCAATGAGATAAACCATTAATTGAGTTAAATCGATATCATCAAAACGGGAGGCCAACTGACCTAATGCACGCATACTGATATCAGCTTCTAGTGGAGGTGGTAGATGTAACTTAACCATCAGCGACTCCAGTGACTACAACAGTGATACCGATACAATTCGCCCATTCATTTTCACCTACAACCTGAAACGTAGGAGACTCCAGTACGACTTGATAAACGCCAGAAACAGACAGTGTTGAGATGATTTGGCTGGGAACAATATCTTTCCCTAGCGTTGTTGCTCGTTCAGCTACCCATGTTTGTATGGCTTGTTCTGCTGCTGATTGAATACCAAGCGTATTAACGCCACTGTACAAGGTTAGTTTCGCCTTGATGGTATAATCAATCTTCACGGGAGGTTTTGCATATACAGTGTCAGTCAGCGGGCGGATTTTTTCATCAGAACAAAAACTTTTCACCAGCGTTAAAATGCTTTCATCTGGCAACCCTGTTGCCAATAGTGGAAACAGTTCAACAACACCCGGAATGGGAGACCTGACTGCAACATCAACAATATTGGGGTGAGCACGCATGGCATGAAATCGATAAGCCTGACGACTGCCCGCATTAGTAAACGATTCAGGGGCCATCTTGATTCGTACACGTAGCCTCTCGTCACTTTCCTCTGCCGAACCACCACTACTCACTATTGTGTTGATCACTTGCAGGTCAATGTCGTCGATTTCATCCAACAATGTACTGATTTGTGCTGGTTGCCAGCTATTCCCTGATAATCCAGCATCTGTACAAGTAGCTGTGACATTAACGAAACGTGTGCCTGCTTTCAGAACAGCATCTGTATTAGTAGCAAAAATAATACTGTCCGATGCATTAACACGAGTTCCAACTGGAATGAGTACATCTTGCTCTAATGCTTCATCAACACTAAATTGCAGTGTTGTATGTGCAGGCTGGGCGGGTAGCCGATATACTCCGACCAATTCCCCTAAGTAGTCCAAAATGGGCGCACGGGCAAACTCGACCAGATTTTGCTTGGCGGCTTCCTGAACTTGCATTCGGGTCAGTGCTTCACGATATGCAAATAAATTGATCAGCAGGCGTTCTGCCTGTGCTGGGTACAAAGTCTTACCTACATCAGCCTCATACTTTGCGATCATTTCGGTTGTGATTTTCTCTATATCACGCTCGATAAAATCAGGTTCTGTCAGCGCCATAGCAACTCCGTAGATTGTGTAATGCCATCAACTGCTGTCCAATTCACACGCAGAGTCAGGTGCTCTGCCTCAACATTCGGTTTCACCGATAACAACTGGCAACGAGGTTCCCAACGTGTAATAGCATCAACAGATTCCCTGACAACGTGGGGAATAGCGCGGTCTATTGGGTAATCCATATAAAGGTGCAAGTTACTGCCGAATTCTGGTCGATGTGGATCACTGCCACGTGGTGTACGTAGAATAATGAATATTGCTTGGGCGATATCATCCAGCCCACAGGCAGTTTTGCCTGAGTTCTGGAGAGCGGGTTGCCAAAAAACAGAGTGTGAGTTCGTATTCATGGGGAACAGTATCATCCCCTGTAGGTATATCTAATATTAAAGACGTTTAAAGAAACCCATGAGAATGATGATTCGAGTTACCGCCTTCATCCATGATGCTACCTGTTGCATGGATGTTGCCATCGACGCTGACATTACCCTGAATGTTCGTAGTACCATTACCACCAGAACCCGACAGCCCATTTTGGTAAGTTAATTGGCCTTTCACTAACATATTTCCGGTTACGATTGTTTCCGGCGCATCAATAGTTGCCTGCTGTGTCTGAATAACAACATTGGCTCCCGCTGCGATCTTAATGTGCTGAATGCCACCATTAATAGTCAGGGTGTGTGAGGTACGATCATAGTAAAAAGCTGCATCATCTGCATAAGTCATACCACGGACGTCTTTATTGTTAGCTGACGGTTTATCAACACTAGAATAGACAGCACCTAAAATAACACCATCTTCACCATTGGCATCCAATAATACTTCAACTTGTTCCCCAACATCGGGCAACCAATAGTCTTTGTTATTCTGGGTATTGCGCTGCAACACATTCAGCCAATTAGTACGCATATTATCGCATTCAGGCAATCGCACGCGGGCACGAACAGTAGCAGGATCTACGGCGCTAATCGTACCAACTTGACGAGTTACACTGCTCATTTGGATTCCTCCTCGATGATCGTGTCGGAAGAACCATCGGGCTTATATACAACCAATTTCTGAGTCTTATCTTTTTTATCTTTCTTGGATTTGCTTGATGTAACAGGGCCACGAGCAACTTCAAGTTCAGTTATATATCCGCTGTTGCGATCAAAAGAGTGGTGAGCTGAAGTAATTAACCATTGTCCAGATAACTTGCCAAATTCAATCAACTCAATTTTATTTCCGGCGGTTAACTGAGGGGCTCCCATCAATGAAAGTGAGCCATTCTGCTGATACTCATTATGTGAATCCAGTGCTGACGTGGCCTTTATTTCAGCGCTATCCTTGTTAGCAGCCCGGCTGTTTACTTTTAAGGTATCTGCGCTGGTTTCTTTACCGCTACTTTTGCCTCTTGAATTAGACTGACTACTTGTACTGGTCGTGCCATCAGCTTCATAGACAATCAACTTTTTATCATCAGCCTTTTGGTGCTTCACTTTGGCTTTTTTATAGACTTTATTAATCGTGTCCCGCAGTGAAAATCGGGCAACATCGCGAGGGTGTAATTTTTTTATCGGTTCTTGGCTGCGCAAAGTAGCTAAGCGAGAGAAAATTAGCTGTTCACTGACAACCTTAACGGCATAACCATATTCACTAGCCAGCCGCTTCAGGAACGCCACATCGGTTTCAGAATATTGTGTCACCCTGTCAATCTTGATGATTTCGATACTGCCGATCAGCTTTAACCGATGTTTCTTGGCGATACGACTAGCAATAGCGGCCAGTGTTGTATTCTCAAATCCACGGTTAGACTTGGTACGCAATGCCGTATTGATAGACGTTGCTACACCTCGAACAGATACAATAGAAGGAGGGATACTGACTTCAATTTCATCAATGTAGAATGAGCCACAATTCAGTAGCCGTTCGCCGAAATAGCCCAACTTCAATGTCAACGTATCACCTTTGCCCGGATACCATTTATCTAGCCAGCGACCATCAGTATCATCCAACTCTACCTCTATTTCATCAGATTCGCTTTTGATGTTGTCGGTATAGCTGACACGAGTGACATAAGGAGTGATGTCACTTGTGATATCTTTTTGCAAATATCGTAACGTGAATGTCGGTCTTAAAACCTCTGAGACACCCGTTATAGATGGTGTTTGCTTAGGATAAATTATCTCAGCCACGGTGGTGTATCCTCTTCAGTTACTACATTGTCAGCGTCAATGATAGGTATCAACAATACGATCCCAGATGGCAATACAGGTGTAACTGCAACGTGCGGATTGGCAGCAATTATGCGAGCATAACCTAAAGAGTCACCATAATAATGGTGAGCCAATAAATCCCATCTATCTCCCTCTTTCGTTATGTGTTCAAGAAACATGATCAAAGTGTCCTTGTGGTAATTTGCGCGGCCATCTTACTGAGCGCGGGTGATATTGATGTAAATGTTGAACTTGCCGATTCAAGTTGAGCTGATACAGAATCTAATGCAGCAGAGATATTACTGTTATCTGCACGGCTTAATGACGATTGAGCATTGTTAACAAATGTTACTGCTTGCCCCGTTGCTCTGGTCAATTGAATTGCATCTGGCAATGAGTCACTGAGTAATTGAAAAGCCGGATAGCTTTTCCCTAATGGACCAGCAATATTGTTGAGTCCGGTAAGAAGACCTGGTACGCGGGTTAACGCTACGGCCGGGTTGTCTTTCATCTTCTGTGCAATACGTACCGCACTGATAGTCGTTTGCAGTGCTGATTGTGCTTGTTTGGCATAATTCACTCCATCCCTGACTTTTTTAGCCATACCTGATGGTTTCGGTATTGCATTAGACAACGCCTTTGTATTCGGGACATGAGATTTAATGGCAGGCGGTTTCAGTGGTTTTTTAGGATCACCGATATATTCACGTAATGTCACCGAGGCATTGAGGGCAAATATATTACCTACTGAATCCGTTTGTTCACTGGAGGCTGTCACATCAGTAATAACAAACCAGCCACGGTAATCACCATTTCCGAATATTAGCGCGAGTGCTTGATGTTTCCGCATTGCTTCACGCAGCCGATTCAATTCAATATCCGGCGCACAATAATGTTGATGAAAGACCAAGCTAATTTGAATTTCATCCAGTTTCTCACCTACGAACTGCAAGCCGGGCTTACCCTGAATTCGGGCATGTTCAGCATAATCAACACCAAACGTTACATCAAAACCATCCCAATATGTGATTAGCTCAAATTCAATATCACCTAATACAGCAAACATTATCCGTACCTCCGACGTTCTCTCTGAATAACAATACGCTCCAGCAGTTTTTCTAATTCACGCATACTCAGGTTTAAGGCTTGACTAATATCGGGTATAGCCGTTTGTTGTTTATCACCAATGTATATTTGCGGGGCGAAAGAGATAGAAAAACCATTATTGCTGTTGCCAGCATCTTTATAACCTGTTCGTTTAATTGGATTGCCCGACATCACCTCAGGAGGTGAGATTTGTGGGACATCAGGGGTCATTCCCTCAGTCAGACGCTGAGAGGCACGAGCAGCCAACGGCGTAGTACGATCAATACCAACAACCGTACCTTGCACAATATTATCGCCAAATCCCATAAATACCCGACTGGGAGATTGAATACCTAATGCTTCTTTAAACCAGCTAGAAACTTTGCCACCAAAGTTTTTAATGGTGTCCTTAGCCGTGGTCAGCATATTAGAAATACCATTAACCAACCCATTAACGATATTTTTACCAAAGTCAGTAAAATTATCGGGCATATCCATGCCAAACCATTTCATAACGTCAGCGAATGTTTTATAGAACAATCCCAATGGCGACCAATTTAAAATTAATTTACTGACCTCAAATATTCCGCCATCAAACGCATTAGTAATGTCATTCCATCGAGCTGTAAACCAACCTTTGACGTTAGACCAAATATTTTTGATTCCCTGCCATCCCATTTGGAAAGCGAATTTTACTAAGACCCAAAGCCGTTTAAAGAAATTACTGATGGGCTTCCAATAGCGATAGATAAGATAAGCGGCCACTGCAATACTAGTGATGATCAATCCGATAGGATTCATTAATAGTGCGCGTCCAATCCACAAAATAGCTCTGCCAGCTAACATCAAGCCCTTATAGAGAGCACTACCGAGGATTCTACCCAACCAGAGAGCTGCTCCGGCTATTTTTCCCAAGATGTTTGCAACGACACCAAATCTGCCGCCACTGCCGATAGCCATTCGAAACAGTAACCACCGTGTGCGCATTAACATTGCGCCTTTCCAGATATCGGTTATAGGGGAAAGCAAAAGATTAAGACCTAATCTGACACCGATTGAAGCTGCTTTGAATGCCAGGAACCCGCCGACCAACGTGACAACATTGCTGATGAGTTCAGGATTAGCGGCCAGCCATTTTCCGGTCTTGTCCATCAATGGAATAAAGGTTTCGGCTAACTGTATTAATGCTGGACGCAGCGACTGACCAATGCTAATAGCCGAATCATTAAACTCAATTTGAGTACGCCGCCACTGTGCTTCTAAGGTATCGTTCTGTTTATCAAAATCGGTATCAACAGATTTTTGTGCCGAATCAGTCCCCATGCCTGTTTTGATACGCTGATAATCTCCCCAACGTTGCCGCATGGCCAAGAGATGGTTGACTGTCTGTACGTCGGTGAAAATAGAGGATAGCCCGAAGGATTCCATGAGCATACGCTGTGCATCTTCATCACCTCTGGCTCCCGCTTTTTTCCACTCTTTCATGAGATCAGCGCCTTTACTCTTGATAAAGCGGTCTGCGATCATGATTGAGGCTTCATATTGTGAGTACCCCGAAGAAACATATCTGCTCATTGAGGTTTGATAATCGACGTCAGCTTCAGCGTATCTTTTGGCAATATCACCACGTCCCATTGAAGCTAGCCAGTTCCTCATATTGGTAGCTGCTTCACCTTCCGTTCCTGCGCCTTCACGGCCAACTTCCAAGCTGGCTATAATCTGTGAAACTGCCTCCTGACCATATATTCCCTTACCAGCAAATTGCTGCGCCATTTCTGGAAAGTATTGGGCGAGATCTTTTAATTCAAAACGACCCGATTTAGCACCGAAAACGGCTCGGTTAAAGGCTTCCTTGAGCGCTTGATCGCCTTCAATTTTCAGGGACTCAAAGGACAGAGCCATTTTGGCTAAGTCATTAATATTAGCTTTGGATGCCGTGGCGACGTGGCCCAATAATCTACTCATATCGGTCGATTTCATGGGAGATTTTCCGGCGGCAACCAATGTACCAATACCTTCCAGCAGAGTTTCTTGTAATTGGTTTGTTTGCTTGGCGTTCTGGCGCAAGATGATTCCGATTTTTTGCTCTTCTTTCGGAGACAAATTGCCCGTGACAGCTATATCCCTTAATCCTGATTCAAAAGAGGCATACTTTGTTACGGACTGAACAACGGGAGAGGATATCGTGCGAGTTAATGCATAGATTTCGGCTCCCCGTGCATATAGCGCCATACGATTCGCTTTGGCTGCATCACTCATACTAGCCGCAGACTGTAAGCGCTGTTGCTGGCGGTTCAACTGTTCCAGTGTTCGACTGATGCGTTGTAGATCCGCATTCAAACGCTGGGCACTACGGGAACCAAGTTGACCGTAACGTTCAACAGCACGGTTCAGTGCCTGCTGTCGGTTCTCCAGTTGGCGAGTCGTTTCTCCCAGTGTTCCTAGAGTACGGCGTGTACCAGACATGGCAGAACTGAACGCACTACTAATGGCTCCACCAATAATGACACCAATGGAAAATTCTGTTGACACGAATTAAGCTCTCATTAAATGGGAAATAAAATGAAAAATTCACTTCCAGTATTCCAGACACTATTAATGGCAATATTTGTCTGTATTAATTAACCGTCTTCATTCTCTCGTTTGATTTGAGTGTTAGCCTCATTCAACCAACATTCAAATTCATCCAGCGCCAGATTATCAATCTCGCTCGGCTGGAACCGGAACCATCGTGCCAACATCGCCGATGCTTGCCACACTGTTTTTATTTCCCTGATCCAATCCGATAACTTGCTGAAATCGTTTCTGTAATGCCAGATAATCAGCGACATCCATCTGTTCGATATCTTCTGGTAACAATCCTGTCGAACGTGCTATCAAAATATCATCCCAGTCAGTAGGATTTTCGCTGGCTCGCCGGGCAGCCTTGATATCTTTAACTTTCAAACGTGATAACTGAAGCTCTTCAATGCGAACGCCAGCAGCCGTGGTATAGGGAAATTGAAGATGGTAAGTCGTTTCTGACATGATGATACTCCTCTGTAAGTTTCATTCAGTATCATTCATGTATGTAAACAGAGATATTAAAGGGGATTAAAGAAGAAAGGGGCTGATGCCCCTGTCATTAGTGAGTGCGAAAGCCTTTACAGTTACGGAAAAAGTCTATCAGATATTCTTTCCCTTTCTCTGCTCCGATATCGGAAAACCAACCCAAAGTCTCCACACCTGGAATGTTTAAGACAGCCAACCATGTACCATTAGGCAATCCAACACTGGGAATATTCTGGTCTTTATCCACTGATTCTACTGTCATTATTTAGTTTAACCTCCAATATTGATGCGATAATCGGTCAGTTGATCAATGCCGCCGACACGAAAGATATTGGCCAGATAATCCAGTTCTAACAGTTCCTCCCCATCCAATACTTGCTTAATATAGGTACTGGTAAAGCTACTGGAAAAATCAGCATTTTCATGTTGTTTAAATGTGCCCAGCGGATTCTTCTTAAATAAAATGGTCAGATATGTCACCAATGGCACTTCATCAATGCGCCCCTGTGAACTGAATTTCTGGACGCTGGAACGGCACTGTAATGCCAGAGATTTATAGGGATTGGCTGCGGATAACATAGCGTCACGGTAGAAACTGTTCCACTTGATCTCGCCTTCCAGCTTATCGAAGCCTGCTGGTAGCTCCACCTTACCGACCATCCCCAGCGCCTTATGTTCCTGCATGGTCATGGAAACGTCTGGCAGTTTCACTTCTTCAGCTCGCCCCAGCAGGTTATTGCCGTCAATATAAATGTTGGCATTGGTAATACGGTTAATTTCAATTTTTCCAGCCATTAACTATTTCCCTTTAAATTCAGCAAATATTCAGAGGTAATCTCAGTTTCAAATGTCAGTCGTTCCAGTGGTGGCGGTGGTGTATATTTATAACTGAATAACAGATGACCAGCAGTCAGCGCAGTTTCTTCATTACGTGTAGGGTCAAACCAGCATTTGAATCCCAACAAAGCGCCATCAGCAATCAATTTACGACCATAGGCATTCACAGATTCTGTCAGGGCATCTATCAGCGCTGGCGTGATCGGCATATCGATATATTGCTGACTGAAGTAACGCAGGGATTCATTAATCACGTCGCCCGTTCTGCGCACGTTCTCGAAGTTACGCATGTGTGTCACAGTTGGCCATGCGGCGGTACGGTTGCCCCATAAGCGCAAACCAGAGCCATAATTATTGAACACTGTAGTAATCCCTTGTTCATTGAGCTGGTTCACTTCACTTTGTGGATCGTCAATTATGGCGGATAGCTGGCGCTCAATACCTGTGATCCCTATAATTTCTTGATTGGAGGATGACCACCAAAAACCTTTGTCTGCATCAATCTTGGCACGCAGCCCTGCTGCACGAGATGACAAGGGTTCCAAGCGCTCGCTATTGCTTTCCGCATCATAGACTTTGACGTGTGGGTAACACAGCCGGACACGATCAGAACTGGTATTAAAATTGATTGTGCCAGACGGGCCGCGGCCACTGATAGCCTGAACAAAAGTGGTACCTATCGGGGCATCAATATAAGTCATAGCACCCAATTTAGTTGCAAGGGCAATCAGTTCTGTTGTCACACTTAGCTGGGTACAGTAGACAGGAGCCAGCAAAATCTTGGCAAAGAACCCATACAGGTTATAAGTATCATTCAGCAACTTCATACCTGTACGATTACCCGCTGCATTGATGCTGCCAATAATGTCAGCAGGCGTCACTAATGTAGGGTCGGCAAAGTCATAGCTGGCAATCACGGTTGCACCCGCAGCAATTTTTTACCGATATTCTTGAGGCTGCCTGTTTGAGCATCCAGAGAATAGTCTTGCCCTTCTACATAAGGGGCACTACCAGAGGTGGCTTTTAGTAAGACATTACTGACCACGGGATTAGCCAGTTTCGCTGTTTCTGTGGTTTTATCAAAGCTAATGCTTTCACTGGCAACATTAGCTTTATGCACCTCAGGATCAAGAACGTTAATAACCAGCACAGTTCCCGCCCCATGATCATAAATAGCATCCAGTGCTTGTGGGATGGTAAAACCATTCATTTGAGTACCAAATTGAGCGGCATCTTTTTCTGACAGACAAAGTGTCACTGCATTTACTGGCCCTATCGGTGCAGTACCAATTAAGCCGATCACGGCGGATTTCACTGTCTTGACAGGACGTGAGCCTTTTTCGACTTCGATAGTTTCGACGCCATGCAAATAATTAGCGGCCATCAGTGACCTCCTCAGGCTTTTCTTTCTTCAGAATATTTTTTTGCTGTTCTGACAGTGGATGAAGATATCGCAGCGCTATCAATGTCTTCACATAATCATGCTGCTGCGGTAAATCAACAGTTTTTCCTGACCAGAGCAAGACTTCAGTGCCATCAGCTAAAGTGACGCCGCTTGCTGGGCCTGTATAGAGGTATTTCATTGTTCAGTTCCCTCATAATTGATTTGGGCTAACGGCGAACCATTCGGTAACTCACAGTCTTCGATAAATACACTTTCAGTCGCAAAATCCAGCGTGTATTGCCACAAACCAGCTATCTCACCGAGAAATGTATCCCGTACCAGCCAACATTTTCGTTGGCAGTTCGGTGGTTGGAATCCGCCGAGAACCCGGCGTACATCATCTAATGTGGCAATGGCACCGTGACGTCCATTAAGCTGACGAAAAACTATGGTGGCATTGAGCATAACAGTTTGTGTCTGCAATACCGCCCCAACATCTTCAGGCTTGTCGAAGCGAGAACCGGGATAGCTGATTAAAATGGCTCCCACCGGATGGTTCAGCCTGAATTCAGTTGGTCTTTCAGGGAAATACTCCACCTGTAAGCCAGGTAGTTTTTCTCTTAGCCTCATGACAATGGCATCAATGATCGGCGAAACATCCATCAGTATTTCTCCAACATTCCTTTACTCCCCCCAAAGGTGGGACGACGCGCCCGAACACGAAACTCCCCCGGTTCAGGGGTATCTTTTCCTGTGGAAAGCAGGCCCAGTGTCAGTTTGGCATCTCGGATGTCAGCCAGTTGGCGCAAAACAATTTTGTAATCATCTATCACGGCTTCAGGAATAGAACCCTCTGGACGGCGGGCATACAGCCGATAGCGTGTTAACGTAATGGCGGCATCACGTAATACCGTGGGAACTTCCGCCAGAGGCAGGATATAACGTCCACGTAAATGGGCATCGATAAGTTCATCGGCATAGCGAATGACATTGTTAACCACAGTCTCATTGATTGTCTGGGCATTAGGCTCTTCGTTGGACAGCCATATCAATGATTGCGTTGGTATCTGCTCTTGCAAGTCTTTCAATGAGCAATACATGTCATATGCCACGTAAGATGCGAATGATATTACCTGCCGCTGTGGCATCATCCAGCGCAAACCCGACAGATGTGCCGGCAGCATTTTCAGCCGAACTCAGTGGTACTGCACAGGCATCCTTATCCGACTGTACGACTTGCCCACGGGTTATTGGCCCACCAGCTTCAACAGCAATAATGCCCAAGACATTAACTGGAACGACATCACCAGCCTTCGCATCCACCTCTGCTATACCAAGTGCAACGGCTCCAGCCTGACACGGTGCATTATCAGTACCAACTAAACGATGCTGGATGATGTTTGCACTGGCGATAATTGTTGTCGTCAATACGGATTGTTGTGTTACTGCCATGATGATGTCTCCCTTACTTCACAATATTGGTAATCAGATAGCCGGCATCACCGCCAACAACCGCAACTTTATAAATATCGGTATAACGACAGTAATTGACCTTACCGCCCACACCTTCATATTTATCCGCTACAGGCATCCCTTTGCGGCGAAATGTATAGCCAAAGGAGGGTTCATATTCATCAGCGCTTTCTGCTCCTGCCTGCGGAGGTGATACGTAATGCAACATCAAATTATCGGCCCAGATATCAACGGGATTTTCTTTAATACTTGGGGTAGAAACAGGTTCACCAACGACAACGTTTTGGATTTGGAAAAGGTCTTTGAGTATTTCTATTGTGATACGTTTACGTTCGTTGGCTCCAATAGCTGCCTGAATTTCAGGATGAAATTTTAACAGTGACATCACGCTAGCCCCTATCGTCATGAGGTTTGGACGTACACCAATGGTAGTACGAACAGCATCAATTCCAGCTTCAATGACTTTGATTGGATTACCTTTGCCACCAGCCCAACGTTCATTAGCTGTCAGATTCTTCACCGAGTCATTAAGATAAACTTCAGGGTCTTGTGCCAATCGAGCGGCATACAGTTCACGCTTGAGATTCACGCCATTGGTGGAACGACGGATTGCCTTTGCTTCTTCATTAAATAAAGATTCCGATTTCTCACGATAATCAACAGGTGCAGCTAGATCATGTTCGTTGAGCACGATATCTAACGAAGAGCCTTTCTCACGGATCAAAACGTTACTGTTGGCACCAACGGCACGCGTGGTGTCATATTCCACAAAAGCACTTTTGCCAAATGTCGGCACACTAGCACCTTCTTTCTCCATTTCGACAATGGGAAAAATATGTTCACCAATAAACACCGCATTTTTATAGCCACGCGCCACGCTGGTTAGCACAGGGTCAACAATACGTTTGCCTTTCAAATAATCAGACATTTATTTCACCTCAATAGTTACGTCTGTTGTGTTACAGGCAGCGGGTAACGGCTACGTCGTAACTGATACCTTCTTTCTTCGCCAGAGCGACGGCTTTTTGATGCAACGCCAGACGTTCAGGATCTGCATCAGAAAACTCAGCAATATCTGATGATGTGTTTTGATCAACCCGATCTTTTGTTGCATGTTCACCAAAATCAATAATAGGCTGGGTAGAACTCAGCAGATCTTTAAACGCAGTAGCCAATGGTTTTTTCACATAACCTTCAGCAAACTCGACAGGGGAATCTCCTTGGGTTATAGCGTCCAGCAAGGCGACCACGACAGATTGAGCAGCAGGTGCCAATCTGCCGTCTGCGATCAGCTTTTCGGCAAATGCCATGTTTCCAGCATGTTGCTCAGTTTGTTTGCGCTTTGCGTCGGCAACATCACGGGCAACAAGCTGTTCTTTCAGGCGAGTGTTTTCATCTTTGAGCGCCTTTTTTTCTTCATTTGTCACGATGTTTTCCTCATGTTGATGTGTGTTATTGGGTTCATGAAAGGCAGGAGCAGGCTGAGTCGTGCTATAAGCTTCTTCACGTAATGAATCCACCTGCCAAGAAGGAAGCGCTTTGTCTGCTTCGTCCATACCGAATTTACTAATCAAAAATTCTCGCAAACGCCCCCAAAGTGAGGCGTTGGTGATATCACTCCAATCAGAGAACTCGACGACACCATATTCTTGTTCACTGAATTCAACCTGTTTCAATCCTTTAATGGCGGGCGGCTTCGCCCCCAAAAAGCCGACATGACGCAAATAGAGCACGCCGGGTTTAGGGTTGTTTGGGGAATCAGGTAAATAGAAAGAAGCAGAAATTTTTTTATAGCGGCCTGCATCGACCAGTTCGGCGAACTGAACATCAACCTGTTGAGGCTCTGCAATCAAGTCATCACCAGAAGACGTCAGCGATTTAACCCAACCATAGGCAGGTAAATTGTCTTTTGGATGCCCAATCACAATCGGTGCTTCATGCAACGATGAGTCATAAGCCTTTGCACAAGCTTGCAAATCTGCGGGGCTGAACGGCAATTGTTTGCCATTCATATCGGTATGTGTACCGGATTTGAAAATGTGAAGTGACTTCATTTTACTGCCTCTATTACGTTAATAGAGACAGTTTCACTACAATCAGAAAAAACGACTTTTAATCTGCTTTAGAAAAGGATTGGGGAAGGAAATAGAAAAGTGGAGAACTGCATGCAATTAGATACCGAAAATTTGAGTCTGTAAACGCTTTATAAAGTTTTTTGCGGATGAGAATGATAAATCACCCGCATAGGGAAGCACAGTTTAACGATGCGCCGCTGATTCAAGATGTCGTTGAATGGTACTTAATACGGCTCTTACTGCTTCTGGTGATAATTCGCCTTGTTCTGTTACGGGCAGATAAGGCCGGGCTGGTAGCAATAAAGATTGATTGCGGCCAGCTTTACCTCCCAATTGATGAATACGCCCGTAGACTAAGTTTGTACCGACAACTGCCGTGTGGGAATCATATCGGGTACTGACTGAACGCATCAAACGAGCAGTTTTTTGCAGTGTCTGACCACCACGTTCCTTTGCAGCCACAGAGGGTATCCATGCAGGGCGTCCTTCAGCTTCAAAGTTAAAAGCGGTTTCTGCTGACAATGTTCCAGCAATTTTACGCATGGCAAGTGTCAGATCATTAGTAGCCAATTCTAATGCCCGCAGTCCACGTCTTAGGTCTCCATCATTAATAGTGACAGTGATATTACTCATTCTGTCCTCTCAGTTCGCGGCGGGCCAGTCCAGATAGCTCCCCCTGATACCTGGCCAAATCGGGACGATATGCTGCCCCCGGCGAATATGACCAACCTACATCAGTCGCCACTTTTGTTATGCCGGTGTTGAATGTAACAACGGGCTGCATCTCACCTGTTTTTTGTGAAACCAATTTCAACTCCCAGCCCATTGCTTTACCTGAATGCATAACTTTTATCCCTCTGGCACGAACATCATCATGACTGAGGGCAATTACACTGCAACGGCAACGCCAGCCATTAGGAGGGTAGAAGGCTTGCCAAAATGGGTCGTCAGAGTGAAATACCAAACCATGCAATGCGAGATGGCTCTTGCGTGTATGGTTATCGTTGATCCCTGTATACATCCAGTACGGTCGGTCATCAATATTTTCCATTTGTTCGGCCCAACGGCCCGCACTGTACAGCACCGACATGTTGGTACGAAAGATAGTCTCAAGGCGCCACGGGCTACCTTGCTGAACAGTGACACGTTCCCCTGTGACGAGGTCATCGGTTTCTTTCGTTCCCCACCATCCCTTACGTCTTAATGTTGGCTCCAGTTCTTGGCGAAACCAACGATCAGTATTGCCTTCATCCAGTGCCTGCTGTAGCGCCTGGCGGATATCTTCCAGAATATCCAGACGCGTGACTTTCGCCACCGTGAATGCACGGGAATGAGTCTCTTGCCAAAGTTCTTCCCAATTCCACGTTATCTTGTAGCCCTTAGATTGCAGGTAACCAATGGCTCGCTTGGGAGGTAATGTCATGCAATACGCCAGTTCAGGCGTGGTTATGCTCATGCAAGCGCCCCCAGATGTTAGACACAAACAAAACCCGTGCCAGCCGCTCTTGCAAGCCATCTGCGTCCATTTGTGGATAAAGCTCGGCTAACTCTCCTATTAGATCGCTGGGATTAACACCGTTTTGAATACGATGGAACAAAGGAAGCAGCAGAGATTCCAATGATTCATTCAATGATCCTTCATTCATCAAAATATCCAGTGCTTCATCTAAGGTGTCTTGTGCTGCTAAATCTGCGTGAACAGCTTCAGAGAACGCCAGTGGGAGTGATGGAATAGACGTGGTTGACAAGGTCGTTTCATCAATATCCCCATCCTGCAATTGATATTCGCGTTTCCAGTATTGCGGAGTAAATCTGACACCAGCCTGACTCAACTTAACATCACGATTAGCCTGTGTTTCATCTACCGATTGTTGTTCCCAAAGACGATAGACTGGACATTCAACGTTACCGAAATTCAGTTCTACAACCCAGCGTATAGCCTGATTGATGGCACTGGTGATAATGTCAGCATCAGCATCACGAATATCATCCGTTACCTCCAATCCCGCTTGTGCAGAGGCTTTATTGCTGTTTGCTTCGGTTGTTTGGTTTTGTCCCAGTAACGCAATAGAGATCTCACTGCGAGCAACGGTAATTAAGTTCTGGTAAATATCACAGCTGTCTGATTTACCTGCTGCCTCTTTAATCTCAACGGAGGAATCATCAGGAATGGCGGCAACTGCATCATCAATCATCGCTTCCATCGAATCCAATAACAGATAAATTTCACTTTGTGGCGTACCTCGTGGATGCTTTCCAATCACCCACGGTGAACCATACTTCTCAGCAAAGCGCACCCAAAACTTCATGCCGCCTTTCTTAAAGGTGACGGGCCAGAAGCACATGGATAAATCTGGAAATCCATAAGGGTTGTCATAAGTAGCATCTTGACGTGGTGTTACAAATTTATAGAGAGGAACCAGTTCTCCTTCAACGCCTGCATCACGGGCACGAAAACGCAGTTGGTTATCACGGTCATAGTGGAACCAGTCAGGCGGTTTGCTAACAATATCCGTCACTGACCATGATTGATTCTGGTTCCACATCAATTCACAAGGCTGATAGCCGTATAGAACAGCGTCATGCATTTCGCCAATGATACGTGACATATCCAAGTCCGCGAGCATGTCGCGGATAAAGTTAAAGACTTGCACAGGGGCATTGCTGCGTTCTACACCACGCTCCAATGCTTTCACTCCGGCCTTGCGGCGGCGAATACATCCACCAACTAAAGGATCAGTACGTAATTCACGATAGATACGAATATCTCGCCCTTGGGCTTTGAGAATAGGATCAGGGTTAGGTAGATATGTCCCCAGACCGTAGAAGTCAATGGAACGGCTACGTGATGCAATTTGCTCAGTGAACAACTGCTTTGATTCGGAAAAGTTAATAAATTCTGTTGGTGAAACCCAGATACCACGTGCCATTAGTATCCCTCCAGCATACGTGCAGACTGACGGCGTCGGCGGGAACTTGCCTTCACCGGACCTTTGTTAATTTCACGGCTGGCGAAGTATGCTAGGGCAAGGGCTATCGCTGCATCACCGTGGCGCTTGCCGCCGTCCGCTTTTGCTTTTGAGCGCTGATCAGGTACACGGGGAACACCGTTAATGACCTGTACTGCTCTCAGGTCATCCAAAGTGTCTTCATCCTTTGGCAGTGCCTCCAGATTGCCGTCTTCCAGCGCAGCCTTCACCGGGGGCATATTGTCACGGTACCAACCTTCTGTGGGCATGACTTGCTGCACACGGCTGGCACCATATTTTTGCATGGCATATTCGGCCAGATAAGCACCGTTACCACGGGCATCAAAGGCTGCACCCAGCAGATTAGGAAGTCCATCCATTAGATACCAAGTGATTTGTTCCTGTTGTTTAAATGGCACGTTGCGCAGCTCCAGCACGAACGGCACTCTACGTACCAGATTTTTTTGTTGCAGCAATGGATAATCCACGGACAAATCTCCACTGCGGCCAAAATCGCGTCCCAGAAACGAACGAGCATCAGAAGGCAATGCATCTAGCAACGGTTTCAGGTTGGCTTTTAGCCACTCTTCGGTATCTGTGCGGCGTATTTCATCGGATTTAAGCTCATATCCTTTCGGACAAGTCAGTCGCAGCAGTGGCGTATCGGGAGACATCCGAGATTCAATCAGAGCGCGGGACAACCATGCTCCACCACCATTAGCAGGAATACAGTCCAATTCTTCTGATGCTCCAGCTCCGTAGAACTTGTACACCGACATCATCCACTGTTGTTCAGCCTCTTGTGACCATTCACGTCCGGTACGTAAGCAGACACGGTGGAATAGTCCTTCAACCACAGCTTCCTTAAAGGTAATACGGTGGATAACGCCGTCTCTGTGTCCTGCCCGGATATCGTTCAGCAACTCATTAAACAAGTTGCTATCCCCGTTATGGGTGGAGATCACTCGCACTTTACCGCCCCAGATAAGCATGGCTAGCGCCGCTTTCAGTAATTCATCGAGCTGTTCGTGGAAAGCAGCTTCATCAATGACAATGATCCCCTGACGGCCACGCAAATTAGACGGACGGCTAGAAAGCGCCACTACACGGAATCCAGAATCTGGAAATTTGATAGTGAAAGTTTTGATGTGCTTATCATCTTCGTCTTCTTCCCAGAACCCTTCTTCAATTTCACTGGCCGCATAGTTGAAAGCACGAGCCCACATTGCACAGGCTTGAATATATTCAATGGTCATATCTTGGTTATAGGCGATGTAATACACATTCATACCACCCGCAGCGGCAGAAGATGCGGCGATGAGTACATTATCTGACGCTTCAGCCCAAGTAATTCCCGTTCGACGACTCTTCTCATTGACTTTAAGAGGAGACGAGTCGGCCACCCATCGTTGCTGGTATGGCAATAAGACAACAGGTGCTGCTATTGAGGAAGTATCTGGTAGAACAGGTGCAAGCTGACTCATGTAGCAATTCCCAATATTTCCCGACGTAATGCAGCAACTGCTTCGGCAGATAATCCACCTTTGCGTGCAATTTTCTCTGCATTACTTGCGGCAGCTTCAGTCCGTGCCCGGACTTCAGATTGGAATTTTTTCAGATTCACACTAGCGCGAGAGAGTGTAGCTACATTTTTTGCCACCTTTGAAAGCAGTGTGACACGCTCTTTTGGCGCAATTTCTCCGTTTTTAGCTTCCTGAAGTTGAATAATACTTTCAAAAAGTTCAGTCTGAATTAAAGCAATCACTGCCTCAGAACGTGCATCTTGATCATCCACTGCACCTTCTGTGAGCATCCGTGCTGCTTCTGTTGCCGCCCGTATTGCACCGTATCGCTTTTCTATTTTTTGTCCATAACGGTGAATAGCGGACTTACTGATTACATAACCTTGATCACGTAGCAAGGTTTCAAGTTCTTGGTATCCACTAAACCCTGATTCAGTCAACGCCCGTTCCAACCAACGCCGAACGTCTTCTGGGAGTTTATCGATTGTGCTTCGACGCGCCATTATTCACTCCAGTACTTTTCAGGACGAGCAATACCAAGGCCGCATTCGATCGTATATTCAACAACATCAACACCAATACGAGTTAAGTCAGCAAACCAACTACCCGATGGCTGTTTATTGAGGTCAATTAATTTACGGTCTGCCAGATAATCCAACTCCTTCCGTAATTCCAATGCAGTGACGTCAGGATAAATCGCGCGAGATATATCCAATAACAGAGTTTCACTGGCGGTATATGGGCGGGTTTTATTCAGTGCGACCAACAGACTCCAGCGCAATGATTCACGACGAACACGAGCAACATCAATCATTTTTACCTCCGGCAATTCGGTGCTGCTGCACCACCTCTAATTTGCTGTAAAGAGCATCCAGCTTGGCTTCAATTACTGTCTGACCACGAATGTAATCTTCACGGCGCACGTAATTCAGCGGCAAGTCAGCCTTAAACTGCATAAACTCACGTTCGAGTTGAGACCAATTGTCTACGGAATTCTTAAGCGCCTGTTCTAATGAGGTATGTCTTTCCTCCTGTCGCTCTTCGGCTTTGCTGAATAACCACTTTGCGATACCAAAAACGAAACCGAGGAAAGAGAGCAGAAAACCTACGGCAGCCCAAAATTCAATCTGTAGTGTCATTGTTGTAGTCCTTCGATGTAATCCAGCAGGCCATTGACCTGCGCTTTCAATGCAAGACACTGTTCTCCGTTGTCAATGATATTGGCGAGGATATCTCGTTGCGTGATACCGGATGGCTGTAGTTGGGCATCAGAGCTTTCATTTCCACGGAACGTTTCATCAGCGCCGGAGGTAACGGAGGCAGAGCGAGTTTGTTCACTGGACAGGCCGAGGGCAGCGTTGTATTGCTGCATGAAGCCACGAGTAAACACACAATTAACAGGATGAAACTGTTGTTTTTCATCCATCCAACTCTGGGTAACATGGTCAATTTTCCTCTTCAGTTGTTGGTTTTGAGTGCGGAGTTGTTCAATATCGTTGAGATAATTAGATTCTGCCTGATGCGCTGAGTTGACCTGCATTTGGTAACGTTGCTGCAAGGCATTGAGTGCTGACAGTTCCCGCTCTGTCCGTTGCTTTTCCAGCTGAAGAAATTCAGTTTTCTGCTGTGCTAATGCGGTGTTTCCTGTCTCCGTTGCTTTCTGAAAGCCTATGGTATGGCCTCTCCAGTAGGCCAAAGCGAACATGCCAATTAGCGACAAAATCAATACAACAGGTTTAGCCCATAATTTAATTGGCACAGCTGGTACCTCCCCAAGCCAAATAACGAGGCGCGAGTTCCAGTAATATGCGTTTGGAATAATGTCGATTTTCTTTCCATGCTGACGCTCTACGCCCAGCATTCTGAGATTCAACATGACCGAACCAGACCCACGGATTGAGACCAACTGCCTCGGTTTTCTTCTTATCCCGTAGTAACCAGCCTAAGCCTCCATTATAGGAAGACAGCACCATCGCCATTCTTTGGCACTTATCGGCAGCTTTAATGCGTTGCCATAGCCAATGGTCATAGTGAACCATTGCCCGTATAGACCAGACTGGGTTGAAGGGATCTTTATTGGATAATTCAGGAATGCGTTGACTAATCCAATCCACTGTTGCGGGCATAAACTGGGCCATACCCTGAGCACCAATAGGCGAAATAGCTCGTGATTTCCAGTCACTCTCCTGATGCAACTGAGCGGCAAAATCAGCTACAGGCGCATTCAATCCCCAGATCACACGAGAAGCACGTATCAGGTCATTGCGGTATTGCCGCGAACGGTGTGGCAGTTCGTCAGCCAATGCTGGGCTGACCATACCGCTACACCACAACAGAACAATTCCGATAATCTGCCGCCAATTCATAATCACAACCCTGTAGCTACGCTCAGACAGGTGGCGGCAACAATCAGTGCACGGCGTATCAGAACGGCTGCAAACACCATATGGTAGCCAGCCTGAACGGGATATTTTCCTTCTTTCATGAGTATTTCATCATATTTCAGATACTGACCGGGCCTTGCTTTCGGGAATAAACTGCGGTCAAGCCAGTACCCCAAGACAACAGACAGAGCAATAAGCGACAATTTGTAGATCACAACAGGGACTTGTTGAGGGGAAACTAAACCGATAGTGATCAGCAATAGAACAGCTGTTAACAACCAGCCACCGAGGCGTAATTTTTTGATAAGTGATACAAACGATTTGAAAGTTTTCACTGAACTGTCTCCGTAGTCGTTGATGGAAACAGTTTTGCCAATTTATCGGGAAAAGGATTTTAAAGGGCGTTAAGAGCGCATCAGAAAAGTAAAAGACAGGATAAGAGCGGCCTGCCTAACACTCGAATACTGGGTAGGCTATCAACTCACAGGTATGTACTGTGAGTCAACCGAGGCTCTTTCAGTTATTGATTATTGATGACCGGGAAAGCCGAACTCATTTTCAACTAATGGAAAAGGCTTACGGATAATGAAAGAACAATCTTTACCTATCGTTCCGTGGATTGGTGGTAAACGCCGATTAGCAAAACATATTTTACCGTTATTTCCTGAGCATACCTGTTATGTCGAACCGTTCTGTGGTGCTGCCGCGCTGTATTTCCTAAAAGTACCGAGCAAATGTGAAGTGATTAATGATATTAATGGTGAGTTGGTGAATCTTTATCGCGTGATAAAGCATCACTTAGAAGAGTTTGTCCGGCAATTTAAATGGGCATTGGTCAGCCGCCAAATATATAAATGGTTGCAGATTACCCCCGAAGAAACGCTAACCGATATTCAGAGAGCAGCACGTTTCTACTATCTCCAAAAGCAGGCGTTTAGCGGCAAGGTTGCTGAACATACTTTCGGTACTTCCACCACCAGCCCACCGCGATTTAATTTACTCAGAATAGAAGAAGAGCTATCAATGGCCCACCTGCGACTGGCAAGAACGATCATTGAAAATATGAGCTGGGCACAATGCGTCCAACGGTACGACAGGCCACATACGCTGTTTTACTGTGATCCGCCGTATTGGGGTACTGAAGGATATGGCATAGATTTCGGACTTGAGAACTATGATCTATTAGCAGAACTAGCACATACCATTCGAGGGGAAATGGTAATTTCGGTGAACGATATTCCAGAAATGCGTAAGGCATTCAAAGGATTGAAAACGCAAGTAGTCAATATCGGTTACAACTTGAAAGTTACGGGGAAAGCTAAACAGAGTAAAGAGCTGATTATTTGTAATTTCTAATAACCGAGAATGGCAAGGCAATATATTTGCTTTGCCATTTTTTACCTTTAACCTAAGCCAATAGAACGGGATACAAACTGTAAGCCTATTCCGAGAGTTTGGCTCACTAAAGACCTTAACGCTTCTTTACTTTCAGTCTTCAATGTTTCCTTAATGCGATCACCTAATGGGGTTTCTAAGCTATCAGGGATTGCTTTGAGAACTTCTAAACCCTCAGCAGTTAATACGGCTCTATGACAACCTGCTGAGCTCATAGTCCCTGCCAAGTAACCATTTGTCATAAGCCAATCCACTGTATCCAGAAAGAATCTATGATCTTCTACTGTAGTACAAAGTTCGTCAGAGTATATTCCATCAGAATATTGAAGGGGTTCACCGATTACCTCTATAGATAAAAGATCTATCTTTAAAGGAAATGACTCATATAGCTTCCCAAATATAATACCTACAATTTCATTAAACTTTTCTATGTTTGTAGTAGACATAAATATCCTATTTGTTTCTAAATTTTCAATTTCAACGTTCCACTAGGTACATTCTGTTGATCTAAACAAACAGATTGGCAAGCTGATTTAGATATAGATAAAACTGTTTCGTTATCCTCTATATCAAGAAAACAATTATTTCCATTAGCCATATAATCATTGAGAAGTTTGGCATTTTCATCAATATGGAATTTGATAGTTGTGCGTGAAGGATAACTGTTTTCGTAAACTGTGATGTCAGTAAATTGATCAGCATATTTATCCAATCCTGGGCACATTTTCCTAATAGTTGGCAATAATTGATTGATAGTGGGATCATCTGTTGCTATTGAGAACACAGGGGCTGGAGATTTTTCAGGCTCAATCTGAACGCTATTTTCTGTCTCATCACCACACCCCGCCAAAAGAAATATTGTGGGAATTAATAAGTTACGCACAGTCCATACCCTTATATGAAATAGAAAATAACTATATTTTTAAGAATTTCTACGTTGTAAGATGACATCTATGGTATCAATAACATTCTGATTTTCATCTATTATTCTATTTTCTATCTTCCTGTGCTTGTCCATTTTTTTTCCACAAAGCGTTATCAACACGACCCAAGAAATAAAGATTATCAATGTCTTATCATTAAGTACCAATACATTAGTAAATCCTCCACCGAAAAACATCATATAAGCGTTCCATAGGGCAAACGTGAATGCTATAAGAATGAGGCTAAGTAACAGCAGGCAAGGTGTATTGATGTAATAACGCCATTTAGCATCTTTATTTTTTATAAGTAATTCTCGTTTTATAGCAAGTAATTCCCGACTATCCCTTTCATGAAGCTCACGTGGGCGAGATGGCATGGGGTTAATATTGACGACTGAACCTACATGAATAGAGCCATGATTATTGCCACCAACGCTGATGGTTATCTGTCGTTCCTGCCCATCTTGGGGAAGTTGTTTAAGGCTATCAAAAACTTGTCCTGCTAATGTTTGTAATTCTTCATCTCTTCTGTCCATGCAAATCCTTTATTTTTTAATGATTAACAACCAGTTTTAATACTCTGTCAATTCTACTGTCATCGACAACCGACTCTTTAATTAAAAAGTTATATATTTTTGATGATTGCAGGACGAGTTCATCGGGCGTCCAGCGGCGATTAGCCTGTTGTGCCATCGAATCTAGTTTATGAACAATTTTTCCCAGTAATTCTGCATCTATCTCACTGTTTTTGTAAGCGGTAGAGGCTGACTGTTGAACTTGCCCTGTTATTAGGTACAACACATCAAGACCAGCTTTTGCCCAAAGGCTTATAGCATCAGCTCCTGGTGCAGATTCGTCTTTTTCCCACCTTATCTGTGATTTTCTTGATGCGCCAACCATCTCCGCGAAATCAGACTGACTAAACCCCAATCGCTCACGCTCTTTTTTTAATCTCTCACCAAGAGACATTTTTGTCACCAAAACCCTTTACAAGTCCCATTAATGGGACAATAATGTCATGTATTGTACAAACATCATTGCATTACCGGAGGCCATAGCATGACACCCGAGAAAATTAAAAGCCGCTTTCATCAACACGGCATCACTATTACCCAATGGGCACAGGAGAACGGGTATTCCCGTGAAGCTGTATACCGAGTTCTTAATGGACAATCCAAAGCTAATTACGGAAAGGCCCATGAAATAGCTGTAAAGCTAGGTCTGAAAACGCCAAGTTTAGGCATTTAAATTTAGCCTAACTATTTTATCACTTTATGTAACAGATTATCACATATTGAAAAGGGAGAATGTGACATGCGCAAAATTAACGTTTCCAGTTCTGGTACGCGCATATTACGGGTTCTTAAGGCTCTACGTGGTCATTCCTTGTCTGGGCTGAGTAATGGTGAATTAGCGGAATTACTGGGGGAATCTCCCGCAAATATTAATCGTGCACTAAATACATTAATAGAAGAAGGGCTGGCGCAAAAACTGAGTAGCGGCAGATATGCACCAGGTATGCAATTACTACAAATAGCACAATCGTTCTCAAATGAAATGGCTAACACTCAAGCCAGAATTACGGAAATGAATCAGCGCGTTCTCGCTGGTAGCAGAAATTAATTAACAGGGGATTTATATAATGGCACGCTCAAAAAATACAACATCAGTAAAACTGGCCGAAGATGTTCAACTTGCCGACGATCTACAGGTCAATCTCAACGCTATGACAACACACCGTCTGCAAATCATGGAACAGTTTGGTGATGGTTTGCCGTATGAACGTGATCGCATCGTCCATGAAACCCGTTTCTACATGGCTCAGAGTGCTGAAGCGATGTTAGAAGCTGGGAAGCGCCTCATTATTCTTAAAGAGAATGAACCTCATGGCGAGTTTGTTAACATCGTTAAGGATCAACTCGGTCTGGAACCCCGTATTGCCCAAAAAATGGCACAAGCTGCACTCAAATTTCTTTCACCTGGATTAGAAACAAAAGCGAAAACGTTTTCGCTTTTGGGACGTTCCAAACTGTATGAATTGATGCTTGAAGACGATGATGAACTGTCTGAATTGGCTGAAGGTGGCACTGTAGCTGGTCTGACATTAGATGATATTGATCGCATGTCTGTCCGCGAACTACGTAAAGCCCTGCGTGATACACGTGCTGATCTGGATATTTCACGTCAGACGGTACAAGAAAAAAAGGAACTTGTTAGTAGTTTGATTGAGGAGAAATCTGAAATCCAGCACAAACTTCAGCGCCGAATCAATCATGAAAAACCGGAAGAAGAAGGTGCAGCTTTGACACAAGAGGTTAATTCATTGTCTTTTGCTATTGATGCCGCTATCACCAATCTTTTCAATGGATTTGAAACGCTTAATGACCATACCACACGCACCGATATTAGTCATATTGGGTTTATGGCAGGAGTACTCGATGACCTTGAAGTCAAAATTCGTAACCTACGTAATCACTTTAATCTGCCTGAGTACAGAGAACACAGCATTGTTCCTGATTGGGCTAAAGAAGGCGCGGAAGCAGAAGAGGAAAGATTCGAACGACCAGAATGGATGGATAAGGAAGAGGCACATGAATAAATCTGAATTGAAAAAAATGCTTGAAAAGAAATTGAAGAAATAAGGGCAATAACATGAATACCACAATGACCGAACGATTAGTTGCTATTGCACAAGCAGCACATAAAGCCGGACATGGCAGTAAAGAGGCAATATATCGGGCGGCTTGTGAAGAGCTATGTATGTCACGTTCAACATTGATTAAAAAACTTGGTGAAGTTTCTGGCAAAAAGCCACGCAAGAAACGTTCTGATGCAGGTAATAGCGCACTGACACGTGAAGAAGCAACTCTAATCTCAGGGGTATTGATGGAAGCCACTCGTAATACAGGGAAACGGTTATATAGCCTCGAACAGGCCATTAATGATCTGCGTTCAAATGGCCTGATTAATGCAGGCCATATTGATACTGAAACGGGCGAATTTTCTCCGTTATCCGTTGACGCTATTAGTCGTGCATTGCGCCAGTACAAACTTCATCCTGAACAGTTGAAAGTGCCTGCGCCCAGCCTACAATTGGCTAGCCTGCATCCCAATCATGTCTGGGAATTAGACGCCTCAATTTGTGTACTGTATTACCTAAAAAATCCTAATAAAAACAATAGAAGTGACAGTGGGTTACGCATGATGCCTGTGGCTGAATTTAATAAAAATAAGCCGAAAAATCTGGCTCGTATCATTAATGATCGCGTCTGGTCGTTTGAATTAACAGATCACACAAGTGGCTGGATATATGTTGAATACTTATTTGGCGGTGAAACCAGTCAGAATTTTACTTCTGTGTTGATTAACGCAATGCAAGATCGTGGTGACGCAGATGTATTACACGGTGTACCCCAAATTTTATTTACTGACCCCGGTTCTGCTTTGACAGCACCTACACTACGTAACTTGTGTAAGGCCCTAGGCATTCAAATGATACAACACAAGGCCCGTAACGCCCGTGCTACGGGGTCTGTTGAAAAAGCACGTGACATCATCGAACGCAATTTCGAATCTGGTTTACGCTTTCGACAGGTTGATGATATTGATGAACTTAACCGCCTGGCACGGCTATGGCGTATGAAGTTTAACCGCAGTGCAATACATAGCCGACATGGACAAACCCGTACAGATTGCTGGCTAAAAATCACAGCGGAACAGTTAGTAAAAGCACCTGCCATTAACATTTGTCGTGAATTGGCAATTAGCACCCCAGAAAGCCGTAAAGTACAGGCAACCTTGCGAGTATCTTTCAGGGGACGTGAGTATAACGTCAGTACTGTTCCTAGCGTGAGTGTTGGTGATTCTATCATGATCACCCGCAATCCGTGGCGTGACGAAGAGGCACAGGTAGTCATTACTGGTGAAGATGGCTTTGAGGCTTTCCATCTTGTTAATGAAGTCACTAAAGATGAGTACGGCTTTGCCATCGGCGCACCTGTAATTGGTAGTGAATTCCAAGCCATTCCTCAAACAATTGCACAACGTAATTTAGCCGAAGTTGAACAGAAAATCATGGGGACAAACAACACGGCTGAAACTGAAATAGCACGTAAATTGAAAACACTTCCCCTCAATGGTCGGTTTGATCCATATTTGGATATTGAACGTAATGATGCACCAACGTATATGCCAAAACGTGGACAAGCCTCTACGGTACATAGTCCACGAATCGAACAGCTTATGAACCCCGTTGATGTTGTCAAAATTTTACGTGAACGGTTTCAATTACATGGTAAGACATGGCGTGGTGAATTTTATCAGCAAATAGTTAAACGCTTTCCTAATGGTGTTCCAACAGATCAAATTGATGAGTTGGTTGATGAATTCATGGGGCAATCAACAACTGTTGTACGTAATATTGTTAACGGTAATTAGTTTTTCATGCTGTATATTAAGGAAAAGAAAAATGGCAATTAAAGTTCATGATCCGCTACTTTCATTGACAATTCAAAATACAACTGAGGTTTATTTATAAAAGTGACCCAATTTGTTTTCGTGAAACTCATTATAACGTAGGAAGTATATAGGATATTTTTCCAGGGAGTGATGTTGCTATCTCTTATTATCAATGGCATATGCAGAAATAAAGATAGCCGCTTAACGGGGGATTATTATGCTGGTGTTTAAACAGCAGTTACAGGCACATCAGTTAACGCAAAGTGCAGCAGCAAGTGCGGCAGGAATTTCAGCGGCGGCGTTGGCTCAAATTGTTAACCACAATATATGGCCACGACAGAACGCAAGTGCAATTCGTCAGCGTATTACTGATTTCTTGGCAAAAAGAGGTATTGATACTGCAAAAAGTTTTGAGGTGGTACAAACAACCAATCAATCAGATATCTATACCGATAATAAAAATACAACCCTCATTTCTGAGGAGGAAATCATGTTACTAAAAAAACAAGTGTTATTTCCAGCTACGAAAAAGCACTTTGGTTTATTTCGTGATCCATTTGAAGATAGTGCAATTCAAAGTGCTGAAGATGTTTTTGTGACTCCAGATAGCCGTTATGTGCGGGAAGCCATGTATCAAACAGCCCGCTATGGTGGTTTTCTGGCAGTATCAGGGGAATCGGGTTCAGGTAAAACGACACTGCGTCGTGACCTTATTGACCGTATTAACAGGGAAAATACCCCCGTTATTGTTATTGAACCCTATGTATTAGCAATGGAAGACAATGATGTAAAAGGTAAGACCTTGAAAGCATCAAACATTGCTGAAGCTATTGTGAATACCTTAGCGCCATTGGAAAACTTGAAACGATCGCCTGAAGCACGCTTCCGCCAGTTGCACAAAATATTGAAAGACAGTTCACGGGCTGGCTACCAACATGTGTTAATAATAGAAGAAGCACACTCGTTGCCTTTACCGACATTAAAACACCTTAAACGATTCTTTGAACTGGAAGATGGATTTAAAAAACTGTTATCGATCATTTTGATTGGTCAGCCTGAACTGGAATTGAAACTATCTGAACGTAATCAAGAGGTTCGTGAAGTAGTACAACGTTGTGAAGTTGTTAATTTATTTCCTCTTAATGATTATCTGGAAACATTTCTGGATTTTAAATTTGGTCGCGTAGGCATGAAGACTAACAAGATTTTAGATAATAGCGCTATTGGTGCTATCCGTGACCGTTTATGTCTTAGTCGGCATAGTGGTAAAGAAACTGTTAGTTTATTATATCCATTAGCTATCGGAAACTTGATTATTGCAGCTATGAACATGGCTGCAATTAATGAGATACCTATGGTTGATGCCAATATTATTCGCAGTGTTAGCTAAAGATATCATTATAAGAAAAAGTTCTACTTAACAATATTCATATTAAAACTGCCTTATTACAAGTTAAATATGCAATTAATAAACTATCAACACAAAGATTCACTGTCAGCCGAATCGATATCAACCCGCAAGGTTGCCCAATAATCATTGGGCGGTATGATGTTTATTGCCGCCTATATCAAGGAAGCAGATGGGCTGCTAGGTTATGGTCGTAAAAATAGAAACACATATTCGGATAATTTCTGGTTTTATTGGTTTCAAGTTGGTTGCAGCAAGAATGGAACATACCATAAACAAAGAAATGGAAGTCTTGGAAATATTAAGTCCGGCATTTGATTTTCGGTCCACGTTAAAAACAAGGTTTCCTTATTGAAGGAAAGAAGCAAACATATTGGTATTAATAAACACATTTATTAAGTAACAGGTAATTAAACATGGCAAAAAGAAAAATTATGTTTAAAGCTGCAGCGGCTTCCTACACCCCATAATTCTGTAAATAAAGCTGTTGTAAAAGATATTAATGAAATATCAATTAATTCAGGTAAAGAAAATTTTTCAATTATCCTATTTGAACAGAAAATTAAGTAAGGAACATACTTATGAAAATAACATGTAATCACTGCAAACAACCTGTTGAAAAAATGAACTTAAAACAAGCCAAGGTTATTCAGACTCCTGAATTTGGTGAGTGGGTTGTTGATTTAATCTTGGTTTGTCCACATTGCAGTCAGCAATACGGTGTATCTGTGTCAACATGGGATTTACAGCCATTGGAGACCACACATGGATAAAACGCCTTATACCGAAAAGCCAAGTTCAGTAGTATCAAGTTAATACTGGCTATTCTGGTTTACTTAATTCAAGAGTACATAGCAGAGGATGAATAAGATGGCAAAACAGAAACTTATTCAGCTTATTCATATTGCACGTAGTGATCTAAAACTAGACGAGGATACGTATCGCCAGATGTTATTTTCAGAAACCGGAAAAACCTCTACGCGGGAAATGGATATCCCGCAGTTAACTCGCGTTTTGGAAGCTATGAAAAAGCGCGGTTTTAAGATTAAATCCTTTAGGAAATCCAAAACATCACGTCCATTAGATAGTCATCCCCAATCAAAGAAGATACGTGCATTGTGGCTGGAAATGGCATCTATAGGTATTGTTCGTAATAATTCTGAACAAGCCTTAGCTCACTGGATTAAGCGTAAAACGAATATTGATGGTTTACAGTGGTTAGATTCAGACCAAGCCAGCAGCATTATTGAAAAACTGAAGAAGTGGCAGAACCGTGTCACGAGGAAAAAGTATGAATGATGTGAATAACTTTCGTAGCAAAGGTCCTGAGTTGCTGGTCGAACTGGCACAGCATACAGCCTGCACGGTCAGTGAAATAATCCATGTTGAGCCTGCGTTAGCCGATCAAATTGGTGAAGCTGTTGCGAACCATATGATGCAGGTTTGGGGCGGTCAGAATGTCTATTTTCCTATGGGCATGGTTTGGAAAGTCAGCCTCCGTGATCGTGAGATTTTCAACGAATTTAACGGTAAAAATCATCATGACCTGGCTCGTAAGTTTGGTGTTTCTATTCAATGGATTTACAGCGTAGTGAAACGTATTCGAAAGGAGGAACTGGATCGCCTGCAAGGTAAGTTATTCGATAACGAGTCTGAATAGGCAGGTCAAACTGATTGAGCTTAGTAAAATCAGGTGGCAGACTAAGCATGATTCTCGTTCGGTCTGCCTTTCAAATACTGAAAAGGATTTACAATTGAATCTCCATAACTTCCCATTTAGTCCAAGTTTTTCCCATAATTATCTTTCAATTTCCTGTCAAATATCTTACTTATGATCAACAAACAAATTAACCGCCGTCCCACCTTTCAACGCAAAACAGCTCTCTGTTGCTACCACAGGCAGTACACTCATCAACAACACAACTTGTCGATAATATGGAGATATTTATCCATGAGATAATCCATTGTTCAAATACTGTTCCGGAACCGTAATCTGATACTGCTTATCCAACTTTCCTCCTAACACGACTTGACGCTTCCCTGCCCCTAAGTCAACTTTAGTTTTATCAACACGTTTAGCCCATGTGTGAGCATAATAATCGGTTAAAAAAAGATATAGACGATTAGTTTGGATCGCATGACTGGAATGAAGAAGTATTTCCACTTTACGCGGGCTGAGATTAATCAAACCTTGGAAAAGCTCCGCAGCATGTTCAAAAGAAAACGATACAGGCACAGCATCTAAAACTTCGTAAGCAGCTAATTCAGGCGTGCTGGCTTTTAGCTGGTTTCCTTTGATTTCAACTTCTGTCAGGTATTTCTCATCAAGTAGGGATAACTTTTGGTTAGAAAGCAAAAACCAGTCAATATCAGGAAATTCTTTAAACCATTTAGGCAACGCAGCTTTGTCTTCCACATAGAGCCAGATCTTTTGCTGATTTAACTGTAGATAATGAGAACGGCCTTGGTACGCCAGACTGGTAAGTCCCGCTAAATGAACCGGGATAGAAAGCTGATTTTGCAGACATTGCACAGCATCACTCCACTCAGGCTCACGTCCTGTTCGTACATACACCCCGGCTCGCAATTTTTGCAGCCAGTTGCTATTCATATACTTATTCGCCAAAGAGGGGCTGATGCTGTGCTTTGTTAGCCAAGATTGCAACACTAAGGAGCCCGGCGTAGTGTTTTGCAAAAGCCAGTTTAATTTTGATGACATAGATTCACCCTTGGTGTAACAATATTACAAATAGTAAACCACTGGTTGCTGAGGTGTCAATTTTTTGAGCAGTCATCTCATCGATAATATCGTTGTATTAGAAAGCAAAAGCCAGTCAACATTGGGAAATTCTTTCAACCACTTCGGCAACGCAGCTTTATCTTCTACACACAGCCAAATTAACCAGACCAAAATTACAACTAAATTTGCGAATTGCTTCCAGATTTTACTTGTGTAAGTTTAAAGCTTGGTGCGATACCATAACGAAAGAATTGATTCACAAACTTAACTAAGACCACTGCATGATTAATACAGAAACCTTCGACACTCACACGCCCATGATGCAGCAATATCTCCGTCTTAAAGCGCAGCACCCTGATATTCTGCTGTTTTATAGAATGGGAGATTTCTATGAGCTGTTTTATGACGATGCCAAAAAAGCGGCAAAATTGCTGGATATTTCCCTGACCAAACGAGGTCAATCAGCCGGCAATCCTATCCCTATGGCAGGTGTGCCACATCATGCAGTGGAAAACTATTTAGCTAAGCTGGTTCAATTAGGTGAATCGGTCGCTATATGTGAACAAATTGGCGATCCCGCCACTAGCAAAGGCCCGGTTGAACGTAAAGTCGTCCGCATCGTTACCCCCGGCACCGTGACAGATGAAGCACTATTACAGGAACGGCAGGATAACCTGCTGGCGGCTATTTGGCACGATAATCAAGGGTTTGGTTATGCCACACTGGATGTAACATCTGGCCGCTTCCAAATATCTGAAATGGCAGAGCTGGAAACGATAGCCGCTGAATTGCAACGTAGCCGCCCTGTTGAATTGCTCTATCCTGAAAGTTTTGAGCATATGGCTCTAATTGAAAATTTTCATGGCCTGCGCCGTCGCCCTTTATGGGAATTTGAGCTGGATACCGCAAAACAGCAATTGAACCTACAATTTGGTACCCGTGATCTCGTCGGTTTTGGTGTGGAAAAAGCAGCTCTCGCTCTGCGTGCCGCTGGTTGCCTGTTGCAATACGTCAAAGATACTCAACGCACGGCGCTGCCACATATCCGTGGCATTACGATGGAACGTCAGCAAGATACGGTTATTATGGATGCCGCAACCCGCCGTAATCTGGAACTGACACAAAACCTGTCTGGCAGTACAGATAATACGCTCGCTTCTGTCCTTGATCTATGTGTTACCCCAATGGGTAGCCGAATGTTGAAACGCTGGTTGCATGCCCCTGTCAGGGACCGCCAGATATTAGAAAATCGTCAACAAGCTATCTCTACCTTGCAGGAGATTGGGTTGGAGTTGCAGCCATTTTTGCTACAGATAGGCGATCTCGAACGTGTGTTAGCACGCCTGGCTCTACGCTCCGCTCGACCAAGGGATCTGGCAAGAATGCGCCATGCATTCCAGCAATTACCGGATATCCACCAAATTATGGACTCCTCAGATTCCTCCTATATCAAGCAATTGCAGAAAAATATCGGCAGGTTTGATGAATTACAGGAATTACTTGAAAGAGCAATTGTAGAAACCCCTCCGGTATTGGTTCGGGATGGCGGCGTAATCGCACCGGGTTATAACAGTGAACTGGATGAGTGGCGCACACTGGCTGATGGCGCCAGTAACTATCTGGAACAACTGGAAATCCGTGAACGGGAAAAACTGGGTATTGATACTCTGAAAGTCGGCTTTAATGGCGTTCATGGCTACTATATTCAAGTCAGCCGAGGACAGAGCCATCTGGTGCCAATTCATTATGTCCGCCGCCAGACACTGAAAAATGCTGAGCGTTATATCATCCCTGAGCTAAAAGAGTATGAAGATAAGGTTCTGACCTCTAAAGGGAAATCTCTGGCAATAGAGAAAGCGCTTTATGAAGAATTATTCGATCTGCTGCTGCCTCATTTGGCCGAATTACAAACCAGTGCCGAAGCACTGGCTGAACTTGATGTATTGGCAAATCTGGCAGAACGCGCTGAAACCCTGAATTATGTTTGCCCAACATTGAGCGATAAACCGGGAATTCAAATCACCGGTGGTCGCCATCCGGTTGTTGAGCAGGTTCTGAGTGAGCCATTTATCTCAAACCCTCTTTCTTTATCTTCACAGCGGCGTCTGCTGATTATTACCGGTCCAAACATGGGCGGTAAAAGTACCTATATGCGTCAGGCAGCGCTTATTACACTTCTGGCCTATATCGGTAGCTTTGTACCAGCGGAAAAAGCGGTTATTGGCCCAGTTGATCGCATATTCACCCGTGTAGGCGCTTCCGATGATCTGGCATCCGGTCGTTCAACCTTCATGGTCGAAATGACCGAAACCGCCAATATCTTGCACAATGCGACAGAACAAAGTTTGGTATTGATGGATGAGATTGGCAGAGGGACATCAACCTACGATGGCCTTTCTTTAGCATGGGCGTGCGCAGAAAATCTGGCAAACCGCATTAAAGCAATGACCTTGTTCGCCACTCACTATTTTGAGCTGACCACATTGCCGGAAAAACTTGAAGGCGTGGTTAATATTCATCTGGATGCGGTAGAGCATGGCGATACCATCGCATTTATGCACAGCGTACAAGAAGGCGCAGCCAGTAAGAGTTACGGGTTGGCAGTTGCTTCTCTCGCTGGCGTTCCACGCGAAGTGATTAAACGAGCGCGTCAGAAACTTAAAGAGCTGGAATCGCTATCCAACCATGCAACGGCAAGTCATGTCGATACACCGCAACTTGCGCTATTAACAGAAGAAACATCACCGGCGGTTGAAGCATTAGAAAATCTTAATCCAGATTCACTGACTCCGCGTCAAGCATTAGAATGGATTTATCGACTAAAAGACATGGTGTAAGAACGTGTTTGACAAAAACCTTTTACAACCGATATACCGTTTTTTGCAATGTGAAACCCCGGATTTGTGGGTAGATAAAGCAAAGCAGCCTGAAAATTTACCTGTGCTTTTACGGGATCATCTGTTATGCGAGCTGAAAGCAGCACAGAGCGCTATGTTTTTGATCCGCAAGTATGCCGTAGATCAGCGAAGTGAGGATACACTTCTGGCATGGTTTAAACCTTATGAAGATTTTGCTTACAAGAAAATTGGCGATCTCAATTCATTAAGAGGTCAAAACCAAGCGACCAAACAGATTACCGCCAAAGCTAATTCACCCTATAGCCAGGATCTGATTGATAAAATGGTATTGCTGATTAAAGAAGAGTTACATCACTTCTATCAAGTGCTAGAAATCATGGACGCACGCGATGTCAGCTATGAAAGCATCACTGCCAGCCGTTATGCTAAAGGCATGCTTAGCCATATCACCAACCATGAACCTTATACATTGGTGGATAAGCTAATTATCGGCGCTTATATTGAGGCGCGTTCTTGTGAACGTTTTGCCAAACTAGCCCCTCATTTGGATGAAGATCTGAGTAAATTTTATATCTCGCTGCTGCGCTCAGAAGCACGTCACTACCAGGACTATCTTTCACTAGCGCAATCTATTGCTAATGAAGATATTACCGAGCGAGTGAACTATTTTGGTCGTGTTGAAGCTGAGTTGATTCAAAATCCAGATAGCGATTTTAAATTCCACAGTGGCATTCCTGTAATTTGAGATACTGATTAAAAAAAGGTGAGCTAATACTCACCTTTCAGACCAACGACAAAACAATTGAGATGATTCAGAATCAGGGACATTGAAATATGTCAATCAAGCTATTTGCAATCGATGAAGATGAGACACATCGATATGCTGTTTTGCCTGCCATAAATCATAGTCCACCTGCATTCCCATCCAAACTTGAGGTGAACTGCCAATAACGACAGACAATTTCAGTGCCATTTCTGGCGAAACATCAGACTTGCCAACAACCAAGCGTTGCACAGTTGATGGTGCTACACCCAGTGCCTTAGCCAAGCCTCTGGCGCTCAAATTCAGAGCCTCCATAGCCTCTTTAACTAATATTCCGGGATGCGGGGGGTTATACATCATAGCCATTAGTGGTAATCCTCATAGTTCACAATGTAGACATCACCATCATACAACTCAAAGGTGATTCGCCAATTCCCTGTCACAGTAATAGACCACACACCATTCCGGTTTCCTGTAAGTGGGTGTAAAAAAAAGCCTGGGATATCTACATCTTCAATTTTTACAGCTCTATTCAACACCTCAAGACGAGTAGCAATTTTTGGAGCTTGCATAGCATTAATACCGGCTGTAGAACCTGTTTCAAAAAACTTTTTCAACCCTTTATGTTTAAAACTCTTAATCATATCCGTCCGCTGAACAGTGCTGCTCGGTACAATTATCATACTCAGCCGCCGCACTATACGCAACACCTTTACAAGTCACAGTGAGACTTTAAAAGCCATCCGTGGCTTAGATGGAATTATGCTGGCAATAAACAGACGAAATGAATTTAATCCCGAGAGGCCGGATATAATGTGGTGTATTAATATCAATTATATTCAAACGAAAATAAGAGTAGAACTATCCGGCGATAACGATGAACTTGTCCCCTTGAAAAGGCAAACTATTTGGAAGAGGATAATGAAGTGCCCTAAATTAGTCGACCACCGTAATTTAAATATCAGAAATCTTTGATTAAAATTTACTATCATCATCTAAGACAAAATTAGGGAAATCCTACCGGGTACTGAAGAACCTGATAATACCAAGCACCAATAGTGCAAAAACAGGGACAACAGCTCTTCAGAACCCAAGTAGTTAAACTACTCAACAATTAAGTACGGAATAACGCTTCAATATTCAAACCTTGAGTTTGCATAATATCTTTCAGACGTCGCAAACCTTCGACCTGGATCTGACGCACTCTTTCCCTTGTCAAACCAATCTCTTTGCCCACATCTTCCAGCGTTTCAGCCTCATATCCCAAAAGACCAAAACGACGCGCTAATACTTCACGTTGTTTCGAATTCAACTCAAACAGCCATTTGACGATACTCTTTTTCATATCGTCTTCCTGTGTTGTTCCCTCCGGCCCGCTTTCATTCTCATCCGATAAAACATCCAATAACGCTTTATCAGAATCACTGCTAATAGGGGTATCAACCGAAATGATGCGTTCATTCAATCGCAACATTCGGCTTACATCATCAACCGGTCTATCCAGTTGTTCTGCTATCTCTTCCGGGCTAGGTTCATGATCCAATTTATGGGCAAGTTCTCTTGCTGTACGCAAGTAGACGTTGAGCTCTTTAACAATATGGATTGGCAACCGAATAGTACGGGTTTGATTCATAATCGCCCGCTCAATGGTTTGTCGAATCCACCATGTTGCATAGGTAGAAAACCTGAACCCGCGCTCCGGGTCAAATTTTTCAACAGCACGGATAAGGCCAAGATTACCTTCTTCAATCAAATCAAGAAGAGCTAAGCCTCTGTTACTGTAACGACGAGAAATTTTAACAACCAATCGCAAGTTACTTTCAATCATTCTCTGGCGGGCCAAAACATCACCACGTAATGCCCGCCTTGCGAAAAAAACCTCTTCTTCCGCCGTCAGCAAAGGAGAAAAACCAATCTCGCCAAGATAAAGTTGTGTTGCATCAAGAACCCGCTGGTTCATGCCCTGCAATACATCTAAATCATTCTCAAAATCAGTTAGATCATCCTCATCGTTCTTCAATAATTTCTCATCGAAGTCGTCAGCTTCAATACCACTTTCATCTAAATCCGCATCATCATACAACTCGTTAACTTTCAGCGTATTTTGGCTCATAAGCTGCCCCTACCCATGATAATGCAGGCAGAATTCAGCATTCTGCCCAGTTTATCGCTGCGGAAGATAACGCAGCGGGTTTACGGATTTTCCCTTGTAACGAATTTCAAAGTGTAATCTTACAGAACTGGTACCCGTGCTACCCATAGTGGCAATTTTTTGCCCCGCCTTGATGTCTTGTTGCTCTCGAACCAACATCGTATCGTTATGAGCATAGGCACTCAGGTAGTCATCGTTATGTTTTATAATTATCAGATTTCCATATCCACGTAAGGCGTTTCCGGCGTAGACAACTCGACCACCCGCTGTTGCAAATACTGACTGGCCCCTGCTGCCTGCGATATCAATCCCTTTGTTACCCCCTTGGGTATCAGAGAAACTTTCAATCATTTTACCTTCAGCCGGCCACATCCAACTGCTAACAACACTGTTTCCACTGCTCGCGGTTGTCGTCGGTGATTCTAAATACGTATTGTTTACTGTTGACGTAGTTGCCCTTGGCAACATTTTTACACTCTTTTGTATCCCGGAATTTGCAGGATACGCATTAGTTGATTGAGAATCAACCAGGGCCGTTTGCATTTGATTATGGTTATGAGCGGTTAACATCCCGCTATTACTGGTCCTCAAAGTCTGCCCCACCGTCAGACTGTAAGGTTCTGAAATATTATTTTTGCTCGCAAGATCACGAAAATCATTACCGGTGATCCAAGCGATATAAAACAGAGTATCACCATGTTTGACTGTATAAGTGCTGCCGTTATAGCTGCCCTTAGGAATACTGTCATAATCACGGTTATAAACAATTCTCTCCTGCGAATTGCTATCAGCCCCCCCCATTGATGAAGGTGAAGATGGCATCGGCGTAGATATAGCAGAATTGCCAGAATATATTACCGGATGATGACTCCCTCTGCTTTGTTTTTGATCAATACTGGTGATAGGCGCAGGACGAGTTGGCGTATTTGTACAACCGACTAACCAGACTCCCATCAATAAACACGTTACGATCCGCTGTATTTTTTTCATTGGGCTTCCCGAATTCATATTTCCTTCCCCCATAACGGCAAAGATAAGCGTAAAAGTTAATAAGTTCTAAAGGTTATACATAACCAAAAAAATTCCAAAACGAAAGTAATTTCGCTTATTAAAGCAAATATAACCATTAATTGAAAAATAGTTGCAACAGACTATGAACTTAAGCCAGTTCCCCTTGCACAAGGGGCACAAAGCGTACAGCTTCGATCACTTCACTATGAAAGCCATTGCCATGACGTTTCACGGATTTAAGAATTTGTGTACGCTCACCCACCGGTAAAACCATAACTCCCCCATCCGTAAGCTGAAGCATCAATTCTTGTGGGATATACGGAGGCGCCGCGGTCACAATAATAGCATCAAATAACCCACGCGACGGCCATCCTTGCCAACCATCCCCATGACGGGTTGAAACATTATGCAAATCAAGTTGTTTCAACCGCCGTTTAGCCTGCCACTGTAAACCCTTGATTCGTTCTACCGAGAAAACATGTTTGACCAAATGCGCTAATATTGCCGTCTGATAACCAGAGCCGGTACCAATTTCCAAAACCTTAGCATCAGGCGTTAACTGAAGCAGTTCAGTCATACGAGCGACAATATAAGGCTGAGAAATCGTTTGCCCATGACCAATAGGCAAAGCTGTATTTTCATACGCTTTATGTGCCAGTGCTTCATCGACAAAACGTTCCCTAGGCACGGCGGAAATAGCCGCCAGTAAACGTTCATCTTTTATTCCCTGCTGGCGTAATTGTGTCAGCAAATTTTTCATTGCCCGACTCAGCATTCTCCATCAACCTCAGCTTTAGCTAACCAATCTCTTACTAACGCCTGCGCTTTATACGCAGTCAGATCTACCTGTAATGGCGTAATAGATACATATCCCTGTTCCACCGCCGCAAAATCTGTTTCAGGACCAACATCATGTTTCTCTCCCGGCGGCCCCAACCAGTAAAGCATGTTGCCTTTAGGATCTTGCATAGAATAAACTTCTTCCGCGGCATGACGGCTACCACAACGTGTTACCCGAAATCCTTTAATTTGCTCAAGCGGCAAATCAGGAACATTCACATTCAGAATATTACCCGCTCTCAAAGGCGTTGTTCGTAGCATTTGTAGTAAACGACATGTGATTTCTGCCGCTGTTTGGTAATACAATTCGCCATCAAGTGAAATAGCCAATGCCGGCAATCCCAAGTGGCGCCCTTCCATCGCAGCGGCAACCGTACCGGAATAAATCACATCATCCCCAAGGTTGGGGCCACGATTAATACCAGAAACAACAATTTCAGGGCGAGGAAGGATCAAACGATTAACGCCGAGATAGACACAATCCGTCGGTGTGCCATCCAACACTGAGATATCACCATTCTCCAACGTCTTAACACTTAATGAACGATCAAGGGTCAATGCGTTAGATGCGCCACTCCGATTACGATCAGGCGCAACCACCTGCACATGATAATTTTTCCGCAACGCATCTGCTAAAACCTGAATCCCTGGAGCGGTTACGCCGTCATCATTACTCAACAATATTCGTAACATTATTTTGATCCTGATTGATAATTTCCCTGACCACACTGGTGGCAAAACTGCCAGCGGGTAACCAGAAACTGATTTTCACCGTGTCATTATCTTGCCATTGCCAACTCAGATTCTGAGGCTGCACCAGAATCGCCCTACGGGAACCATCCACCCTTTCACGCTTGATAAGTTCCCACAATGATTCATAGGGCTGTAAATATTGCCGTTCAAAATCCGCAGCTTGGTGCTGTGTTCCCAATTCACCATCACCAGGCAGCGGAGCGGTTATCTGTAATTCTCCATCGATCACCCGCTGTTGCAATAAAGGCAATTCAGTTTCGTCAGCAACAAACCAACTCCCACGCCCTGTTAATTGTAAGGCGTCACCCTTCATTACCTGTTTCTGCTGTTTTAGAACAATCCGTGCACTAGCTACCGTATTAAACATAGCACTACGACTGGCTGACAGATAAAAACTGCGTTTATTTCTCTCTTTTACTCGGATTTCGTTATTTGCCCAACGCTGCGCTTGAATCAGATTTTGCCCATCCCGACCAAAACGCTGTTCACCAAAATAGTTAGGCACGCCACCTTGCTGAATCAACTGTAGTCTGTTTTCAACAAATTGGTGATGACTGACTCCCCGCAAAATCAGCGTAAATGAATTTCCTTTCAATGCGCCAATGCGCAGTTTACGTTTCTGACGAGCGGTCGTCAGAACTTCACATCCCTCAAGCTGAAACGAGGCAAAATCAGGTTCCTGTTTGCCCGGTAAGTGCAAACAAAACCACTGCTCTGTCACTGCGTGACGGTCTTTTAAACCAGCATAACTAACCGATCTAGACGGTATACCAGCGAAACGAGCGAGGTTATCTGCAACAAATTGGGTATTACAACCCGTTTTACGGATGTGCGCCATTAAGTGCTCGCCTTCCCCATCAGGAGAAAATCCCAAATCTTCACAGACAATAAAATCTTCCGGCGCGGCTTTCAGTATCCCCGTCGCTTCTGGTTGCCCATACAGCCAATTTAATTCAGCCAATACCATCAATTATTCCTTAACCAGCAAAGCAACCGCTTCGCAAGCAATACCTTCTTTACGCCCAACAAATCCTAATTTCTCGGTAGTTGTGGCTTTAACATTGATATCATCAATGTGACATTGCAGATCTTCTGCCAGATTGACTCTCATTTGTGGAATATGCGGCAGCATTTTGGGTGCTTGAGCGATAATCGTAATATCCAGATTGCCAATCCGATAACCCTTTTCTCTGATACGTGAATAGGCTTCGCGCAATAATTTACGGCTATCCACCCCTTTAAACGCCGGATCAGTGTCTGGGAATAATTTCCCGATATCGCCCAATGCCGCAGCACCTAACAAAGCATCCGTTGCCGCATGGAGAGCGACATCGCCATCAGAATGCGCCAACAACCCTTGTTCATAAGGAATACGAACACCACCGATAATAATCGGCCCTTCACCACCAAATTTATGTACATCGAAACCGTGTCCGATCCTCATGATGTCTGTTCCTTTATTTTCTGGACAGATAAAATTCTGCCAATGCCAAATCCTCAGGGCGCGTGACTTTTATATTGTCCGAACGCCCGTTAACCAACACCGGCTGATAACCACAATATTCCAGTGCGGAAGCTTCATCTGTAATATTAGCGTGTTGCGAAAGTGCTTTTGACAAACAATCCCTTAGTAACATCAATGGAAAAAACTGCGGAGTCAGTGCGTGCCAGAGATCTTGCCGTTCTACTGTATGGTCAATAAGTCGACCAGCCCGTCCACGTTTCATCGTATCGCGGACCGGCGCTGCCAGAATACCACCACATGCAATATTTCCCTGTTCATCTGCTACTGCCAACTGTAGTAAACGTTCAAGATCGTCATGATGTAAACAAGGGCGGGCGGCATCATGCACTAAAACCCAACAATTATCACTGCCAGTCAAATGAGTCAGATGATTTAAACCAGACAGTACAGAATCTGCCCTCTGTTCACCGCCAACTACCGTAGTAATGCGCGAATCGGATGCAACCTCAAGGGATTGAAACTGTGTGTCCGTGGGATTTAAAACAATCACAACATGCTGAACACGGGGATGATCAAGTAATACAGCCAAGGTGTGCTCAATAATGGTCTTTCCGGCAATAGACAGATATTGCTTTGGGCAATCCGAATTCATTCGGCTACCAATACCCGCTGCTGGTACCAAAGCAATAATATCAGCACAGGAATGAAGTAATAGATTGTTCATTTTAATTATTGAGTATTATTTGGAGTCGAGGGACGCGAAGTATTTTCTTTAGATTTATCAACGATTAAACGATAGAAAGTTTCACCCGGTTTGATCATTCCCAATTCACTACGGGATCGCTCTTCGATAGCTTCCTGTCCACCAGTAAGATCATCAATTTCTGCCGATAACTGATCGTTACGCACTTTAAGTTTGCTGTTATTACGCTCTTGCATCGCAACATCATTCTTAACCCGCACATAATCATGAATGCCGTTTTTACCAAGCCACAGTGAATACTGTAACCATCCAAGTAAAACCAGTAATAGTAGCGTCAGTTTACCCATTTCCGCCCCCTGAAATATCTGTCAATCATCCCATAACTCAAAGAATGACGCTACTATCACAAAACAGGGTAGGAGAAAAATAGTCGAATGCAGTTATTTTACACAAGCACATCACTGAAAACGCAATAATGTGCTTTTTGTTGACGTTATCCGTGATTAATCCTTGAGCGTATAATGCCGTTCTTTTCCAATTCCACCAGCAACTGGGCCACGGAGGCTTCAACGGGTTGTTGGCCTGCAAGATAAATTTCCGGGTTATCGGGAACTTCATAGACTGAATCAATCCCCGTGAAATGACGAATTTCACCGGCACGGGCTTTTTTGTACAATCCTTTCGGATCACGAGATTCGCAAATTTCCAACGGCGTATCGACAAAAACTTCAATAAATTGCCCTGGTTCCAGCAGTTCACGAACTTTTTGCCGTTCTGCTTTATGAGGAGAGATAAAAGCCGTCAGCACGACTAAACCCGCATCGACCATCAGATTGGCCACTTCACCTACACGGCGGATATTTTCCTGCCTATCCTGTTCGGAAAAACCCAAATCACTACAAAGGCCATGACGCAAATTATCGCCATCAAGCAGATAAGTTTTTATTCCCCGTTGAAACAGGGCCTGTTCTAAGGCCCCTGCCACAGTGGACTTCCCTGAACCCGATAAACCAGTGAACCAAATAACCAATGCAGGATGTCCATTTTCAACCTCCCGCTGCGTTCTGGTCAATTGATGCGGATGCCAGACAACGTTTTCTGATACCAGATTTTCAATGTCAGCCAATTTATTTACCTCCCAGTAAATCTCTGGCTCCCCAATGAGGGAAATGACGACGAATCAACCGATTCAATTCCAGTTCAAATTCGCTGAATTCTTTTGGCCCTTCATAAACATTTGTCTGAATTTCACGTACCAACCCCGCACCAACAGTGACATTAGTCAGTCGATCGATCAAGATAATACCGCCTGTGTCGCTATTTTGCTGATAGCTATCGAGCATTAATGGTTCTTCAAAAGAAAATTCCACCGATCCGATGGCATTTAATGACAAATCAACACCCACCCGCTGTGTCAGGTTAGTAATATCCACCTGGTACTGAATATTCTCAACTTTCCCACGGCTCTTTTTACCCGCCACTTTGATATCAAGGTTCTGCCCCTGCACCAAAGGCTGCTCAGACATCCATACCACATCCACCAGCGCATGTCGGGTAACCATCATCTCATCATCGGCAGAAATCAGCAGATCTCCCCGGCTGATATCAATCTCATCTTTCAGCACCACCGTAATGGCCTCACCCGGAACAGCAAAATCCAGATCACCATTGAAAGTCACTATCCTCTCCACCCGTGAGCCGATACCGGATGGCATGACTTTAATTTTCTGCCCTTTACGTAAAATCCCGGACGAAAGTGTGCCACTGTAACCACGAAAATCGAGATCAGGCCGGCTAACATATTGAACCGGAAAGCGCAGTAACTGCTTCGAGGCTTGCTTTTTTACATCAACTGTTTCAAGGATATCCAACAACGCTGGCCCTTCATACCAATCCATATTGCGACTTCTAGTGACAATATTATCGCCATCAAGTGCCGAGATTGGGACAAAATGAACGTCCAAATCTGTCGGTAATTGGGCAGCGAAATTCATATAATCCTGTTTGATCTGATTAAAAACTTCCTGACGATATTCCATCAGATCCATTTTATTCACTGCTACCACCAAATGGCGAATACCTAGCAATGTACTGATAAAACTGTGACGACGGGTCTGCTCCTGAACACCTTTACGCGCATCAATCAACAGAATTGAGAGATCACAGGTCGATGCCCCCGTTGCCATATTACGGGTGTACTGCTCATGTCCCGGTGTATCAGCAATGATAAATTTGCGTTTTTCTGTTGAAAAATAGCGATAAGCCACATCAATGGTGATGCCCTGCTCACGCTCTGCGGCAAGACCATCCACTAATAAAGCCAGATCTAATTTTTCACCTTGAGTACCAATACGTTTACTGTCATTCTGCAACGTTGAAAGCTGATCTTCGTAGATCTGACGGGTATCATGTAACAAGCGTCCAATCAGGGTACTTTTGCCATCATCCACGCTGCCACATGTCAAGAAACGCAGTAATCCTTTCTCTTGTTGAGCACGCAGATAAGCTTCCACACCGCCCTGCTGTTTAATTTGATGAGCAATTATTTCATTCTGTGCAAGTGCTGACATGGTTGCTCTCCTTAGAAATAACCTTGACGTTTTTTCAGTTCCATAGAAGCAGATTGATCACTATCAATCAGCCGACCTTGCCGTTCACTTGTCGTCGATATCAGCATCTCTTCAATAATTTCCGGCAATGTTTCAGCATCAGATTTCACTGCTCCCGTCAACGGCCAACAACCAAGAGTACGGAAACGAACTTTGCGCTGACTGATAACCTCGCCCGGTTTCAGATCGATCCGATCATCATCAACCATAATCAGCGTACCCTCACGCTCCAATACCGGGCGTAATTTGGCAAAATAGAGAGGAACAATATCAATTTGTTCCAAATAGATATATTGCCAAACATCCAATTCAGTCCAATTAGACAGTGGGAATACGCGAATGCTTTCGCCTTTATTAATCTGGCCGTTGTAATTGCGCCACAATTCAGGACGCTGGTTTTTAGGGTCCCAACGATGTGAGCGATCTCGGAAAGAATAGATCCGCTCCTTGGCCCGCGATTTCTCCTCATCACGACGAGCGCCGCCGAAAGCAGCATCAAAACCATATTTATCCAGTGCCTGCTTTAACCCTTCCGTTTTCATGATGTCAGTATGTTTGGCACTACCATGCACAAATGGATTAATTCCCATTGCTTCCCCTTGCGGGTTACGATACACCAACAGTTCAAAGCCGTAATTCTTCGCAGTACGATCACGAAACTCGTACATTTCACGAAATTTCCATCCCGTGTCCACATGCAGCAAAGGAAATGGCAATGTTCCCGGATAGAACGCCTTGCGTGCAAGATGAAGCATGACCGAAGAATCTTTACCGATAGAGTAAAGCATCACCGGGTTTTCAAACTCGGCGGCCACTTCCCGTATAATATGAATACTTTCAGCTTCAAGTTGCTGCAAGTGTGTCAATCTTTTCTCATCCATTACAACTCCTTATGCAAAATCGACTACTGCCGGACGGCTTATCTTGGCAATAGATTGCTGCCCAAACCAAGCTATCTGATGGTGAAGTTGAGCCACCTCTCCCACCACCAATAAGGCCGGCGACGGGGCTTGCTGTGCTAACTGTTCCAGTTCAAGCAAAGTGCCGGTTAACACTTGCTGCTCTAAACGAGTACCACAACCAATGACGGCTACCGGCGTATCTTCCGCTCGCCCATGTAAAATTAATTGATGACTTATCGAGGCGGCTTTGACCGTCCCCATATAAATCACCAGAGTCTGATGACCTCTGGCTAAAGCCGGCCAATCCAGCTCATTCCCCTTTTCTCGGCAATGACCTGTAATAAAAGTGATACTCTGGGAGTGTTCCCGGTGAGTCAAAGGAATTCCCGCGTAAGCCGTCGCTCCGATGGCGGCAGTAATTCCCGGTACCACCTGAAAAGGAATGCCTGCTGATGCCGCAACCTGTAATTCCTCACCACCACGGCCAAAGATAAAGGGATCGCCGCCTTTAAGACGAACCACTTTTTTCCCCTGCCTGGCAAACTTCACTATCAACCGATTCGTTTCCTCCTGAGAAACAGAGTGATTACCCGCTCTTTTGCCGACGCAAATTTTATCTGCATCGCGGCGAACCAGATCCAGTACCTCGCTGCTGACCAAATGATCATAAAGCACCACATCAGCCTGCTGAATAACCTGCAATCCCTTTAATGTCAGCAATCCCGGATCACCCGGCCCTGCCCCAACCAGAGCCAGTTCTCCTTGCGAATCAGACTGTTCCAGTTGTTGCTCAAGCTGTTTTTCCGCCTCTTGGATCTGGCCGTTTGCAACTAACATAGCAAAACGACCACTGAAAGCCTGTTCCCAAAAAGAACGACGCTGACGCATGGAAGTCAATCGCTGTTTTACTCGTTCACGCCAATTCCCGGCGATTTTTGCCATCGTGCCAAGGCTGGAAGGCAGTAACGCTTCCAGTTTCTCTCGAATTAAACGCGCTAATACCGGTGCTTTTCCCGCCGATGAGATCGCCACCAGAACCGGAGAACGATCGATAATTGATGGAAAAATAAATGAGCAATGAGCTTGATCATCAACGACATTGACCAAAATACCACGCTTATCCGCCTCAGAAAAAACCTGATGATTTAGTATGCGATCATCAGTCGCCGCAATGACCAAAAAGATGCCATCAAGATATTCAAGTTGGAATTCTCCCTTATGCCATTCCAACTCACCCGCTTGATAACGCTGTTGTAATTCAGAGCACAATTCAGGCGCTACAACCTGCAATAATGCACCTGCCCGTAGTAGTAGAGTCGCCTTACGCGCGGCCACATCACCACCACCGACAAGTAATACAAGCCGCCCTTTCAGCTCAACAAATATCGGTAAGTAATCCACGATTGCCCTTGATATCCAGTGAAATATTTATAAGTACTGAAACTGTTTCGAATGAATATATGAGTTGGCGGTAAAGTTATAAAATGACAAAAAAGAATTTGATGTTCTGTAATGGAATATAAGCGATCTCGCCAAAATAGCTTTATTAATCATCCCCCTCGCCCTAAAACACAGCGAGGGCTTTATCATTATCCCCACTCAGGAAATACCGGGTTTTTAATTTTCATGTAACCCACATTCTCGTTTCAAGCCAAAGAAACGGGTTTGTTCTTCACTCATGCCCGGTTCCCATTTTTGGGTTGTATGGATGTCACCAACAGAAAGATAACCTTGTTCCCATAATGGATGATATTCCAAGCCATGCTTTGTCAGATATTGATGCACCTGCCGGTTATCCCAGTCGATAATCGGCAAAATCTTAAATACTCCCCGCTGAACAGCCAGAACCGGTAATTTTGATCGACTTTCAGATTGCTGACGACGTAATCCAGCAAACCAACTTTGTACATTTAAACTTTTCAAAGCTCGATTCATTGGTTCAACTTTATTAATCTGATTGTAACGTTCTATTCCCGCTACGCCTTGTTCCCACAATTTCCCATAGCGAGCTTCCTGCCAGGCCGGAGAATATTCAGCACTGAATATTTGCAGATTCAGTTTCAACTGCGTCGTGAGTTTATCGATGAATTGATAAGTTTCAGGGAATAGATAACCGGTATCAGTAAGAATGACCGGAATATCAGGATATTCTTGTGTCACTAAATGAAGGCATACCGCCGCCTGAATACCAAAACTGGAGGAAAGAACAAATTCACCTGGCAAATTTTCTAATGCCCAGTTTACCCTCTGATGAGCATCCATCATTTCAAGCCAAAGATTAATCTCAGCCAGTGATTGCTCTTGCTGTTCAGCAGTCACTCCAGCGAATTGAGATAAGTTGAATTGGCTCATACCGCCTCCTGCCAATCATAAAAATCACGGGCTGAATCCAAGACCGGCTTGATAATATCCATGCGGATCAGGAAGTCGCCAAAACCTTCATTTGACTGCCGCCCTGTCGCCCAACGCCCAATAAGTTCATCCATAATAGATAAAATCTCTTGTGAGCTGATATTTTCTTTATACATGCGTGGAATACGGGTGCCAATCCGATTACCACCAAGATGAAGGTTATAACGATCAAGCGCTTTGCCGACTAGCCCAACTTCCGCTAACATCGCTCTACCACAGCCATTCGGGCAACCCGTCACCCGCAAAACAATATGTTCATCGCCAATACCATGTTTATTCATCAGTTGTTCAACGTGAGTGACAAACTCAGGTAAGAAACGTTCAGCCTCAGCCATTGCCAACGGGCACGTTGGAAAAGAGACACAAGCCATTGAGTTTTCACGCTGAACTGTGGTTTTATCATCAATCAGCCCATGCTCACGGGCGATGGTTTCAATGCGTTGTTTCTCACTTTCAGGAACACCAGCAATGATTAAGTTCTGATTGGCCGTCAGGCGAAAATCCCCTTGATGTATTTTTGCAATTTCAGCAATGCCACTTTTCAGCGGTCTATCTGGATAGTCCAAAAGGCGACCATTCTCAATAAACAGCGTCAAATGCCATTTATCATCGATACCTTTCAGCCAGCCAATTTGATCTCCACGACCAGTAAATTCATAAGGCCGGATGGCCTCAAATTTCACGCCAGCGCGTCTCTCCACCTCTTCTTTAAAAGTATCAACACCCACCCGCTCCAAGGTATATTTGGTTTTGGCGTTCTTACGCTCAGTCCGATTGCCCCAGTCACGCTGAGTTGTCACCACAGCTTCCGCAATCGCCAACGTATGCTCAAGGGGAATATAACCAAACTCACTCGCCATACGTGGGTAAGTATTTTTATCGCCATGAGTCATCGCCAAACCACCACCCACCAGCACGTTAAAACCCACCAGCTTGTTACCTTCTGAAATGGCAACAAAGTTCAGATCGTTAGCATGTAGATCAACATCATTTTGTGGAGGAATGACTACCGTGGTTTTGAACTTACGCGGCAAATAAGTCGGCCCAAGAATCGGCTCTTCATCGGTTGTCGCGACTTTTTCTTTATCTAACCAGAGTTCAGCATAAGCACGGGTACGTGGCAGTAAATGCTCTGAGATTTTCTTCGCCCATTCGTAAGCTTGCTGATGTAATTCTGATTGAATAGGATTCGAGGTACAAAGTACATTCCGGTTAACGTCATTTGCCGTCGCAAGCGAATCTAGTCCAACCTGATTCAGCAATTGATGCGCAGGTTTTACATTTCCTTTTAGAATGCCATGAAATTGAAATGTCTGGCGGTTCGTCAAACGGATACTGCCATAAAGGGTATTTTCCGCAGCAAACTTATCAATGCCCAACCATTGCTGTGGCGTAATCACGCCCCCCGGCAGACGACAGCGCAGCATCATTGCATGACGTGGCTCCAATTTTTGCTCTGCGCGTTCAGCACGGATATCACGATCATCCTGCTGATACATGCCATGAAAACGAATCAACAGGAAATTGTCCCCTGCAAAACCTCCCGTCAACCCATTAGTTAAATCTTCGCTAATCGTGCCTCGCAGGAAGTTGCTTTCCTGCTTCATACGCTCACTGTCAGCCAGTTTACCTTCAACAATCAAAGGACCATGTTGTTTATTGTTCATTAGTACACATCCCTCTGATAACGGCGCTCAAGACGCAGTTCACTTAAAAATTCATCTGCCTGTTCGGTATCCATGCCGCCATGCTCAGAAATAATATCCAGCAACGCATGTTCCACATCTTTCGCCATGCGGTTTGCATCACCACACACGTACAGATGTGCTCCTTCCTCTATCCAACGCCACACTTCTTCACCTTGCTCACGCAGTTTGTCTTGAACATAAACTTTATGCTGCTGATCACGGGACCATGCCATATCAATACGGGTTAACAGGCCATCTTTGACATAACGCTGCCACTCCACTTGATAGAGAAAATCTTCCGTAAAATGTGGATTACCAAAGAACAACCAATTTTTCCCTTCTGCGCCATCAGCCTCCCTTTGCTGCATAAATGCCCGAAATGGCGCAATTCCGGTTCCCGGCCCAATCATGATGACAGGCGTGCGTGGATCAGCAGGCAGACGAAAATTATCGTTATGCTCAATAAAAATACGAATACCACCATTTTCTTGTAAGCGATCGGCTAGATAGCCGGATGCGCCACCGGTGCGGACCCGTCCGTCAATTTCATAACGAACCACACCAACGGTAAGATGAACTTCATTTTCCACTTCCGCCTGAGAAGAAGAAATTGAATAGAGCCTTGGTGTTAAAGGCCGGAGCAAATCAATAAATTGCTGAGCCTCCGGTTGAGAAGCCGCTTCTCTTATCATATCGGCGATCGGTTTATTGTGAGCGTATTGCTGTAATGCTTGTTTATCAGCAATCAAAGAAAGTAATTTTTCATCTTTCGCAAGAACAGCGTATTTTTCCACAATCACACTGGTATTTTGAGTTAGCTCAACATGACCGATCAGTGCTTCCCTTAATGGCAATTTCTGATCATTAACCTCAACCTGTTCTGTTCCTTTCAACCAGAGCAAATTCAACACTTCATCCACCAGCTCCGGATCATTTTCAAACCAGATACCCAGAGCATCACCTGGCTGATAACGCAGTCCTGAATCACCCAGATCAATTTCAATATGGCGAACATCTTTATCAGAACCACGCCCCGTTATTTTCTGACGGGTAGCTAAAGCAGCAGTCAATGGCGCCTGTTTAGTATAAGAAGTTGAGAAAATTTCATTTACCGATCTGTTTTGTGCAGAAACAATCACAGTCCCTGTCCCGGCAGGAATACGCTGTTTCAGAACCCCAGTTAATTGTTGACGCCACTGAGCCGCAGCCTGTTGATATTCCACATCACCATCTACACGCTCCAGAAGCCGTTGAGCACCTAACTCATTCAGACGATTATCGAAATCTTTTCCGGCCTGGCAGAAGCGCTCATAAGAGGTATCACCCAGACCAAAAACCGCAAATGCCGTACCATCCAGCTTCGGTGCCTTTTTAGAATAGAGATATTTATATAATGCAACCGCTTCCTCAGCAGGTTCTCCTTCACCCTGAGTAGAAGCAATAATTATCAGCACCTTCTCTTGAGCAATTTGTTTGAATTTATAATCACCGGCATTGACCAAATTGACATTGAGTTTTTCTGCCGACAAATCATCACGGAGTTGTTCAGCCAAACGACGAGCATTACCAGTTTGTGAAGCTGAAATTAATGTAATCGTCTCCTGCGCCGGAACTGCCGGAGCCACAACCTGAACTTGTGGTTGCTGATTTACCATTCCCCAAAAATAACCAGACAGCCAGGCTAATTGAGTCGGTGAAAAATCCCCAATTGCCGACTGCAAACGCGCTAGCTGTTCAGGTGAAACCGGAAGAAGTGAAATTGAAGGTGGTTTTATGCTCATTATCCTGTGCTGCCCTTTACGATTACCAATGTCTGTTATTTTTAGTAAATAAATAGGGATGGTTTGTAAGGTTATCTCAGCGACTTGTTACTATTTAAAGAAACTATCGCAATATCAAATAACCAAAACGCCTAACCATATTTACAGATTTAATATATCTATAAAACAGTTAATAAGAGCGATTGCAAAAAAATGAAAAAATCAGGTTTAATTCAGAAGATCGGGTAGAATAGCGGGTTTTTTGAAGTCAGAGAGAACCACTATGAGCACAACGATTTTTAAAGATTTTCAGTTTGAAGCCGCCCACCGTCTGCCACATGTTCCAGAAGGCCATAAATGCGGTCGCCTGCATGGGCACTCATTTATGGTACAACTGGAAATTACCGGGGAGGTCGATCCTCATAGTGGCTGGATTATGGACTTTGCCGATTTAAAAGCCCTGTTTAAACCCATTTGGGAACAGCTAGATCACCATTACCTGAATGATATCCCTGGACTGGAAAATCCAACCAGCGAAGTATTAGCTGCCTGGATTTGGGATAAAGTTAAACCAACAATTCCACAACTCAGTGCCGTTATGGTGAAAGAAACCTGTAATGCGGGAGCTATTTTCCGCGGTAAGTGAAACAACTTACTGCACCAGGAAACCTCCAGTGCAGTAAGCTTTTCTCAGGCGATATTCAAATATTTATGTGTTTGCATAGAAAACCGCCAATTACGGGCAATACAGGTTTCAATACATAAACGAGTAGCGTCTTCTTTCTGGCTAATAGGTTGCAGTGCAATAATACGCGATGAGTTGTCATCTAGTGTCGCTAATAACTCATCCAATGCTTCAATATCTCTTTCCCTAGCAACCGGATATTTTATTTCATTAGCCCTTAGCAAAGCCTGCTGCAATACCTGGTAACCACCACGCATGTTAACTTTTGGGGAAACTGTCACCCAAGTAGTATCAGAACATTTAACATGATACGTACCACTGGTTTCTATCTGACATTGGTAGCCAAGGCTTTCTAACTCTTCGATCAGAGGTATAAGATCATAAAGGCAAGGCTCACCACCAGTAATAACAACATGACGTGCGGTATATTTCTGTTGAACAAACAGCGCTGCAATTTGCTTAGGAGACGCTTCACTCCATTCATTGCTTTCACTCGTCTTCAACAAAATTGTTTCCAATGTCCGTTGCTTTTCCGCTTCTTTCTCCCAAGTGTGTTTAGTATCACACCAGCTACAACCAACCGGACACCCTTGCAGACGAATAAAAATTGCCGGGACTCCGGCAAAAAAACCTTCTCCCTGCAATGTCTGGAATACTTCGTTAATCGGGTAAAACATAAAAATCTCTGGTTTCATTAGGCAAGGGCGCATTATTGCAGATATCTATCCCGCGAACATCAATCTTTATGGTAAGGTACGGGGTTTGCTTCGCTTGGCTAACGTGCGACTTGTCGAGGCATTGTGTGCTTAAAATATATCTAGCACTGAGAAAGTGACAGGAATAAATAATGCAGAATAATGAAACTCAGCTGAAACGGGGTCTAACCGGGCGGCACATCCGCTTTATGGCATTAGGCTCCGCAATAGGCACAGGGCTGTTCTATGGCTCGGCAGCAGCTATTCAGCAAGCTGGACCAGCCGTATTACTCGCCTATTTAATCGGCGGCGCTGCCGTATTTATGGTGATGCGTGCATTAGGCGAAATGGCTGTTCACCATCCAGTAGCCGGTTCTTTTTCACACTATGCCAGCCATTACCTCGGCCCTTTAGCCGGATTTCTAACCGGATGGAATTATGTATTCGAAATGCTGATCGTTTGCCTGGCTGACGTTACTGCATTCGGTTTCTATATGAAGCTCTGGTTCCCCCATGTGGAACAGTGGATCTGGGTATTAAGCATTGTCTGCTTTATTGGCGCAATTAATCTTTGCCATGTGAAAATTTTCGGTGAAATGGAATTCTGGCTTTCGATTGTGAAAGTCACCGCAATTATCGCTATGATTATCGGCGGCATGACTATCATGATCTATGGATTCGGCCAAGAAACAGATCACTCAACCGGCATTGCCAATTTGTGGGAATATGGCGGTTTTATGCCTAATGGCATCAGTGGCGTAATAGCTTCACTCGCCATTGTAATGTTTGCTTTTGGGGGTATTGAAGTCATTGGTATTACTGCCAGTGAGGCCAAAAACCCCGAAAAAACGATTCCAAAAGCAATCAATGCTGTCCCTTTCCGTATTCTACTGTTCTATGTACTGACTCTGTTTATTTTAATGTGTATCTACCCGTGGAATCAGATCGGTCAAGAAGGTAGCCCATTCGTACAGATTTTTTCTAGCTTAGGTATCAATTCTGCTGCCAATATTCTCAATATCGTCGTAATTACTGCCGCAATTTCAGCGATCAATAGCGATATTTTTGGTGCTGGCCGTATGATGTATGGCATGGCGCAAGAAGGGCAAGCGCCTAAATCATTCACCAAGCTGAGTCGTAATGGCGTACCTTGGATGACTGTAATCGTTATGTCAGCAGTTTTGTTAATTGGAGTCATACTCAACTATATGATTCCGGAAGAGATTTTCGTTATCATTGCCTCTATCGCAACATTTGCTACTGTATGGGTATGGTTGATGATCCTACTTTCTCAAGTTGCTATGCGCTGCAAAATGAGCAAAGAAGAAGTGAAAACCCTGAAATTTCCCGTTCCTATGTGGCCAATAGCACCTGCATTAACTATTATCTTTATGGTATTTGTTATTGTATTACTAGGCTATTTTGAGAAAACCCGCATTGCATTAATTGTGGGAATCGTATGGGTAATCTTATTATCAGTCACCTATTTCTTTAGTATAAAGAAAAATATTTCTCAAACCCATCAGATAAACAAATAATTTTTACTCATAAATGCCAGATTACTCTGGCATTTATTTTAATTTATTCAGAAAAGATATATTTGATATTTATTTCAATATCACTTTCACATATTAATTAAAATAAATCTCATTTTTAAAATATAAATCCATCGCAATACATAATAAATATTTACAATAAATCAACAATGATATAATTCTTTAATTATAAAGTTATATTCATTATAAATAGACCAATATATTTTTATAACAAAGAATTAATAAAAATTTACAACAAGAGGATTATGATCGGAAGCATCAGTAGGTATCACAATAGCATCAGCAATATTCAACTCTCGGTAAAAAATAAAATCCAAAGGCTTACCAAACGCGATTGTCCGATAGTCGTCAATAAAAGATACCTCTTCAAGATGTAAATATCTGGTAAAACGTTTTAAAGCATTTAATCGTTGCTTACTCCATGCATTAAAATCACCAGCCATAATTACTGGGCCATCATGCAAACGAACATGAGCACCAATATTATTTAGCTGACGGCTATACACATCTACACCAAAACTGAAATTTATCGCATGTACATTAATAACCATTAACTGACGATTATCCTGTAAAAGATAAACAGTGATGAGAGCTGATTTAGATAAACGTAAAAGAGGCTCTTTCTCTCTCAAAGGACAACAATAGACAGGATGAGAAGTTGCTAACGTCATTACACCTGATGGATGTTGTGGCAATAAAAATGCGGGAACTTGATCAGCTATCAAGTAATTTGAGGTAGCAAATTCAACTAAATCAGGAGTAGTCTGCGCTTCTTGTAATAAAATCAACTGACTTTCGTTAGTTAGCTCCTTTAGAACCTTTCTCCATGAAGGACGCTGCTGTTTATAGATATTCCATACAACAACCCTAAGCTCATTTGTGCCAGTGATCAAAGGAGTACCTACAGGTAATGCATTCCTAAGCTGATGAGTCGACATAGGAAAAACACGTTCAACAGGCTGGCCCGCGACATACCTTATCGCATAGGTTTTTTTTACCACGTAAAAAACCTCTTAAATACAGAATAACTATAAAACTATCCGATTCTATCAAATAAAATAAGGTAATTATTGATTTTAATACTTATAAACGACAAAAAACCCTGAGATTTCTCTCAGGGTTTCTCTGCAAACTAAGGTGGCGGTGCGGACGGGGCTCGAACCCGCGACCCCCGGCGTGACAGGCCGGTATTCTAACCAACTGAACTACCGCACCACCGAATTCTCTGTGATTTATATCGCTTGCTACGATATAAAACTT
>NZ_RCWD01000022.1:0-93058 GCF_018448965.1 Photorhabdus hainanensis | reverse complement strand
AATATGCCTGGCGGCGATAGCGCGGCGGTCCCACCTGACCCCATGCCGAACTCAGCAGTGAAACGCCGTAGCGCCGATGGTAGTGTGGGGTCTCCCCATGTGAGAGTAGGACACTGCCAGGCTTTAAATACAGTGGAAACCCTCAGCGTAAGCTGGGGGTTTTTGCGTATTGAGGTATATCTCACTTTGTTTGCTTATATTACCTGGTTACTGTGTCTCTCTGCATTATGTAGGACAAACTCTGTCGGGAACGGATTTGAACGTCGCGAGTCGAGACGGCCCGCAAAGCGAACGGTTAAAGAGTTGTTTATAAGCCGATGAGATTTGTAAAGTTGTCATACTGCCAGCTTAATAGTGGGCAGTTTTGTATTTAGCGGTATATCGTTGTTTCCCCCTGACCGGAATTTGCCTTGAGACAAAGTTTTTTTCATGCTTCTTAGATGATATAAGTTGTTGTTCTTCCCATAATCGTTGAGATTTTTTTGGGATTTTGTCTCATATGCCGTAAAAACTCTGCTTAAATAACCTGTAGTGAGTTAATGAGATTTTCCATGTTTCTGGTTAATGTCTTCAACATTCTGACGATGAGTATCCATAAGATCAAAGTCGAAGCATATAAGCAAGTAAAATAATATTTCAAAATGGGATTACATCGATGGTTTTTTTAAATATATCTGTTCCTATGAATTTCTTGCCCGAAAAGGCTATATTCTTTGGAGTATAATATTTAATTGAAATTAAAACATCATTATGAAAAGATATTTTTTGAAGTCTTGCTGGGTATTTAAGTATCGAAAGTAAATTTCATTATTTGAATCTAAGAGTTTTATTTTTATCAGCTATTGGGAATAAAGCTGAAAAGAGGGAGTGCTATGTTTTATTAATTTTATAATAACCACTATCCTTATCGTATAATATATGAAACTTTAAAGTAGCATATTATTAATAAGGCATATGACCCACGATAATAATATTTTATAAAGAGAATATTAGAGAATTATGATTCGATAAAATTTTGTTATAAATGAGAGTTGAAATTTATCAAATTAAAAATCGATGATAAAAAATCTCCCGAAATATATTCAATATCAGGAGATTTAATTTAGAAAAGATAATTCGCTTTATCGATTCAATTACAGAATACGACTAATCAGTCTGTCTACCCGGATACGGCGTAAACGGCGGATAAGTTTACGTACTTTGACTGGGTACAGCTGGATGCTGTCCAATTCCTGATAATTACTGACAACCGTAGTATAAGTACGGATACAGTGCAGTTCTTCTGTACGTTGCTCCTGCATTTCTTTATGAGGATCGTGGATAAGAATAGCATTTTCTAAATCTAGTCCCCAGGCACGAGGATTGAGATTATTTCCTGTAATCAATTGCCATTGATTGTCCACCCACACACCTTTTAGGTGGTAACTATTATCACCATCTTTCCATAACCTGATCGTCAGTTGATTGTTGTCAACATAACGCTGTAGTCTGCTGATGAAACGGCGCAGATTGATTTCATATAAATAGGGTAATGCGCCGATAATTTTAAATGGCTCTTCCGGTGGAATATAAAAATCGTTAGCAGTTTTATCGCCAACAATAATTTCCACGTGTTTACCTTTACGGAGTAGATTAACAATCCGCCGAACAATGATAGCTGGAAGATTAAAATACGGAGTACAAATAATCAGTTTTTGTTCTGTGCTGGCGATCAGATGGCTAATGGTTTTATTTAGTAGATTTTTCTTTCCCAGACCGGCAAGTGGAGTGACAGATAGTTCATCATTCGTTGCCTGGTTATTTATTTTATAGGTAGTGTGCCTCAAAGAAAAACGTAATTGACGGATCAGGTTTTTAATTTCAGGAATACGAGGACGATCCTTACAATCCAGTTTCTGTACCGCTCCTGTAGCGATAATGTAATTATCAACAAAGTGTTTCATTGCTTCTGCAAGTTCTGCATTGTGAAGCAAATGGTAGCGATCATAACGATATTTATCATGTTGGTGGAGATAAACGTCATTAATGCTTGCTCCGCTATAAATCACAGTATCGTCAAAGATAAAACCTTTTAAATGTAAAACACCCAGTGCTTCGCGGGTATTTACAGGCACACCTAGTACTGGAATTTTCACATCGGGATAAGCTTCTGCCATAGAACAATACCAATCGGCATTCGTTACCATTGCAGCGGCGCCAATTCGTCCACGTTGTGCCCGATGCCAGTCAACGAGCACTTTAATGTCCAAGTCCGGACGTTGTTGTTTAGCTGTATAAAGTGCATTCAGGATATCTCTCCCTGCATCATCATTTTCCAGATAGAGGGAGATGATATAAATATGTTTTTCAGCGTTAGCAATTTTTTCCAGCAGGGTGCTGCGGAACACTTCAGGTTGATAAAGTGTTTTAACATCAGCAACTGACTGAGGTAGCTTAGGCAGTTGTGCAAGGTGTTGTTGATGTTTAGCTTGTTTGAATTTAGACAACATCACAGTGCGTTTTTTCTCTTATGTTGGATGGCTAAAAGACTACTATGTAAAGCAATGAATCAAATGATCTGGCGATAATACCATTAGTCTGGCTAATTGTGAGCATGATTTAACGCTCTAATGCCTAATGATTCAAGTCTGTGCGATTCATCACGAAGTTGGTTTAAAGTTCGAGGGATAAGTTTACAATGCTATCCTCAAATTGAACATCTATGGTAAATCCCAGTTTTTTAGCTAGTTTTATCATAGTACGGTTTTCTGGCATGGTGATAGCATTTAGGCGGTTTATGCCATGTTCTCGCGTATAGTTAATCAGTTTTATCATAAGCTGATATCCAAGGGTAATCCCTTTTAAGTCAGAACGCACTAGCACAGCGAATTCTGCTTCGACATTATCAGGATCAGCTATGGCACGAGTAACCCCGATAATTTCCGGAGTCGTTTTAGGATGTCGTACGGCAACAAATGCCATTTCGCGGTCGTAATCAATCTGAGTCATATTTGCCAGATCATCATGTGTGAATTCACTGATTTCACTAAAGTAACGGTAATAGAGATCTTCTTTAGTAACCTGGCCGATAAAATCTTTCAGCAACGGTTCATCTTCTGGCAGAATCGGTCGTAGTAGGCATTCTGCATCCCCTCTGAGTTTTATCGTTTCTTCTAGTTCGCCTGGATATGGACGGATAGCTAATCTGGTTCGTGGATCACCTTCTATCGAAGACAATTCCATTGAAACATCTAATAATGTGAATTCGTCTCCGGAAGCCAGTAACGGATGAATATCTAGTCGTACAATTTGCGGACAATCAAGTAACAGATTAGATACCTGAACTAACAGTCGGCTGAGTGCTAGTATGTCTAATGATTGGGGAGAGCCCTTGAGCTTAATTTTTCTACTTTTAATCGCCTGAATAACCAGATATCGCGCTAATGCCATATTGAGTGGCGGCAACGCGACGGCTACTTGTGTTTCCTGTGACCATTCAATACCTCCTTCACCTAACATAATCAGTGGGCCAAATACTTCATCTTGTTCTACTGCAATACGTAGCTCTTGTGCGCCGGCACGGTTTGCCATGCTTTGAACTAACAGCCCTTGAATTCTTGCGTGTGGGAAATTCTGGTTGACACGTTCGATAATCGCTTGAGCAGAAGCCTTGACCTCATTTGCATTTCGCAAATAGAGCATAACCCCCTGAACTTCTGATTTATGCGGGATATCTGGCGAGCGTAATTTCAGAGCGACAGGATAACCGATCTGTTGGGCAATATTGACTGCTTCATCACTGTTATAAGCAATCCATGTTGGCAATGTATTGAGGCCATAGGCTGCCAGAATAGGTTGAACTTCATGGGTATCTAGACGAGAGTTTCCTTGTTCCAGCGCTTGTTGTATGCATTGATGGGCATGTGCAGTATTCGCGGTGATGTTTGCTGGGAGGGCGGGCGTTTCTGTTAATTGTTTTTGATTGCGGCGATATTCCACCATGTGCATGAAAGCAGTAATTGCCCCTTCAGGGGTGCGATAAGTTGGAATACCTGCTTCACTGAATAGGCGGCGGGCTTCTTGAGAAGAGTATTCACCGCACCAATTGGTAAAAATAGTTAGCCATTTTCCCCTTGGGTGTTTACGGATTGTTTCAATGACTTTGGTGGCGGTTTGAATACCGGGGGCAATTGCGCTAGGAGAATGGATGAGCAACAGGGCATCATGGTCGTGGCTGTCTAGTAACGGTTTTAACGCAGCAATATAACGGTCCACCGTGGAGTCATCTCTTAAATCCAGCGGATTATGTAGGGAGATAGTTTCTGGTAATTGTGTTTTTAATGCCTTCGTTGTCTCTTCACCTAATATTGCGAGCTTACCGTTACGGCGGAATAACTCATCCAGCGCCATTGCGGTTGGAGCAGCTCCATTGCTGACGATAAATAGTCGTTCCCCCCGTAAAGGCGACATATGGCTTAGGGTTTCTACAGCAGAAAACATTTCATGCGTATCTTGCACGCGTAATAATCCGGCTCGCTGAATTGCTGCATCATAAGCTGCATCCAGATTTTGCTGTTCACCAAGCAATTTCTGTGCTCGCTTGGTACGGCCGCTTTTGACCACCAAGATAGGTTTATTGCGGGAAGCGCTTCTGGATGCTGAAAGAAAGCGACGAGCGTCATGGATATGCTCTACATAGAGCAAGATAGCACTGGTTTTACTATCACGAGCTAGAAAATCGAGCAGATGATCAATATCGATATCTACACTGTCGCCTAACGCGATAAAGTAGGAAAATCCGACGCCCCGATGTTGCGCCCAGTCAAGAATCGTATTTGAGACTGCCGCAGATTGAGAAATAAAGGCTAATTTCCCTTTGAGAATTGGAATCGGAGAAAAGCTGGCATTCAGCCCTTGCCAGGGGGCTAATAGTCCCAAACTGTTTGGCCCTAGTAATCGGATGCTATAGCGCTGGCAACACTGTTTTAGTTCAGGAAATTGAGGCTTTGGTGAAGAAAGAATAATCACTGTTTTACAACCCAATTGCCCCAGTTGTTCCAGACATGGCAAATTGCGATGGTGATGAGTACAGACAATGGCTAAATCTGGTGTGATTGGTAATTTATCTATTGAAGGGTAAGCTAAAACCCCTTGGACAGAACGGCTATTGGGAGTTACCGGTAGTATTGGCCCGGCAAAGCCTCCCGCGAGCAGGTTGCGCATCATAACTGAACCCGCTCGTTCTGGTTTTTCTGAGGCACCAATTACAGCAATGGATTTAGGGCGTAATAAAGCTTCAAGTCCGCGCTGGCTCATCAGGAGGCTCCTTATTTGTGGTTAATTGATAACTGTAGCTGATTTCGCAAATCATTGCTGTGACTTACGTTATCGGATGCGGTTGCTGGGAAGCAATTAAATTGCCAGCTTGTTCCAAAATGGTCCCAGGCTGTAGCTTGAATATCTTCGGTGGGTGTCTGTTTCAACAGGTGGCCTGACTGTGCTCTCCGTAGCAAGTACGGCATGCCTCGCCGAAGGCAGGAAAATTAAGGACGCATTTTATTGGATTATGGTTGTCAGAGGTAGCTTAAGATGCGCACATCAGGTAATCTTCGCGCCATAAAGCAGTTGGAGAAACGAATGAACGATTCATACAGTGGTAAAAATGGCAAAGTCAAAGTGATGTATGTCCGCAGTGAGGGCGATCATGACAGCCGCAGCAGCAACAAACGTCCGTCTGGCAAAGGGCGCGATCAAGGTCAGCGTCGTCGGGACGGTGAGCGCACATCCCGTTCTCCGCGTGTCAATGAGCGTGAAAGATCGCCTTGGAAAACAGTGTCACGCCCTGAGAGTGATTCTTTACCATCAGAGCATGGTGGTATCAGTGGGAAAAGCCAGATTGATCCTGAACAGCTCCGTCGTCAGCGCATGGAAGAAACCCGGATTTATGGTGAAAATGCTTGTCAGGCGATGTTTAAAAACCGTTCTGAAGCGATAGTGCGTGCCTGGTTTGTTGAGTCAGTGACACCGCGTTTCCGCAATGCGCTGAAATGGATGGCTGCTAACCGTAAAGCCTATCATGTTGTGGATGAAGCTGAACTGACAAAAGTGTCAGGTACTGAACATCATGGTGGTGTTTGTTTTCTGATTAAGAAACGTAACGGCTTGGATGCAGAGACTTATCTGAAAGATGCTCCAGTAAAAGATTGTGTTTTGGCTCTTGAAGATGTGGGTAATCCTCACAACCTTGGCGCTATTATGCGAAGCTGTGCGCATTTCGGTGTGCAAGGGGTGATTTTGCACGATGTGGCCTTGCTGGAGTCGGGGGCGGCTATCCGTACAGCAGAAGGTGGCGCTGAGCATATTAAAGGTATTGATGCTGATAGCTTGCTCGCCACATTGAATAAATTTCGTCAAGCGGGTTACACCATTGTGACGACATCCAGCCATAAAGGTAGTACCGATTTAGCTAAAGCTGAATTACCGGAAAAAATGGTTCTGGTTCTTGGTCAGGAACGTGATGGTTTGAGTGACAGTGCTTGGAAACATGGTGATATGAGTTTGTTTGTTGGCGGCACGGGTTTAGTCGAAAGTCTGAACGTTTCTGTTGCAACTGGCATTATGCTGGCTGAATGGTGGCGACAGAATAAAGTTTGATAGGAAAAGCGGGGAATGTAATGTTCCCCGCTTTGCTATTAAGATTTAGTGCGCTCCGCCAATATTCTCTTTACTTCCTTGTGTGAATGGTGGTTTCGCAAACCAGACGAGTACGATTAATATCAGGAATACGCTGGCGGAGAGCCAGAAAATTTCATTCGCTGAAATTATGAGTCCTTGATGGGTGATCTCTTTTGCCAGATAAGCGGGAATTTGTTGGTTATTCATTCCCGATTCCGATAATTGTTGATAAATCTGTTGAGTGTCGGGGCTATAAGGGTTGATGTGTTCGGTAAAATGGGAATGATGCATTGATTCCCGTTGGGTCCACATGGTTGTTGTTAGTGATGTTCCTACTGAACCTGCCAATGTTCGGATAAAATTCGATAGACTGGATGCAGATGCCACTCGCCCTGCCGGTAAGCCAGAAAGGGTAATGGTTGTGAGTGGCATAAAGAAACAGGCAATAGCAAACCCCTGGATAAACTGAGGCCATGCGACTGCGGCAAAATCCATGCCTGGTTCGAATGTATATGCACGCCAGTAATAGCAGATGGCATAAACAACAAAGCTGAACGTCACTATGTAGCGCATATCTGCTCTATTGCTGAATTTACCAATCAGTGGAGAAATGATGAGTGGCAACAATCCTACCGGTGCTGATGCAAGACCTGACCAGGTTGCTGTATAACCGAACACCTCCTGTAGTAACTGAGGTAATAACACAATTGTGCCGAAATAGAGCATATAAGCTAAGCTCAAACAGAAGCAGCCAATTGTGAAATTACGTTCTTTGAACAGTGATAGGTCGATAATCGGGTTATCGTCGGTCAATTCCCACACCACCAAAAATGCTAATGAGATGATTGCGATAACCGCCAAGATGATAATTTCTGTAGAATTAAACCAGTCTAGCTCTTTACCCTGATCTAGCATGATTTGTAAACAACCAACGCCGACAACCAACAACATCAGTCCTATTGTGTCGATAGGTTTGATCTCTGTTTGAGTTTCACGCCCTTTCAGCGTTTGCATAGCAATCAGAATAATCGCTATACCAACAGGAACGTTGATAAAGAAAATCCATCCCCAATGGTAGTTATCACTGATGTAACCACCCAGAATAGGGCCAAAAATCGGCGCGACAATAATCGTGAGTGACCATAACGCCAATGCCATATTTCCTTTGGCTGGTGGATAATTGTTCAGAAGTAGGCTTTGTGAAAGAGGGATAAGGGGACCTGCAACTAATCCTTGAATAACCCGAAAGAAGATTAGCATGTTAAGACTGTTGGAAATACCGCATAGCCAGGAAGCGATGGAGAATAGTGCGGTTGACCAGATGAATAATTTAACTTCGCCGATGCGTTTTGCCAGCCATCCAGTAATCGGGATGGATATCGCATTGGCAACGCCGAAAGAAGTAATTACCCAGATCCCTTGAGAATTTGATGATCCCAGATTACCTGAAATAGTGGGTATCGCTACGTTAGCAATGGTGGAATCTAACACTTGCATGAACGTTGCCAAGGATAACGCAATGGTCATCCATGCAAGTTTGGCACCTGTAAGCGGCTGTCTTGTCACCTTGGCCTCCGGTATTATTTTCCAGCATTACTATTAATAATGTCATTAACTATCTTATTGGCAGGAGACATATCTATTGCCAGAGCCGTGGTGTGATAAGCCGATTTCGTGCGTGTTCTATCAGACAGAACGGGTCCATCAGGATTTGTAGTATCTACTCTGACTTTAGTCGAGAGACCGATACGTAATGGGTATTTTTCTAATTGCCCAGGATCAAATTCAATGCGGATGGGTAAACGTTGTACAACCTTAATCCAATTGCCACTGGCGTTCTGAGCGGGTAATAAAGAGAAGGCGCTGCCGGTACCCATATCAAGGCCAGTAATTTTGCCGCTAAATACTTTGCTCCCACCATAGAAATCGCTGGTGATTTCCACGGGTTGACCAATGCGCATACCAGAAATTTGCGTCTCTTTGAAGTTAGCTTCGATCCACATATCGTTTGCCGAAACTATCGCCATTAGTGGAGTATTTTTATTAATTTGAGCACCAACTTGTACACTACGGCGTGAGACATAGCCATCGATTGGGCTGACTATTTTCGTGCGTTGTAGCGCCAGCCAGGCATTACGAACTTCCGTTGCAGCTTGCTCAACGGTAGGTTGTTTCTCTAGAGGCGTATTCAGAACAATTGCTTGATTAGCGTTATATTGTTCGATAGCCATATCCAGCGCGGCTTGGGCGCTGGCGACGGCTTCCTGTGCATGTTGCAACTCTTCTTTGCCAATGACTTTTTGAACGCTAAGTATTTCACGACGGTTAAGATCATTTCGAACTTTGGTTAATTCGGATCTGCGTAGAACGATGTTAGCCTGATACTGTTTACTGTTAACTATCTGTTGATGTGTTTGGCGAACACTGTTGGCTAATGCTGTTTTTGCTTTTTCTAATGCTAATTCTGCATCACGGGGATCGAGTTGTACCAATACACTACCGCTTTTCACAAAGTCAGTATTATCAAAGTTAACGGTGATTACACTGCCAGCGACTTGCGACATGATTTGAACTTGATTACCTGTAACGTAGGCGTTATCTGTTTCTTGGTGGTGGCGTAAAATGAGAAACCAATAGAAAAAGTAGGCAACACCGAGTAGGGCGAAGACAAGGGTTAGTAACATTAAGGCACGACTGCGTTGCCTTTTTTTGCTACTGTTTGGATCTTGTGCCGCTTGTACTTCTATTTCCTCATTTGCGCTCATAGTAAATCCCCATGCTTGTTATTTATTTTCTAGTAATACTATTTTTTTCAGATCACCTTCCAGTAGCGCTATATCATCGCTACTGGAAAGGTGAATGACACAGGATCCAATGTTATCGAAGAATAATAGTTAGCTTTTTGCAGAAAATATCATCTTAGCTAACAGGAAAATTTTTTCGAACAATCTAACCAAGAAAGTGTTGTTTGGATAAAAATTGATCGATTAAACAACAAGCTATTTTTTGATACAATCGCCCATTGTATCAAGTCTGACCAGTAATTTTCTCATTAACTTTTCTAACTGTTTTTGTTCCTCCTGGTCAAGGCATGACCAAAGTCTTCTCAGGCAATCATGTTGAGGTGGAAGCAAACTATTTAAAAATTTTGTACCTTGTTCTGTCAGATGAAGATGAAGGCAACGGCGGTCATTATGACTTTCCTTTCTTTCAATCCATTCCTGCTTCTCTAATTCATCAGCAATACGAGTGGCGTTAGTACGGGAAGAACCCAATGCGGCACTTAATTCTGATGGCTGAATGCTGTGGCTTTCCTTAGTATCAAGGATCATCAGGGCCATGAACAAAGTTTCATTGATTCCTTGAGCTTTCAGCATATTATTACGGTTTTCAAGCAATTTACTTTGGACGTGCATTGATAACCTAGTCAACAGGATCTCTTGATAAGGGATATCTTTATTTAATTTGGCTTGCTGTGCTGCACGAATATTCAGTAATTCTTCGGTAGGCGTAAACGAACTTTCCATTATTTAGATACCTTATTAGTTTCAACTGGTAAGATAACTTTTGTTATCAAACATCCAAATGGTATATTAAAAGATAAATTTAGCAATTGTAGTTATTTGTTATCATCATATTTCTTTTGATATTGATACCTAATTCATAAATATTTTGAATGTTAGTCCAAAAAGCAGCGCTCCGAATAACGTTGCGAGTATAATTTTCCTTGTTTTGTAAAAGATTAAGCAGATAGTCAGACAGCCTATGAGGGTCGGAAATAGCTTTTGACTCTCTCTCATCACATCAGGTACACCCGATACGATGAGTAAAGAACAAATGGATGCAATGCCAATACTGTCAAGAATAATGCTTGTTTTTCCACCTTTCCTGCCGGCAGATTGACGTGCTTTCCCAAATCGTAGTGGCAGATAGCGAAACGAAAAGTTAGCTACCCCAACAAATAGCCCAATGAGCAGAATCTTGCTGTCAATCATGATGTTTCCTTTTGTGCAGAAGAGTCATTGCAACTATTTTGCGGTTGTAATAGTGCTGCGATACAACCACCGACAATACCCGCCAGAATAGCAACTGGAATTGAGAAAAATGTAATCCCCAATAGTGCTCCGGTTAGCGCGGTTGCAACACAATAACTATTTTGCTTTCTGCAAGAAGCGAGAAGAAAACTGAGAAACAGTGCTGGTAACATGAAAATCATGGCAGCTTCTATGGCAGGGTAGGATTCCAAATAACCGTTACCAAGAAATGCCCCGGCTGCGGTACCTACGACCCAGGCCAGCCAGGAACAGATCGCGATAGCAACCATCCAGTTTTCACTCCAGCTCCGTTGGTTTTTAATGAGTTTTGCAGTAGCGGCGGCAAAAACCTCATCTGTCAGGCCAAAAGCCCAGATAACGGTTTTTTTCTCCGTTAACTTATCTTTGATACGGTGTCTTAAAGATGGGCCATAAAGAATATGGCGAACATCCATTGCCATGATTGTTAGGGCAGAGATCCAGAGTGATGTGCCTGCGCTTAATAAAGCTGTGATGACAAATTGACTCGCGCCGGCGTAGATGATGCATGAAAAGAAGATGGCTTCTATTGGGTTGAAGCCAAGTTTTACAGCATTGAGACCAAAAGCAAAGGCTACGGGAATGTAACCGATGACAATAGGTAAACTGTCTATTATTCCTTCAGTAAAAGAAGATTTTTTACTGGTTAAGGGGGATGATGTATCAGAAACAGGCATAAAATCCATCTGGTTATATAAATGTTATGTAACATTAACAAAAGGAAATCAAATAGAAAATATCATCCTTAATAAATGTTTCATAAATGTTTTTATTTAAGCGTTTTTTATGTCATGGCCTGTTTTTTACGACGTCTTTGGTTCGTACTTTTTGCCGAAAAACCAAACGATTAGGTTGATTGTACTGATAGCCATGCCAGCGGCGGCGACGCCATACCAACCTGAGTGTTTGTAAGCATAGCCTGAAACCAGAGAGCCAAAGGCTCCACCGATAAAATAGATGGTCATGTAAGCGGCAGTGAGTCGGTTTCTGGCTTCCGGCATAATGCGGTATATCGTGCTTTGATTCGTAACGTGAACGCCTTGAATTGCAATATCAAGAAGCAAAATACCTATCATAAAGCCAATTAATGATTCTTTGGCTAAGCCGATCGGTATCCATGAAAGTAGTAATAGCACCAGAGAAATGGTGGTGGTCAGAGAGCCTTTTCCTTTATCAACGAGTTGCCCAGTTTTGGCTGCCATTAGTGCTCCGGCGGCGCCGACTAACCCAAATAAGCCGATTACGCCTTCGGAATAGTTAAAAGGAGGCGCTGAGAGCAAGAATGCCATTGATGTCCATAGCATGCTGAAATTGGCAAATGTCAGTGCTCCCAGTATAGAGCGTACTCTTAGAAGAGGGGTTGTAGTAACGAATTTTGCAATAGAGCGTAGTAATTGGAAATAATTGAGATCAGTTACTTGTTTATAACGGGGCAGGTAGCGCCATAATGTTAAAGAAAGGATCACCAATAAGACGCTGGCAACCCAAAAAACAGTTCGCCAGCCACCAAGAGTCGCCATTGTTCCTGATATGGTTCTTGCCAGTAATATTCCAAGCAGTAAACCGCTCATAATCGTACCGACAGCTTTCCCGCGCTGGTGGGGGAGGGCAAGTGTCGCGGCCAGAGGGACCAGTACTTGGGCGACTACCGAAAATAAGCCCGTCAGTGCCGTTCCTAATAGCATTTGCCAGATGTTTTGCGATGTAGCGGTAATCAATAATCCAACGGCGGCTAATATTGTCATGGAGACAATCAGGCCGCGTCGCTCAAATATATCACCTAGTGGCACAAGGAATATCAAGCCGACGGCATAGCTCAATTGAGCTGTGGTCACAATAAATCCCGCTTCATTGGCGGTCAGATTAAATTGTAGTGCGATAGTATCGAGCAGTGGTTGCGCATAGTAGTTGCTGGCGACAACCAGACCTGTGGCGATCGCCATCAGAGCTACTAAAGCAGGGCTTAATGATGTACGGGAAATATTTTCTTCCATAGATAGGTTTTCTTATATTTAAACAGCAGGTTAAGTGAGGGAGATAGATATTTAATTTATTAAAAACAGTAAGTAGTCACGTGATAAATTTTTCACATTGTAATGATTTTTTATTATCAGATTCAATGTTAAAACAGAGGGAATCGAGGGGTTAAACTTAAAAACACTAATTGAGTCGATAAGTTTGGTATAAAAGAAAATGAAAGTGAAAAATAGTGAATTGGTATAGACCAATTCACTGTAATATCCAGAATGTTAATTATTTTCGGCAGCCTTGGCGGCGGTTTCGATCCAACCATCAAACAATTTCTGATGAGCCCTAATCCAACCATTGGCGTGACGTTCAATCTCCGCTTGTGATGCTTCACCATTATGCATCCGCAAATTTTGGGCGTTGATATCAGCGAGGGGCATTTTCATGATAGAAAATAGTTTGGCGGCGGACGGGTTGACTTCTGCCCACTTTTTATTGGCGGCAATGTGCATAATACTTGGCGGGAAACCATAGTTAGCACCATTTGGCAGTTTCGTATCTATCCTTTCATCGTTAGGCATAGCGGAGAAAGGAACTTGCAGCCAGACAACATCTTTGCCCGGTTTCAGCACATCACTGACCCAATAAGGTGTCCATGTGTAATATAAGATGGGTTTGCCTTCTTTATAGCGGGTAATAGTATCTGCCATCATGGCCGCATAGTTCCCTTGATTATGTTCAACGCTATTGTTTAAACCATAAGCTTTAAGATGATGGTTAATGGCGATTTCACAGCCCCAGCCGGGATTACAGCCAGTCAAATCGGCTTTGCCATTACCGTTAGTATCGAATAATTTGGCTATTTTCGGATCTTTCAGTTGGGCAATATTCGTGATGTTGTATTTTTCCGCTGTTTTTTTGTCGATTAAGTACCCCTGAGCGGCATTTTCTACATAGTTGCCAACACGGTAGAATTTTGCGTTGCCGCCTGTTGCCTGATATTGGGTGTTGTGCAGAGGTTCCCAACTTACAGCCATAAAGGTTGCGTCACTGGAAGCGATAGAGGAATAGGCGACGTTGTAGTCTACTTCTTTGATGGGTTTGACATCATAGCCAAGCTTTTCCAATGCTTTACTGACGATCAACGTCTGGAATGTTTCTTCGCTAAGGGTGCTTTGTACGGGTTGTACGCTGATACCTTTACCTGGTAATTCGACAGCGAATAATTGAGAGCTTATCAGTGATGACAGGGATATCGCCCAGATAACTATTTTGCGCATGGTTTTTTCTCCTGTTGCGGTCATCATGTGTTTACCAAACTCTTGTGGTTTGATCGGTGTTTTTGAAGGTTATGCTTTTTGGCTGAATAAACGGGTAATTAACCCAATTGGCCCAGTGGCATACCAGCGATTTACCCCTTTCGTTCGGTTATCGCGGCCAAGGGACTGTGTTAGGCGGTCAAGGAGAATCGCCAGAATAACAATCCCGACGCCGCCTACTGCGGCAAGTCCCATATCGAGACGGCCAATACCTCGCAAAACCATTTGGCCTAAACCACCAACTGCAATCATTGATGCAATAACAACCATTGATAGGGCTAGCATCAAGGTTTGGTTGACACCGGCCATAATGGTTGGCATAGCCAGTGGTAATTGAACTTTAAACAGCATCTGGCGAGGGCTGGCGCCAAAAGATTCGGCTGCTTCTATCAGATCTGTCGGAACTTGTTTGATGCCTAAAATTGTCAGACGGACAATCGGGGGGAGAGCAAAGATAATGGTGACGATAACTCCAGGCACGTTACCGATGCCAAACAGCATGACAATCGGGACCAGATAGACGAATGCCGGTGTGGTTTGCATAGCATCAAGCAGAGGTTGAATGATTTTTGCAGCTCTTTTGCTGTGTGCCAGCCATATACCGAGTGGTAAGCCAACGATAGTGCAGAACAACAGAGATGTCAGAGCTAGCGATAGCGTAACCATCGCTTCAGACCATGCGCCTATTGCACCAATAATTACCAGAGAAATCAGCGCGGCAATACCCATGCCAATGCCTGATAACTGCCAGGCAATCAGGGCGAAAAATAGGATGGCAATAGGCGCTGGTATTGAAGTCAGGCATTGTTCAAAGCCACTGAGAACAAAGTCAATGGGGACGCGTATTCCCTGAAATGCGGGACGAAAATTTAGCACAATCCAATCAATAGCATGTGTTACCCATGAATCTAAGGGGATAAGTGGGTGTTGGAATGGGTCCATGATATTGAAATGTTCAGGCTGTACCGTAGTTGTGGGAGCATCCAGCCAGTCAGAACCTGTTGCATTGTCAGCACTGGTTCCGTTGCTCCAGGGGTCTGTATTATCAACAGCGGAGGAAGGGATATCCTGTGTATTCTGTCCAGGCTGAGTTTGATGTTCGTTTTGATTACTCATTTGGTGTCTCCTTATCTAATGCCTGCAACAGCATCCCTTTGGAAATAACGCCGATGTATTTGTCGTTATTTCCAACAACCGGAACTGCACAAGGTGATTGCGCTACAACGGCAATCAGCTCGTTGAGGGGCATATCTGCGGCAACGGCGGTCGGTTCCGCTAATATGGCGTGTTCGATAGATTTTTTTTCCCGTAATGCTTTTTCTAATGAATTTGTGGAAACTATACCGGCGAATTTTTGTCCATGTTCGATCAAGTAACCATAGTTTCTGTTTTCGTCATCGAGGACTTTCAATGCAGAAAGAGGACCAAAACCGGGTGCAATATGAAGCAGAGAGTCTGGACGGCGACGGGCAATGTCTTTAGCACTAAATACATGGCTGATATCTACGCCGCGAAAGAAAGTTTTCACATAGTCATTTGCTGGATTATTCAGGATTTCATCAGGCGTGCCGACTTGTACAACAACACCGTCTTGCATAATGGCAATCCGATCGCCGATGCGCATTGCTTCATCTAAATCATGAGAAATAAAAACGATAGTCCGCGGCTGATTGCCTTGCAGACTTAGCAGTTCATCTTGCATTTCTGTACGAATTAATGGGTCGAGGGCAGAAAACGCTTCATCCATTAGCAAAATATCTGGGTTATTAGCGAGTGCTCTGGCAAGCCCGACGCGTTGGCGCATGCCGCCTGATAGCTCATCTGGATAGGATTGCGCATAATTTTCCAGGTTTACTTGCTTCAATGCGTCTAGTGCTTTTTGATCGCGCTCTTGTTTGGCGATACCAGCAAGTTCCATACCAAAGGCGCTGTTTTCCAGTACGTTTAGATGTGGCATCAGTGCAAATGATTGGAAAACCATACTGATTTTGTTACGGCGAATTTCTCTTAACGCTGTTTCTGGAATCTCAGAAATATCTTCACCGTCAATTAATACTTGGCCGCGAGTTGGTTCTATCAGGCGATTGAGAAGGCGTACCATTGTGGATTTGCCGGAGCCTGATAATCCCATGATGACAAATATTTCGCCTTCTTCAATGGCCAGATTGGCATTTTGTATGCCAACCGTCATACCTGTCTTTTCAAATATCTGATCTTTGCTCAAGCCTGAATTCAATAATTTGAAAGCATATTCTGGATGATCGCCAAATATCTTATAGAGGTTTTTAACTTCAAGTTTAATTGCCATGAAATAATTACTTTCCTTTCAATGGTTATGTAATGGTGTTATGCATTATTCATCTCTGCATGATGCTTTGAATATATATACCCTAACACACTGAGAGAGCCTGACAACCCTATGTTAATAATAATTAATGTAAAAAATAGTAATATTAAATGGATTAAATTAGATGTATTTGTCGTAATCTCATTGACATTGGCAAATTATTTCGTACAAATCAATGTGGGTATTAAAAGAGTAATCTTATTCTATGTTGCTGTTATTGATGTGTTTTTTCATTTGATTGCCAAATAAATCATTCATTATATTGTGAATAGAATCGATTATTAGTTTATAATGTTGATTATATCTAATTGTGATGAAATTTAATTTAGAATTAATTAGCTATATTAATGTTTCTTGTTGTTTAGGATGATAATAAGAGTCGGGGATGGTAAAAAATATCCGTAGAAATGGTAACAGTTATGAAAAAACGCCATAAAAATATAAGGATTTTATGGCGTTTTATCGTTTAAAAAAGAGGCTCAATAATCTGGCCATTAAAATATTAGAGTATTATAGTTATTTTGAATTATCCTATGTAAAATCAAACCATTCTCTTTAGAAATTCCAATCTTCATCCTCAGTATTAACTGCTTTACCGATAACATATGATGAACCTGAACCAGAAAAGAAATCATGGTTTTCATTGGCATTTGGTGATAATGCAGATAGGATTGCAGGGCTGACATCTGTCATTTCTGGAGGAAATAAAGTTTCATAGCCAAGATTCATTAACGCTTTATTGGCATTGTAATGCAAGAATTTTTTAACATCTTCGCTCCAGCCAACAATATCATAAAGTTCTTCTGTGTATTTAATTTCATTTTCGTATAATTCTAATAATAATGAAAAAGTGAATTCTTTAATTTCTTTTTGCTCTAATGTTGAATATTTATTTAGTGATTGTTGAAATTTATATCCAATATAATAACCATGAATGGCTTCATCTCGGATAATAAGTCGGATTAAATCCGCTGTATTTGTTAATATTCCTCGACTTGACCAATACATAGGTAAATAGAATCCTGAATAGAATAAAAATGATTCTAGAAAAACACTGGCGACTTTTTTCTTTAATGGATGATGATAACTATAATGATTTAATATAATTTTGGCTTTATTCTGTAATGAAATATTCCCTTCACTCCAGCGATAAGCATCATCCACATCAGTTGTTAGGCATAATGTTGAAAAAATGGAACTATAAGAACGCGCGTGGACAGCTTCCATAAAGCTAATATTGGACATAACCGCTTCTTCGTGAGGTGTCAGAGCATCTTCCATTAGCGCTGGAGCGCCAACAGTGTTCTGGATTGTGTCCAGTAGTGTCAGCCCAGTGAATACCCGAATAGTCAGCTCTTTTTCTTCTGTCGTCAGTGTATTCCATGAAGGAATATCATTGGATAATGGAATTTTTTCCGGTAACCAAAAATTAGTTGTCAGTCGGTTCCAAACTTCTAGATCTTTGTCATCTTCAATCCGGTTCCAGTTAATTGCGCGTATAGGATTACTAATCATAATAAATTTCCAGAATCATTTTACAGTGAGCATGAAACACAATCTTGTACTTCCGTGCCTTCCAGAGCAGTCTGTTTCAGACGGATGTAATAAAGTGTTTTAATTCCTTTACGCCAGGCATAAATTTGGGCTTTGTTAATATCACGGGTAGTGGTGTCGTCTTTGAAGAAGAGTGTCAGTGATAATCCTTGATCGATGTGTTGAGTGGCTATAGCATAAGTATCAATAATTTTTTCCGGTCCTATTTCGTAAGCATCTTGGTAATATTCAAGATTATTATTCGTCATAAATGGCGCTGGGTAATATACCCGTCCTGTTTTACCATCTTTACGGATCTCAATACGGGATACAATCGGGTGAATGCTTGAGGTTGAATTGTTGATATATGAAATAGAACCTGTAGGAGCAATGGCTTGGAGATTTTGATTGTAAATACCGTGAGTCATAATTGAGGCTTTTAATGCAAGCCAGTCTTGTTGATTAGGAATGGTTGTTCCTGCTTGTTCAAACAATTGAGAGACTTTTTTTGTCTGAGGTTGCCATGCGCTTTCTGTATATTTATTGAAAAATTCACCACTGGCATAACGAGAATCTTTAAAACCTTTAAAGTAGCTATTGCGTTCAATGGCGATCTGATTGGAAGTACGTAGAGCGTGGTAAGTGACAATATAGAAATAGATATTGGTGAAATCTATTCCTTCTTCGGAACCATAATGAATTTTTTCCCTTGCCAAATAGCCGTGAAGATTCATTTGCCCCAAACCAATGGCATGAGAATCCTGATTTCCTTTTTCAATAGAAGGAACTGAACGGATATGGCTCATATCTGATACCGCGGTTAAAGCGCGGACAGCCGTTTCAATAGAGAGGGCAAAATCAGGTGAATCCATTGTATGAGCTATATTCATTGATCCCAGATTACAACTAATATCTTTCCCAATATGGCGGTAACTTAAATCATCTTCATATTCGCTGGCACTGTTAACCTGTAAAATTTCGGAGCATAAATTACTCATATTAATCCGACCTTTAATTGGGTTAGCATTATTCACAGTGTCTTCATACATAATATAGGGATAGCCAGATTCGAATTGGATCTCGGCTAACGTCATGAAAAATTCACGGGCATTGATTTTTGATTTCCGAATTTGTTGGTTATTCACCATTTCAGCATATTTCTCTGTAATGCTAATTTCGGACATTGGCATACCATAAACCCGTTGAATATCATAAGGTGAGAATAGATACATATCTTCATTATGTTTAGCCAACTTAAAAGTAATATCAGGAATAACGACGCCAATAGAGAGTGTTTTGATACGAATTTTTTCGTCGGCATTTTCCCGTTTTGTATCCAAAAAACGGAGAATATCGGGGTGATGAGCATGGAGATAAACAGCCCCCGCACCCTGGCGTGCACCGAGTTGATTGGCATATGAGAATGCATCTTCCAGCATTTTCATCACTGGGATAACACCTGATGATTGGTTTTCAATCATTTTTATCGGGGCGCCCGTTTCCCGTAGGTTACTGAGTAAACATGCGACACCACCGCCACGTTTTGAAAGCTGTAATGCTGAATTCACCGAACGTCCGATGGATTCCATATTGTCTTCAATGCGCAGCAGGAAACAGGAAACCAATTCTCCTCGCTGTTTCTTACCGCAATTAAGAAAAGTTGGCGTTGCTGGTTGAAAACGGCCGCTGATCATCTCATCCACCAGACGACAAGCCAGCATCTGATCGCCTTGGGCCAGGGTCAGTGCTACCATGCATACCCGATCTTCATAGCGTTCCAGATAGCGTTTATTATCGAAGGTTTTCAGAGTATAGCCGGTGTAATATTTGAATGCGCCCAGAAAGGTTTGAAAGCGGAATTTTTTGCCATAGGCTTGCTGAAAGAGCTTTTTAATAAAAGCAAAATCGTATTGCTCCAGCACGTTTGTTTCGTAATATCCCTCTTGTTGGAGGAAATCCAGCTTCTCTTTTAAGCTATCAAAAAATAGTGTGTTTGGATTTACATGCTGGCGAAAATAGTAATGAATAGCCAGTTTGTCTTTATCAAATTGCATCTTTCCGTCACTATCGTACAGATTGAGCAAGGCATTTAAAGCATGATAATCCTGTTGTGCATTAATTTGAAAAGTCATAATTACCTATTCTCTAGTGAATCAGTTGCCAGAATCTTTGAATACCTTGGCGTACCCGTTGTACATCTTCTTCAGTACCCAACAGTTCAAAACGGTATAGGAGGGGGATTTGACATTTCTCTGAAATTACCCGCCCAGCGATGCCGTAAGCTTCGCCAAAGTTTGTATTCCCGGCCGCGATGACTCCCCGGATTAGTGCCCGGTTTTCGGCGATATTTAGAAATCGAATCACTTGTGGTGGAACGGCGCCTTTAGCACTACCACCGCCATAACTGGGTGTCAGTAAAATGTAAGGAGAGGTTACGTTTAATGGGTTGCCTGATTGATTGATCGGAATACGAAGGGCTGGTATCTCCAGTTTCTGAACAAATCTATGGCTATTACTGGACGAACTGGAGAAATAGATCAGCGGATTTATATTCATAATAAACCTACAAATTCTCAGTTAATGCGTTGATTTTATCTGGACGAAATCCTGACCAATGCTGTGTGTCCGTGACAACCACAGGAACTTGCTGATAGCCCATAGCACGGATAGTCACTAAAGCCTGCGGGTTTTCGGTCAAATCGACAATCTGATAAGGAATGTTTCTTCGGCTTAGCGCTTGATAGGTTGCGTTGCATTGTACACAGTCTGGTTTGCTATAAATGGTAATGCTCATTAACGACTCCTTTGTCAGTTTGTGGGCATGCAATGGCAAAATTTGGTTCATGAGTAATAATTTTACTAAAGGCCAGAACTTGAGCTATACTATATATGGTGAAATTTTATTTCAACCATACTATATATGGTGTTAATTTTACATGGAGTGACTATCATTAAAATTACAATGTGAGTTATTCTCTGTTTGTTGGCTGGCTTTTCGCCTTTAGACAAGTTTAAGTTTTCTAGTCGGTGGTAAGGGAGCAACTGAATTCATCATTGCAATTTGTCGAAAAGACGATTTACTCTAATCCCTATAATGATTGATATTTTTTTCAATGGAGGTGGTTATGTATCATCACTATTTTGATACACCCAAAGGATTCCCTAAACCGTATATTCATATCACTGCGGATGATAAGGGGGTGACCAGTCTATATTTTGTCGATGAAAAAACAGCGCCCGAAGTAAAAAATGATATTACTAAGCAGTGCGTGAAAGAGTTACGGGGATATTTTGCGGGTAAGCGTACTGAGTTTTCTGTTCCACTCAACCCGGCAGGAACTGAATTCCAGCAGCGTGTATGGTTACAGCTATGTAAGATCCCATTTGGAGAAGTGTGGAGTTATAAGCAACTTTCATTAGCATTAGGTTCAGTTAATTATTGCCGCGCGGTAGGAATGGCTAATTCTCGTAATCCGATCTCATTAATTGTGCCTTGCCATCGTGTTATTGGACATGATGGTAAATTGGTGGGATATACCGGAGGCTTGAATATTAAAAGTTGGCTATTGGAACATGAAAAAGCCTAGTCATTTGTTTGTTAGGTAAATTGCGTGATAAAAGACCAGGGAGGGTTATAGATATTTATATATGTGTATTATTTAGTGGTAAAACTAAATTAAAGATAACATCTATCGTATTTTATTATGCTTTTCGTGATCTTGGTTGTAGACAATGAACCAACTTATTTGCTGTACTGTATGCGACACAGATTTTGTGTCTTAATTTTCACGTTAAAGGTAAGTTTGATGTCTAAAATTAAAGGTAACGTTAAGTGGTTTAATGAATCTAAAGGATTCGGGTTTATCACTCCAGAAGATGGTAGCAAAGACGTATTTGTGCATTTCTCTGCTATTCAGAGTAACGGATTTAAAACTTTGGCAGAAGGTCAAAAAGTAGAGTTTGAAATCACTGACGGCGCTAAAGGTCCATCTGCTGTAAACGTTGTCGCTATCTGATTTTAACTCCGTATTTCGAAAACCCGTTATTTCAACGGGTTTTTTTTGGCTTGTGTGATATGCAGATAATTTTAATTTAAAGTTCACGCATCAATACAAAAGCTAACACGGTCATTAATAATGAGCCAAAAAGATTAAGCAAAACTGTTCCCAGCGCCCATCCTAGTTTTCCTTCCTGTAACAAATAAACCACTTCAACAGAAAAGGTGGAAAAGGTTGTTAAACCTCCACAAAAACCGGTGGTCAACATCAATTTCCAGGCCGGATCGAGATGGGTAGATTTATTAAAATAGGCTAACCCTAGTCCGATAATTAATGCACCGATACAGTTAACAGTAAGGGTGCCAATCGCGATATTAGAAGAAATATTATTAAGGCGGAGGCTGATAAACCAGCGTAATACGCTGCCAAAGCCACCTCCGATAAATACTGCCAGAATAATATTAGTCATAATATACCCGTCATCTTTCAAGTTGCCTCTTTGTTGGCTGCATTCGCTCACCCCGGTTACATAGTTTGCTATGCTCCCGGGGATTCACTCCCTTGCCGTCGCGATGCAGCTTGAAATCCATAGGGTATAAGAAACTGGGTTATTTGACCTCTTCACCTCTGGCTTGCAAGTCAGCATGATAAGAAGAACGAACAAATGGACCGCAGGCAGCATGGGTGAATCCCATAGCTAACGCTTCTTCTTTCATTTCATCAAATTCCTGTGGGCTGACGTAGCGCTGTACCGGTAAATGATGACGACTAGGCTGTAGATATTGGCCCAGAGTCAGCATGGTAACACCGTGGCGGCGCAGATCGCGCATAACGTCAATAATTTCTTCGTTGGTTTCACCGAGGCCGACCATCAGACCTGATTTTGTTGGAATATTAGGGTGGGCTTCTTTAAACTTCTCAAGTAATTTTAATGACCACTCATAGTTTGCACCAGGGCGCACCTGACGGTAAACCCGGGGTACGTTTTCCAGGTTATGGTTAAAGACGTCGGGCGGTGTCGCTGTCAGTATTTCAAGTGCGCGATCCATACGTCCACGGAAATCAGGAACTAAGGTTTCAATCTTAATGGATGGATTTTTTTCACGAATAGCAGAGATACAATCAGCAAAGTGTTGAGCGCCACCGTCACGTAGATCATCACGGTCAACGGAGGTGATGACAACGTAGCGCAGAGCCATATCTTTAATGGTTTGTGCCAGTTTTACCGGTTCGTTGGAGTCAGGCGCCATTGGGCGGCCGTGTGCAACATCACAGAAAGGGCAACGGCGGGTGCAAATTGCGCCAAGGATCATGAAGGTTGCTGTACCGTGATTGAAACATTCAGCCAGGTTAGGGCAGGACGCTTCTTCACAGACGGAATGCAGACCATTCTTGCGCATGGCGGATTTGATGCCCTGAATGCGGCTGGAATCCGCAGGAAGTTTGATTTTCATCCACTCAGGTTTACGCAAGATTTCTGTACGTTCGGTCATCACTGTTTTGACCGGGATCAGCGCCATTTTGTCTGCGTCGCGGTACTTAATGCCGCGTTCCATCTGAATTGGTTTACTCATAATCGTGCTGGTTCCAGTGTTAAATTCATCAGGTTGAGATTTATCATTCAGTCTACTGTATGACAAACCATTAAAAAATTTTTGAAAAATGTTAAAAAATTATAGCATCTTTAATTGTTCAATTTAAATCCTAACTGCCGGCAAAATTTCTCCACCAGAATAGGCTGTACTTGCTCAACAGTAATTCCGGGAACTAAATCACTGAGTTGAATCATTTTCATGCCGGCATAGCCACAAGGATTAATACGCAAAAAGGGTTCTAAATCCATTGAGATATTGAGGGCTAACCCGTGGAAAGAACAACCTTTGCGTATCCGTAATCCAAGAGAGCAAATTTTGGCTTCATTGACGTAGACACCGGGGGCATCCGGGCGGGCATAGGCTTCCACACCAAAGTGAGCAAGGGTTTTAATGACAGTATCCTCTATCGCCGTAACCAATTGCCGTACACCAATTTTGGCGCGTTTGATGTCAATCATGACATACATAACCTGCTGACCAGGGCCATGATAGGTGACTTGTCCACCACGATCGGATTGAATAATCGGAATATCACCAAGGGACAGCAAATGTTCAGCTTTACCTGCTTGTCCTTGAGTAAAGACTTTTGGATGCTGTACCAGCCAGATTTCATCAGGTGTATTAATATCTCGCTGCTCAGTGAATAAGTGCATTGCATCAGAAATCGGCCCGTAGGGTTGTATTCCTAATTGACGTAAGAAAATCGTTTTATGTTGCAATTGAAACTTCATTTGATAGCTATAAGATTTGGTCAGTATAACCCTCGGAAGAGGTTCTCTCCAGTTTAGTACGCCTGAAATAGTGGTATTTCTGATAGATAAAGAATCCCCTGTGAAATTATAGGGGATTTTTCTGCTTCTATTACAGCACGACCCGTACCAGTTCAAGGTTACCTAACTCTTCATACAGAGTTTCTACCTGTTCAATATGAGTCGCATTGATGGTAATGGATACTGAATGGTAGTTGCCTTTACTGCTTGGTTTCACTTGTGGAGAGTAATCGCCCGGTGCATGGCGTTGAACTACCTCAACGACCTGATTGACTAGCTCAGGCTCCGCCAGGCCCATCACTTTGTAAGTGAATGAACAAGGGAACTCCAGCAGTTCATTTAATTTCGTTTTCATGGGCGCTCCTGTTTTTGCTTTCCGTGATACGTACGGTCAGTTTCTTCTGTAAAATTTGATACTTCCCCCGCCTTAAAATGCGGGGGCATTTGCTGCGATCAGGCAGTAGCCCGCGATTCGCTTTGGCGGGTTCTGTTTATCGCTTAATTATTTCAAGAATTAGCCAAACCAATGATGAAATAATAGCTTGATGTAATCGATAAAGCGGCTGAAGATACCGCCTTCTTTTACTTCATTCATGACGACTAAAGGCCGCTGTTCAATAGTCTTACCATCAAGTTGAAAGTTGATAGTACCCACGACTTGATTTTTCGTGAGCGGCGCATGTAATTCACTATTATCCATGACATAGCTGGCTTTCAGATCTTTCAGACGACCACGGGGAATAGTCAGATAAACATCTTTATCAACACCTAACTGAACTCTATCGTTATCGCCAAACCAGATTGGTTCAGAAGCGAACTCTTTGTTTGCTTGCAGAGGAGCAACAGTTTCAAAGAAACGGAAACCCCAGGTCAGTAGTTTCTTACTTTCTGTTTCTCGGCCTTTATAAGTGTGGCCGCCTAATACCGCAGAAATCAGGCGCATATCGCCTTCCGTTGCAGAAGCGACCAGATTATAACCTGCTGCGCTAGTGTGGCCGGTTTTGATACCATCGACATTCAAGCTCTTATCCCACAACAAGCCGTTACGGTTTGTCTGACGGATATTGTTATAGGTAAACTCTTTTTCTTTGTAGATGACGTACTCTTCGGGAACATCCCGGATCAGCGCTTGACCAATCAGCGCCATATCACGGGCGGAGCTGTATTGGCCTTCTGCATCCAGACCATGAACGGTTTTGAAATTCGTATTCTTTAATCCAAGCGATTTCACATAACCATTCATTAAATTAACGAAAGACTCTTGGCTACCGGCAACATAATCTGCCATTGCAACACAGGCATCGTTACCGGATTGCAAGTTTATACCGCGGGATAACATGGAAACCGAGACTTGATCGCCTGGCTTGAGGAACATCAGGGAAGAACCTTTAAATACCGGATTACCTGTTGCCCATGCGTCAGTACCGACAGTGACCATATCATTTGGGTGGATTTTGCCTGATTTAATTGCTTGACCAATGACATAACTGGTCATCATTTTTGTCAGACTGGCAGGATCACGGTGTGCATCTGCATTCATTTCGGCCAGCACTTTGCCTGAATTGTAGTCGATCAGGATATAAGCTTCCGCATCGATCTGAGGCACGCCTGGGATCATCGTTTTCAGGTTGACATCATTTCCATCGGCAAAGGCAGAAGCACTTATTGCCAGCGCGACACCCAAGGCGGCGCTTTTTATAAAATGAGAACTGGTTGTATATTTCATGGTCGGTTGGACAGCATCCGTGAGAAAAGGTTGATATCGAGCCACATCATAGCAAATGAAAAAAATACTGACATTGCCAAATTTTGACAAGACTCGGGTTTACATTTTTTTACTCCTCTTACTGATATCTGAATCAAAGTGAGATATCAGTAAGAGAACAATTAAGGGCTGACGATAAAAGAAGATTGTTGTATCTGGTCAGCCAGTTTTTGTTGTAAATCGGCAGCTTGCTGGCGATTGTTGAATGGCCCCAACTGTACACGATAAACGTTACTATGTTGAGTTATGCGTCCTTGAACATTAAAGCGTTGCGCCAGTGTTTGTTGCCACTCTTTTGCTCGTTGCTCACTGCTAACAGCGCCAACCTGAACCATAAAACCATTCGCTGAGGCGGCTGTCGGTGCTGTTACTATCGAAGTACTGTTTGTAACAGGTTTAGGGGGTTGAAGCTTCATTGCGGGTAGTTGCTCGGTAGTTTCCGGTTGCGCCAGCAATGATTGAGTTTGTTCCACCTGCTGATTTGTTAAAGGCTGGCTGCCGGTCTGATCAGGGACGTTCTCCATTGTTGGTGTTCCTAGTGGGCTGGTTGTCAGCGTGGGTCTACCCGGTAGAGCGTAACTCTGTTTAACTATCTGGCTGCCAATGGTACCGGGGCCAGATACAGAACCGTCTTGGGCCACCTCAATAAAATCAACCTTAACTTTGGTACTTTGAGTCAGGTTTAAACGTTCAGCAGAAGCCTTCGATAAATCGATAATTCGTCCAGGTTTATAAGGACCACGGTCATTGACTCTAACGATCATCATACGGCCATTGCTCAAGTTGGTCACACGGACATAACTTGGAATTGGCAGGGTAGGATGGGCGGCTGTCAGCGCATAAGGATTAAAACGCTCGCCAATTGCGGTCATTTTGCCGCTAGATTCCTCACCGTACCAACTCGCGTAGCCAGTTTCACTGAATTGAGACGGATTTTGCACAATGTGATAAGTATGTCCGTTCATCTGATAATCATTATTGGCGCTAGGGTGATAAGGCTCGTAGCGAGGTTCTGCTCCCAGAACATCCTGCGTTGGTACTGTTGGTAACGGGGAAGGTTTTTGTTTGTCAGGAGTAGTACAGCCGGATAGCAGGGCTGCAATCATGCCAAGTATAAGCCAGTGTTGACGCATTGAAACCTCTTCTCTATAAACTTTTGGACAACAATTTTCGGTGTGTGTGAATCGACATGATAATGCCGAAACCAGCCATCAAGACGATTAACGCTGAACCGCCATAACTGACAAATGGCAAAGGAACGCCTACTACAGGCAGAATACCACTCACCATGCCAATATTGACGAAGATATAAACAAACAGGATTAACACCAAGCCGCCAACCATAACCCGGCCAAAAGTGTTCTGCGCCTTGGTTGCGATGACCAGCCCACGCAGAATTAATAACATATATAATGTTAATAACAGTAATACGCCAATTAAACCAAGTTCTTCCGACAGTACGGCAAATATGAAATCTGTATGACGTTCCGGCAGAAATTCCAGTTGAGATTGTGTTCCTAATAGCCAACCTTTACCTGATAAACCACCGGAGCCAATCGCGATTTTTGATTGAATAATATGGTACCCCTTGCCTAGCGGATCGCTTTCTGGATCAAGCAGCATCATGACGCGATCACGCTGATAGCCATGCATCAGGAAGAACCACAAAATGGGGATGAAACAGGCTAACAGTAGAGCTGCGATCCCGATCAATCGCCAACTCATGCCGGAAAGGAACAGGACGAATAGGCCGGAAGCCGCGATTAGAATTGAAGTCCCCAGATCTGGTTGAGCGGCGACCAGTAGAGTAGGCAGAAAAATGAGCATCAGAGCAATGGTGGTATTTTTCAGCGAGGGTGGGCATAAATCGCGGTTCATAAAGCGTGCGATCATCAGTGGTACTGCGATCTTGGCAATCTCAGAAGGTTGGAAGCGGATGATGCCTAAATCCAGCCAGCGTTGTGCGCCTTTACTTATTTGCCCGAAAGCATCGACAAAAATCAGTAAAACGACACAAACAATATAGAGATGGGGCGCCCAGCTTTCATAAACTCTTGGCGGAATCTGCGCCATGATGAGCATGACAACCAGTCCGGCGCCAATTTGACCAACTTTGCGCTCCATCATACCCATATCTTGACCGCTGGCGCTCCACATAACAAAAGCGCTGTATATCAGCAATGCCAAAATGCACAGGAGTAACGGTAGGTCGATATGTAATCTGGTCCAGAGAGGAACCCTTTTTTGGTTTTCTGTCATGGTGTTAATCAGTCACTTTCTGTTCCGGGGGGAGTCGGGACCGCATTCGGCAATGTTGTGTTGTTATCCCCTAATAGTACATGGTCGAGGATTTGGCGAACAAGGGTTCCTACTGCTGGACCTGCGCCGCCATTCTCTAAAATAATGGAAAGAGCTACGGTCGGATTTTCATAAGGCGCGAAAGCAATCATCAGCTTATGATCCCGTAAATGCTCTGCAATTTTACTGGCATTGTAGGTTTCATAACTGTAGACCTGTGCTGTTCCCGATTTGGCCGCTGCTTTATAAGGCGTGCCGGTAAAACTCTTGTGGCCGGTACCGTTTGGCAAGTTGGCAACACCGTACATGCCACTTTTTGCCAATTCCCAATATCCTGAATGGATATCGCCAATCTGGATATTTTCTGTTTGTTGATAAGGGATCATCTCACCTTTCAGCTTCTTGCTTAGCAGCAGATGTGGTGTTTTTACATTACCATCATTAATTAAAGTTATCAGCGCTTTCACCATTTGAATGGGGGTTGCTGTCCAATATCCTTGGCCGATGCCAACAGGAATGGTATCTCCTTGGTACCAAGGTTTTTTATATTTCCTTTGTTTCCATTCACGAGTAGGCATGATACCGGTGCGTTCTTCGGCTAAGTCGATGCCAGTGTATTCGCCATAGCCGAACTTGGTCATCCATTCGGATAGACGATCAATTCCCATATCATAGGCAACTTGATAAAAGAAAGTATCCGCTGATTCTACAATGGCTCTATGCGGATTGAGACTACCATGTCCCCAACGTTTCCAGTCACGGTAGCGTTTTTCTGAACCCGGTAATTGCCACCAACCCGGATCAAAAATGGTGGTATTTTTATTGATCACGCCTGTGCTTAGTGCTGCAACAGTAATGAAAGGTTTCACTGTCGAAGCTGGAGGGTAGATCCCTTGAGTAGCACGATTAATAAGCGGTCTATCAGGGTTGTTTAATAATTCCTGGTAGTTCTTATTGGAGATGCCGTTTACGAATAGGTTTGGATCATAGCTTGGGTTAGATACCAGCGCCAGAATTTCTCCATTACGTGGATCACTGACAACGACCGCAGCACGGCTGGTTGTGAGGAGTTTCTCAATGTAGATCTGCAATTCGAGATCGATAGTGAGGTAAATATCTTGTCCGGCCTGCGGTGGTTGTTCATGTAATTGGCGTATTACCCGGCCTCGGTTATTCACTTCGACTTCTTCGTAACCTGTTTTGCCGTGTAAAACAGCTTCATAGTAGCGTTCAATACCCAGTTTGCCGATGTCATGGGTAGCGGCGTAATTAGGTAAAATACCTTCTTTATCCAATCGTTCTACATCTTTATCATTAATTTTAGCCACATAACCGATGATATGTGTCAGTGCTGAACCATAAGGATAGAAGCGGCGTTGGTAACCTTTTATTTCAAAACCAGGGAAACGGTATTGGTTAACGGCAAAGCGTGCGACTTGAATATGATCAAGCGACGTTTTTAGTGGGATAGAGGTAAATCGGCGCGAACGCTTACGCTCTTTTTCAAAGTTGGCAATGTCTTCGTCAGTCAGATCGATAACATTACGTAAATCATTCAGCGTTTGCTCAAGGTTTTCTACCTTTTCGGGGATGATTTCCAACTGGTAGATGGTTCGATTAAGCGCCAATGGGGTGCCGTTACGGTCATAGATGATACCGCGGCTTGGCGCAATTGGAACCAGTTTAATACGGTTTTCGTTTGAACGGGTTTGATAGTCTTCGTGGCGAGTAATTTGTAAATGGTAAAGATTGGCAATCAGGATACCAGTCAGTACCAGGATGATAATAAACGCCACCAATGCGCGGCGAGCAAATAGGGCTGATTCAGCCGTATAATCACGAAAAGGGGTACGTTTATTTTTCATCCCATTGCCAGAATTCGCTTTTATCCGTTGATAACCAAATTATTCCCGATGATAGGGATGATTGGTGGTAATGCTCCATGCCCGGTACAGGCTTTCCGCAACCAAAACCCGGACCAGAGGATGGGGTAAGGTCAGCGGCGACAGTGACCAGCTTTGTTCTGCGGCAGCTTTACATGCTGGAGCGAGACCTTCTGGCCCGCCTATCAATAAACTGACATCTCTACCATCTCGTTTCCAATGTTCAAGTTGTTGCGCCAGTTGAGGTGTTTCCCAACGGGAACCCGGAATATCCAGGGTAACAATACGGTTGCCTTTGCCAATAGCGGCCAGCATCTGTTCGCCTTCTTTTTCCAGAATGCGCTTAATATCTGCATTTTTGCCCCGTTTGCCAGCCGGAATTTCTACCAATTCAAATGGCATATCTTTGGGAAAACGGCGCAAATAATCGATAAAGCCGGCCTGTATCCAGTCCGGCATTTTTGTACCTACAGCAATTAATTGCAGCTTCAAACTCAGCTCCAGAGCTTTTCGAGTTCATACATGCGGCGGCTCTCTTCTTGCATGACATGTACGATAACTTCACCGAGGTCTACGACGATCCAGTCAGACACGCCTTGCCCTTCAACGCCAAGTGGGATAAGGCCGCTCGCACGACAGTCATCAACCAGATTATCTGCGACAGACATCAGATGGCGGTTAGAGGTTCCGGTGCAGATAATCATACAATCGGTAATACTGGATTTCCCTTGGACATCTAGGGAAACGATATCTTGTGCTTTGGAGTTTTCAAGCTTATCAATAACAAACTGTTGGAGTTCTTTACCTTGCAAAAGGCTCATCCTTATTTTTTATCACAATTGATTAAATAGTGCGGAATAATAGCATGTCAGGTCACTTAAGGGTAAGCCAACTAAGCGACTAATCGAGGTAGATTTCGCTATTGGCGATATAACCCCTGTGAGTCTATATATTTTTGTACTGCAAGGGGGAGTAAATCGTCACAACTTAACCCTTGCTGGTGGCGTTGACGGATGTCTGTTGCTGAGATAGGCAGCAGTGGCGTATCCGCCAGATAGATATAACCGTTAGGTTGACTACCAAGCTGGTTTGGATCGCAGATTTGATGTTCTGTAAACCATTGTTGCATTTTAGTTGTGGAAAACTGGGTTTGATAACCAGGACGAGCGCAAACCAGTAAATGGCAGAGACTCAGCAGTTCTTGCCAACGATGCCAAGTATGCAGTGATAATAAAGCATCTTGGCCGATTATGAATGCCAGTGGTTGCTTGTTGCCAAGTTCCTGACGGAATGACTCTAGGGTATCAATTGTGTAGGAGGGGGTGGTGCGCTCCAGTTCACGCCTATCGACGGTAAACAGAGGGTTATCTTGTACGGCCAGTTGTACCATTTCAAGCCGCTGTTGTGCGGAGGCTTCTGGTTGTGGGCGGTGTGGAGGGACGTGATTTGGGAGTAAAATCACTTGTTTCAGACCAGTTTGATATGCCAGGGTTTCAACTGGTTGCAAATGCCCATAATGGATGGGATCGAATGTTCCACCAAATAATGCTTGAATAACGGGTTGTTTCGGGCCAGTAGAATTAGTGGTGTGAGGCATTAAGCAAGCTCTCAGGTAAGGTTTTGCCACATAACAGCATGGAAAGAGTTTCTAAATTTGACCAAATAGGCTGGCCGTAATCCTGCTTGATTTGGCGTTCCATCTGTACAAGTAAATGAAGTGCTTGCTGCAAATCATGTTGAGTGAGACGTTGCAGAGCACTTGTCAGTAATGGGCGACGGTTTTGCCATACCCGATGCTGATCTAACAGCGTTTTCATCGGAGTTGTGGTACCTTGGCGTTTCAGAGTGAGTAGTAGCAGCAATTCCCGCTGTACGGTACGTAATAGAATAACAGCTTCGCAATCTTCCTGTTTTAACTGTTTCAGAATATGCCAGGCTCGTTTTGCTTTACCCGCTAATAATGCGTCTACCCAATGATAAGGTGTAAAGTGAGCCGCATCATTCACTGCATTTTCAATACGATGTAAGGTCAGTTTACCATCTGGGTATAGCAGCGAGAGTCGCTCAAGCGCCTGAGCCAACGCCAGTAAATTTCCTTCATAACAGTAACACAGTAGTTGATTGGCCTGCTCTTCCAGCGTCAATTTCATGGTTTTGGCCCGTTGTGCAACCCATTGCGGCAGACGGTGCTGTTCGGGTGTCTGACAACTGACATAAACACCGTTTTTTCCTAGTGCTTTGAACCAGTTACTGTTCTCCTGAGCTTTGGTTAATTTCAGACCACGTAGTATTAACAGTATATCTGGGTGAAGAAGCTCTGCTAGTTTTACCAGTTGTTCAGCCATTGCTGCGTTAGGGCCATTTTCCGGCAGAAGCAAAGTGAGTGTTTGACGGCTAGCAAATAGACTTAATGACTGACAGATACCAAATATCTCATCCCATTCGGTATGATTGTCCAGCGTATAGGTGAAGTGTTCCGTGAATGCGTGTTTTTCAGCAGCCTTGCGGATGTGATCTTGGCTTTCCTGCAATAGTAGAGGTTCATTACCCCATATCAGATAACAGTTTCGCAGCCCCTCATTGAGCTGCGAAATCAGTTGTTCGGGATAGAGTTTGATCATTGTGCTTGCGCAGCTTGCTGTCCTGACTGCTTTTCTCTGGCTTTCTGCTTTTCTGCGTTGTGAACAGTCAATAACTGGCGAACTAACCCGCGAGCGGCTTGTTCACGCATTTCCTGATTGATTATCTCGTTTTCAGCATCTTTCGCCAGAGCTTCTAATGGGTTGTCGAAAAAAGAGCGGTCAACCCTGGAGCGCAGCGGATATACGCTGCCGTCTGGCATAATGACTTGCGCGTCAACGTACAGTGTCAATTGGCGTTCAGCAGCCTTACCATCTTGGAAAACAGAGACAGTATCTTTATTTTCAGAAGAGCCGATTAACTTCAAAATAGGAGTATCAGCGCTGCCATCCTCAAGGATAGTGACGTTATTCAGACGAAGCTGTTGGCGAACAGAACGGGCTAGTGGCCCATATGGGTCACCGCTTGTTAATTGCAGCTTTTTGAGTTCCGGTGGCACCTGAGTGGTGCCGCGCAGATGAAAACCGCAGCCAGCGGTGACCAGCACCGCCAACCCCAGCAACAACGTTAAAATACGATGCCGCACATTGCCTCCTTTATCAGCCGACGACCAGATTCAGCAGTTTGCCTGGTACATAAATGACTTTGCGAATAGTGACGCCTTCAAGATATTTCGCCACACCATACTCTTGTGCTGCCAGATCATGAACATATTCTTTAGTCGCATCGGCTGGCACAGTAACACGACCACGCACTTTACCGTTAACTTGAATGACGACTAGTTTGGTGTCGTCAACCATTGCCTGCTCATCAGCTTGTGGCCAATCAGTCGTATCAATATCTCCTTCACCACCCAGAGCTTGCCACATAATAAAGCAAGCATGAGGCGTTATTGGTGACAACATACGGACAACCGCCAACAGCGCCTCTTGCATCAGAGCGCGATCCTGCTCAGTTTCTTGTGGCGCACGGGTCAGTTTATTCATTAATTCCATTACCGCGGCGATAGCAGTATTGAATGCCTGGCGGCGACCAACATCATCTGTGACTTTAGCGATGGTTTTGTGCAGATCACGAAATAGATCTTTTTGTTCCACTGTCAGGTTTGTGATATCCAGCGGTTGAGTTGCCCCTTTGCTGCTATGTTCATAAACCAGACGCCACACACGTTTCAGAAAGCGATTTGCCCCTTCAACGCTGGATTCTTGCCATTCTAACGTCAGCTCTGGTGGAGCCGCGAACATCATAAACAGGCGAACGGTATCAGCACCATATTTTTCTACCATCAATTGTGGATCAATGCCGTTGTTTTTGGATTTAGACATTTTGCTCATGCCGGTATAAACCAGCTCATGGCCTTCTTTATCCGTCGCTTTAACGATACGGCCTTTATCATCACGCTCAACAATAGTATCAGCTGGGGAAACCCAGATTTTTTCACCATTTTTGCCGATGTAATAAAAAGCATCGGCGAGAACCATGCCCTGACATAACAGGCGCTTAGCGGGTTCATTGGAATTGACCAAGCCAGCGTCACGCATCAGTTTGTGGAAGAAACGGAAATACATCAGATGCATGATGGCATGTTCGATACCACCGATGTATTGGTCAACTGGCAGCCAATAGTTAGCTGCCGCTGGATCGAGCAAGCCTTTGTCATAATCTGGACAGGTGTAGCGAGCGTAGTACCAGGAAGATTCCATAAAGGTATCGAAAGTATCTGTCTCACGTAGTGCCGGCTGGTCGTTGATAGTGGTTTTCGCCCACTCAGGATCAGCTTTAATTGGGCTGGTGATGCCATCCATTTTGACATCTTCCGGCAGAATAACAGGCAGTTGATCTGCTGGAACTGGAACAACCGTGCCATCTTCCAGCGTTGCCATTGGAATAGGAGCGCCCCAGTAACGTTGACGGGAAACACCCCAGTCACGCAGACGATAGTTGACTTTACGCTTACCTACGCCCATTTCCACCAATTTATTAGCGATGGCATTAAAACCGGCTTCGTGATTCAGACCGCTAAATTCACCGGAATTAAACAGAACATTCTTATCCGTTACCGGGGCTTCATGAACATTTGGTTCATTACCTTCACTGTCCAGAATAACGGCTTTCATTGGCAGGTTATATTTTGTCGCAAATTCCCAATCGCGTTGATCGTGGCCGGGAACTGCCATGACAGCACCGGTGCCGTATTCCATCAGGACAAAGTTTGCAACCCAGATTGCCACTTTCTCTTTGGTCAATGGATGAATAGCAAACATACCGGTTGCCATGCCTTTCTTCTCCATTGTTGCCATATCTGCTTCTGCAACTTTGGTATTACGGCACTCATCAATGAAAACAACCAGTTCAGGGTTATTTTCTGCTGCTTGTTTTGCCAGAGGATGGCCTGCGGCAACCGCAACATAAGTGGCGCCGAGGAACGTATCAGGACGGGTAGTATAGACGGTCAGCTTCTCCTGACTATCAGCCACATCAAAAGTGATTTCTACCCCTTCGGAGCGACCAATCCAGTTGCGCTGCATGGTTTTGACCTGTTCAGGCCACTCTTCCAGCGTATCCAGATCATTTAACAACTCTTCGGCATAATCAGTGATCTTGATAAACCATTGCGGAATTTCTTTACGTTCAACTTTAGTGTCACAACGCCAACAACAGCCATCGACCACTTGTTCATTAGCTAGAACGGTCAGATCGTGAGGGCACCAGTTAACTGCGGAGGTTTTTTTATAAACCAAGCCCTTTTCATACAATTGGGTGAAGAACCACTGTTCCCAACGGTAATATTCCGGGGTACAGGTTGTGACTTCACGATCCCAATCGTAACCGAAGCCCAGTGTTTTCAACTGACCTTTCATATATTCGATGTTGGCATAGGTCCACGGAGCAGGCGCGGTATTGTTTTTGACCGCGGCGCCTTCCGCAGGCAGTCCAAACGCATCCCAACCGATAGGTTGTAGGACATTTTTACCCAGCATACGCTGGTAGCGGGAGATAACGTCGCCGATAGTGTAGTTGCGTACATGGCCCATGTGTAGTCGGCCAGAAGGGTAAGGTAGCATGGACAGGCAGTAATATTTTTCTTTACTGTTATCTTCTGTCACTTTAAAAGTTTGCTTCTCTTGCCAATGAAGCTGAACTTGCGGCTCTATATCTTCTGGACGGTATTGTTCTTGCATGGCACCGATAATCCTATGGTGAGTAAAAAGCTACGCTGGTAGCAATCATTTAGTTGGTAAAATATGAGATCGGCATAGCATATCTGATTTGATATATAAGAAACAGTGGTTCTGAGGGAAAATCCGATGGCGACGGGTGTCGCCACCGGAAATGAAATGAGGTTAGTGAAGAATCTTAGCGAGAAATTCTTTGGCGCGATCTGATTTTGGATTCGCAAAGAAATCTTCTTTCTTGCTATCTTCAACAATTTTGCCTTCATCCATAAAGATAACTCGGCTGGCTACTTTACGGGCGAAACCCATTTCGTGAGTAACAACCATCATGGTCATCCCTTCGTCTGCCAGTTTAACCATGACATCAAGCACTTCATTGATCATTTCAGGGTCGAGTGCGGAGGTGGGTTCGTCAAATAGCATGGCAATCGGGTCCATACAAAGGGCACGGGCGATTGCTACACGTTGCTGCTGACCACCGGAAAGTTGCGATGGGAATTTATTCGCCTGACTGGCAAGCCCGACGCGTTCAAGTAATTTCAACCCTTTTTCTTCTGCCGTTTTTTTATCACGATTGAGCACTTTAATCTGCGCCAGAGTTAAATTCTCAATGATGGAGAGATGGGGGAACAGCTCAAAATGCTGGAACACCATGCCGACTTTAGAACGTAGTTGTGCCAGATTGGTGTTTTTGTCATTGACTTTAATGTCATTAACCAGAATTTCACCCTGTTGGATGGATTCCAGACCATTAACCGTTTTTATCAGGGTGGATTTGCCTGAGCCAGATGGGCCACAGACCACAACGACTTCACCTTTTTTAACTTCAGTTGAGCAGTCGGAGAGAACCTGAAATTGGCCATACCACTTGGATACATTTTTCAGGGAGATCATCAAACAGTCCTTTTCTTCAAATAGTTAACCAGCATAGATGCGGCAATACTAATAATAAAATAAACCAAACCAGCAAATAGGATCATTTCGACCTGAGTGCCATCACGCTCACCGATATTTGCCGCAGTACGGAAAAAGTCCGCGAGACTGAGCACATACACCAATGAGGTGTCTTGAAACAGTACGATCCCCTGTGTCAATAACAGCGGAGTCATCGCACGGAATGCCTGAGGCAGGATAACCAGCCTCATACTTTGCATTGGCGTCATCCCCAATGCCAGTGCTGCCGAAGATTGCCCGCGAGAGATACTCTGAATTCCTGCCCGGATAATTTCTGAATAGTAAGCTGCTTCGAAAAAGGCGAATGCAACCATAGCTGAAATTAAACGAATATCTGTTTTCGGAGAAATCCCCAGAACATTCTGTACTAGGCTAGGCACAATTAGGTAGAACCATAACAGTACCATAACTAGTGGAACAGAGCGGAACAGATTGACATATAAAGTGGCAAACCAGCTCAGTATTTTTATCGAAGAGAGCCGCATAACGGCTAGCACGGTTCCCCAGAGAATACCGACAACAACAGCAATAATCGTGATTTTTGCTGTAATGACTAAGCCTTGTAGCAGGAACGGGATACTGGGGATAATCGAACTCCAGTCAAATTCGTACATTTATTGACCTCCAATATTACCCGGTAAACGTACTTTTTTCTCAAGCAAGTGCATGGCGAGCATAATCATCAGATTGATTCCGACATAGGCCAACGTAATGGCGGTAAATGTTTCATAAGCATGTGCTGAGTAATCAAGTAACTTACCTGCCTGCGCTGCCATATCTACCAGACCAATGGTGGAGGCGATGGCGGAGTTTTTTACCAGATTCATCATTTCTGATGTCATGGGTGGAATGATCACTCGATAGGCGTTGGGTAACAGGACATAGCGATAAGTTTGTGGCAAGGTTAGCCCCATTGCCAGCCCTGCCGATTTTTGCCCGCGTGGTAGTGATTGTATGGCGGCACGGACCTGCTCACACATCCGTGCCGCGGTGAAAAGACCTAAGCAGACAGTGGATGAGAGAAAAAATTGAATATTAGGGTCCAGTTCAGTTTTAAACCACAGACTAATTTTTTCCGGCAGTAATTCAGGTACAACCAGATACCAGATAAAAAATTGAACTATCAGCGGTACATTACGAAAAAGCTCAACATAACAGGCCCCTATCCCAGATAATATTTTATTGGGAACAGTGCGCAAGATGCCGAACAGCGAGCCGACAATGAAAGCGATAATCCAGGCGCAGATAGACAAGGCGATCGTCACCTGAAATCCAGCTATTAACCAGCCTAGATAAGTTGTATTGCCGAAAGGGGCAGCTTGCAAAAAGATGCCCCAGTTCCAATCGATTGACATAATAATACTCCCTGTGAGGGGGTAGCTTGATCCCCTGAAAGCGATTGATTGGCTGAGAAAAAAAGCGAGGCAGGGAACGGCCGCCTCGCACCCTGTGATGCCAATCAAATAGTCATTTTTTAATTATATTTCTAGTCAAGCGCCTTATCATTTGGCGATTTAAATAGTGCTTTCATTTCATCAGACAAAGAGAAATTCAGGTTCAGATTCTTGGGTGGAATCGGGTGTTTGAACCAGCGCTCAAATGATTTCTCTGCCTCTCCTGAGGTTTGCGCCTGAACAATGGTCTCATCGATCAGCTTCTTGAATTGAAGATCGTCTTTGCGCGATATACAACCATAGGCTTCTCTAGACTGAGGCGTGCCAACAATTTCCCATTGATCAGGTTTTTTCGCTTTGGCGCGTTCGCCTGCTAGCAGAGCATCGTCCACCATAAAGGCGATTGCACGGCCAGACTCCAAAGTACGGAATGAGTCACCATGATCTTTTGCACTGATGATGCGCATTTTCATATTTTTTTCATCGTTGAGTTTATTTAGCAATACTTCAGAAGTCGTACCTGCTGAAACAACGACATTTTTGCCTGCTAAGTCAGGGAAATCTTTTATACCGGAACCTTTTTTAGTCAACAAACGTGTATTAACAATAAAGATAGAGTTTGAGAAAGTGACTTGTTTTTGGCGTTCAAGATTATTGGAAGTGGAACCGCATTCGAAATCGTAAGTGCCATTTTGTAGCAATGGGATGCGATTTTGAGAAGTTATGGGTATCAATTTTACTTGCAGATTTGGCATGTCCAGTTTCTTCTTCACCGCTTCAACAATCAAATTAGAATAATCCTGAGAGTAACCGACGACTTTTTGCTGATTATCGTAGTAAGCAAAAGGTACGGAAGATTCACGATGTCCTACAATGATCACACCATCATCTTTAATCTTTTTCAGTGTTCCCGTTAATTCTTCGGCCTGAACAGCCCCCGCCATGCCAAGTAACATCATGGTTAATACTAGGTTACGCATACGCATATACAACTCCTTTAATGTGGCTATCGTTTGCGATGTTGTTGTGTTTGCAAAAGTCTCTCTGTGATTTGTTTTTAATCGAGGATCATTTGCTGTCATATGTATATATAGTGTTAAAAAATAGTACAAAAGGGTTAGTCAATGAAAATGAATTGTTTCTATTTCGGGAGCTGTCTCGCACTATAAATGAACAATGTTGTTTATCTTGCACAATAAAGGTGCGTGATTATCATTTTTTTAGTGCATTTTCCCATTTTTGGTTATTGAAACAGCTATTTCCCTTTTCATTCATAGATATAGCAGCAATTAGCGTGCCAAAATAGTAAAGGGGGGTAAAATTAGCACCAATAAGTTGTTTAAGTAGGTTATTTGCATAACATAGAGTGATATCAGTTGTTGAGGGTTAGCATAGTTAATTATCGTTAGTAATTAACTATGCTGAATTTCTTAAGATAGGTCAGTGGCCGAATTGGGCAAAGTATATTTCATACCAATTGCCAGACGATTCCACAGGTTGATAAGGCCGATTAACAATGTTAAATCGACAATCTCTTTTTCATCAAATTCTGCTAATAACGGGGTGTAATGTTCATCTTCTGCCCCAGTTTCGGCAACCCGAGATAAAGCCTCTGTCCAGCCTAATGCCGCACGTTCCCGTGATGTAAAAATAGTTGCCTCTTTCCAGGCACTCAGGAGATAGAGTTTTTGTTCGCTATTTCCTGCCTTGCGGGCAGCTTTGGAATGCATATTAAGATAAAAGGCACAGCCATTGATTTGGGAAACTCTGACTTTGATGAGTTCGATGAGCGCCTTACCGAGAGTGGATTGGTAAGTTAATTCATCGACTTTTACGACTGAGTTATAAAGCTCTGGTGAAATTTCCGATGGTTGCAGACGTTTTGCTTGCATAACTTGTTACTCCTTTGTTTTTCTATCAATTGGATGGAAAATGGATTAAAAGTCAATCTGTTTCTGCATAGTGCAAAGGAATAGTGCAAGGGAGCAATTTCGCTCCCTTTTGGCTATATGGATTAAGATTTACGGCGGTTATATGTTAAGGCAAATAGGGCAAACAATACGGTAGTTACCCATACCGGCCAGTTACCCCAGCGAGCATAGGGTGTAATCCCGGTCGCGGGCGTCACTTTAGCTGCCAAAACATTACGGGTAAATTGTGGGAGTGCTGCCTGCACTTCTCCGTCCGGGCTGATAACGGCTGTAATGCCGTTATTAGTACTACGTAGTAATGGGCGTCCTAATTCGAGGGAACGCATGCGTGCCATTTGGAAATGCTGCCAAGGACCAATTGAACCACCAAACCAAGCATCATTGGAAACTGTGAGTAAGAATTCGGTATCCGGTTTGAAATTCGCACGAACCTGTTCGCCCAGTATGATTTCATAACAAATAGCGGTGGTTAAATTATATCCTGCAACAGAAAGCTGTGGTTGAATGTAGTTGCCACGGCTGAATGAAGACATGGGTAAGTTGAAGAATGGCGCCAGAGGACGGAGTAGAGACTCCAGAGGAACAAATTCGCCGAATGGTACCAGATGGTATTTATCGTAGCGAATAGCTGCCGGATATTGATAAGGTATTTTATCGCCGAGGACAATCACGCTGTTATAGATCTTATCGCTGTCGCCAACGGCTCTTTCATCGACAATACCGGTAATAAGGCTGGTGTGTTGATTGCGTAACAGCTCATCTAATTTTGCTAGAAAGTGGCGTTGATAACTTTCCAATGAAGGAATAGCAGACTCCGGCCAGATGATTATCGGTATTTTGCCGATATATGGCAGGCTATTGTCCATGTAGATGTCCATAGTTTCATTGAGCATATTGGGTGCCCATTTCAGGGATTGTGGAATATTTCCCTGAACCAGCGCGACATCAACTGCTTTTTCAGGCAGCAGGTTGTACCACTGATAATGGCGTATTGACCACGGTAATAGCAAAATGGCGACAGCGATAACACCAGCGACTATTTTCCGATGTACGATGGTCAGAACGAATAACCCGCTGAGAGCCATTAACAAGAAAGTGATGGCCTCAACACCCAAAATTGGCGCAATGGCTTTCATTGGACCATCTAATTGGCTGTAGCCGAATTGTAGCCAGGGAAAACCGGTTAGAATCCAGCCGCGCAGGAATTCGGTAAGTTGCCATAATGCAGGTGCTGCCACAGCCAGCCTTACCCCGTTCGTTTTTGCGAAGAAGCGGTTGAGTAAGCCAGCGAATAAAGCAGGATAGAGCGAGAGATAGGCGGCAAGTAATATGACCAGCAGAATATTGACCGCGGTTGGCATGCCGCCGAAATTGGCAATGCTGACATATACCCAGTTTGTACCACTGCCAAACAGACCGAATCCCCAACAAAAAGCAATAAATGCCGCTTGTCGGGGTGTTCTGTTCAAAGTCAGAAGTTGTAGTCCAAACAGGGAGATAATAGCGGCAGGCCAGAAGTCAAAAGGCGAAAAAGCCAGCGTTCCACTGGCTCCGAAAAACAGTGCCAGTAAGGCGCGCAGCCGCTGGCGATTTAATAATGAAGCTTTGTTCATTCAGATTTTATTCTTCTTCAAGGTTAGGTATTGGCGCATCGTCCGGTATCGTAACGTAAACTTGAATAATTCTTCGGCTATCGGCCATAGCGACTTTAAAGAGATAACCGTTGATATCAACAGATTCTCCTCTGGCTGGCAAATGACCGAATGCTTGCATAACCAGACCGCCAATAGTATCCACTTCTTCATCACTGAATTGGGTGCTAAAGGCTTCATTAAAGTCTTCAATCTGAGTTAGCGCTCGTACCGTATAGGTATGACGGCTCAAGGCACGAATATCGACATCTTCTTCTTCATCGTATTCGTCTTCAATTTCACCGACGATCAGTTCAAGAATATCTTCGATAGTGACCAGGCCCGATACGCCACCAAACTCATCAATGACGATTGCCATATGATAACGTTGAGAACGGAACTCTTTCAGCATGCGGTCAACCCGTTTACTTTCAGGTACAACGACAGCCTGACGCAGAACCTTATCTATGCTGAATGGCGGCGCATCGGTACGCATAAATGGCAATAGGTCTTTTGCCATTAAAATTCCTTCAATGTGATCTTTGTCTTCACTGATCACAGGGAAGCGAGAATGAGCCGAATCGATAATTACATCCAGACATTCGTCCAGGGTTTGATTACGTTTTAAGGTAACGATTTGAGAACGGGGGATCATGATATCCCGGACACGCTGATCGGAAATATCCATTACCCCTTCGAGCATATCGCGGGTATCAGGATCAATCAGATCGTTTTGTTCAGAGTCACGGATCAGTTCCACCAGTTCATCACGGCTTTTTGGCTCACCGTGAAAAAGCTGGTTAAGAAGAAGAGTGAAAAACCCTTTCTTAGGGCCAGGATTGTCGTTACTTGAAGGATGGTCGTCGCTCATGGCGTTTTAATGAAAATTTCCCATTAAATAGTTATTGTCGGTATTTTTTAGCATAAAAATGGTACGAATGGTTACTCTTTTTCCGCAAGGTAGGGGTCAGTATAACCTAACGCTTGCATAATTTCTGTTTCCAAAGATTCCATTTCTTCAGCTTCATCATCTTCGATATGGTCATAACCCAGCAAGTGTAGGCAGCCGTGTACAACCATATGCGCCCAATGTTCTTCTACTGTTTTTTGTTGTTCCTCCGCTTCTTTTTCAACAACCTGACGACAGATAATGAGATCGCCAAGCAGGGGTAAATCAACCTCTGGTGGGGCTTCAAATGGGAAAGATAACACATTTGTCGGCTTATCTTTACCACGGTAAGTCAGATTTAAATCGTGGCTTTCTGCCTCATCAACAATGCGGATAGTGACTTCACTTTCTGATTGAAATTGAGGTAAAACCCCATCCAGCCAGCACTGGAACAGGGTTGCCTCAGGAAGACCTTGTGAATGCTCACAGGCAATTTGTAAATCAAGTATGACTGAACTCATTGTGCTTCCTGCTTGCGTTGTTCACTGAGTGTCTGTTTGCGTTTTTGCTCGGTTGCTTCCCACTCTTCATAGGCAATGACAACTTTGGCAACCACTGGGTGACGGACAACATCATCACTGTGGAAAAAGTTGAAACTCAGCTCGCCGACGCCTGATAAAACTTCAATAGCATGGCGTAGGCCGGACTTCTGCCCACGAGGCAGGTCGATCTGCGTAACGTCGCCGGTAACAACCGCTTTGGAGTTGAAGCCGATACGGGTCAGGAACATTTTCATCTGTTCGATGGTCGTGTTCTGGCTCTCATCCAGAATAATAAAAGCGTCGTTTAGGGTTCGTCCACGCATATAAGCTAATGGAGCGACTTCAATAACGTTACGCTCGATCAGCTTTTCAACTTTTTCAAAACCTAGCATTTCAAACAAGGCGTCGTAGAGTGGGCGCAGGTACGGATCAACTTTTTGGCTCAGGTCGCCAGGTAGAAAACCCAATTTTTCGCCCGCTTCTACTGCCGGGCGGGTTAGCAGGATACGGCGGATTTCTTGTCGTTCCAGTGCATCAACCGCAGCGGCAACGGCTAGGTAAGTTTTTCCCGTACCGGCAGGACCAATCCCAAACGTAATATCATGGCTAAGAATATTAGCAATATATTGTGCCTGATTGGGCGTGCGTGGTTTCACCATGCCGCGTTTGGTGCGAATATTAACGGCTTTACCGTATTCGGGTATGCTCTCGGCGGTTTGCTCCAGAACCCGGCTTTCGGTAATTGCCAGATGGATCTGTTCTGGTTTGATGTCAGGGATTACCCCACGGACAGGGGAAGTTTCCGCATATAAATGGCGTAGGATATTGGTGGCTGCGCTAACGCACAGCGGTTTGCCCATCAGTTTGAAACGGTTATCACGACGGCTAATTTCAATACCTAACCGGCGTTCAAGCTGCTTCAAATTGTCATCAAACGGACCACACAGGCTCATTAGGCGCTGATTATCGGCTGGTTCGAGGAAAATTTCCTGAGTTGCTATTTGTGAATGAATTTGTTGAATCACTGATTATCTCTATATTTAGGGCTGATAAGTGCCGACCCCGATTTCATCTTCTTTACGGGTACGGGCTATAACGGACTCAGGTGATTCGTGTGTACGAAGATCCATTTGATCTTCGGTACGGATAACTTTACCGCGTAGTGAGTTGGCGTAGACATCAACAATTTCAACATCAACGAATTTGCCAATCATATCAGGCTGGCCTTCAAAGTTGACAACCCGATTGTTTTCGGTACGGCCAGAAAGTTCCATCACATTCTTACGGGAAGTTCCTTCAACCAGAATACGTTGTACGCTGCCTAACATAGCACGGCTGTAGCTCATTGCTTGTTGGTTGATACGTTGTTGTAACAGGTAAAGACGCTGTTTCTTCTCTTCTTCGCTGACATCATCAGGCAGATCGGCGGCTGGCGTTCCCGGACGAGCAGAATAGATGAAGCTGTAGCTCATATCGAAATTGACATCAGCGATCAGTTTCATGGTTTTCTCGAAGTCATCTTGGGTTTCACCTGGGAATCCGATAATGAAGTCAGAGCTTATCAAGATATCAGGACGTGCTTTACGCAGTTTGCGGATAATGCTTTTATACTCGAGGGCTGTGTGGGCGCGTTTCATCAACGTTAGAATACGGTCCGAGCCACTTTGCACCGGTAGATGCAGGAAGCTAACCAATTCCGGTGTATCTTCGTAAACCGCGATAATATCGTCTGTAAACTCAATTGGGTGGCTAGTCGTAAAGCGAATACGGTCAATACCATCTATAGCCGCTACCAAACGAATTAACTCAGCGAAAGAGCAGATATCACCATCATAAGTGGCGCCACGATAAGCGTTCACGTTCTGACCGAGAAGGTTGACTTCACGTACGCCTTGAGCGGCAAGCTGCGCGATTTCAAACAGAACATCATCGCATGGGCGACTAACTTCTTCTCCGCGGGTATAAGGTACGACACAGAAAGTACAGTATTTGTTGCAGCCTTCCATAATAGAAACAAAAGCAGACGGACCTTCAGCACGCGGTTCAGGCAGACGGTCAAATTTCTCGATTTCCGGGAAGCTGATATCAACAACTGGGCTGCGGGTGCCTTTCACCTGGTTGATCATCTCAGGTAAACGATGCAATGTTTGCGGCCCGAAAATAATGTCTACGCATTGAGCGCGTTGACGGATGAAATCCCCTTCCTGAGAGGCGACACAGCCACCGACTCCAATGATGATATCTGGATTAGTATCTTTTAGGTTTTTCCAGCGGCCTAATTGATGGAAAACCTTTTCCTGTGCTTTTTCGCGGATTGAACAGGTATTTAATAGCAAAATGTCTGCTTCTTCGGCGACATCGGTTAACTGATAACCGTGAGTACTTTCCAGCAGGTCGGCCATTTTAGATGAATCATATTCATTCATCTGACAGCCCCAAGTTTTAATATACAGTTTTTTTATCGTCGACATTTTCTTGTGCATCCGAGCTTTCTACCGTGCTGAAAAGTGTTATTACACGGCAAAAGCAATTGTGTATTAGGCATAAAGTTGTCGGGTATTGTAGTCATTTGCAGGAGCAGTGACCAGACTGTTAAACAGGATATTCTCTACCGGAGAATTAAAAATTCGGTACACTGTACTAATCAATGGGTTAATAGCATGACTGAGATGAATAATTCACAACAGATTTTTGATGTAGTGGTGGTTGGTGCTGGCATGATCGGCGCTGCAACAGCATTGGGGCTGGCACAAGAAGGTTGGACAGTTGCTTTATTGGATCATCAACCGCCACAATCTTATGATGCACAGAGTCATCCTGATGTACGTGTATCAGCGATCAGTTGTGCTTCTGTCGATTTGTTCAAACAACTTGGCGCATGGGATGCGGTATTACAGATGCGCAGTGCGCCGTATCGTACATTAGAGACTTGGGAACAGAATGATTCTAATTTAGTGTTTGATGCACAAAGCCTAGGGTTGCCTGAGTTGGGCTATATGGTTGAAAACCATATCTTGCAACTGGCTTTGTGGCAACAGTTTGAAAAATATCCCAATTTGACTTTGCTATGCCCGGCAGTATTGCAATCAATGCAGTGGCAGAAAGTGGGGTGGTTAGTGACTCTGGCTGATGGAACGGAAATGACTGCTCGCTTGATTGTCGGGGCTGATGGTGCTCGTTCTCAGGTTCGGCAAATGGCGGGAATTGGCAGTCGTGGCTGGCAGTACAGACAGTCTTGTATGTTGATCACGGTAAAAACAGAACAGCCACAACAGGATATTACCTGGCAGCAGTTTTTTCCTTCTGGCCCGAGAGCGTTTCTTCCACTGTTTGATCAATGGGCTTCGCTGGTGTGGTACGACAAACCGGCACGCATACGACAATTACAGGCAATGTCGATGGCTCAACTTGAGCAGGAAATTTTTCAGGCATTTCCTGTTCGGCTAGGTAAAGTGACCCCCGTTGCCGCCGGTTCATTTCCTTTGGCTCGTCATCATGCTAACAGTTATGTACGTGAAGGATTAGTATTGTTGGGTGATGCGGCTCATACCATTAATCCTCTGGCCGGGCAGGGAGTAAATCTTGGTTATCGGGATGTGAATACTCTGCTTGATGTTTTGGTGAAGGCGAAAGAATTAACAGAGCAGTGGGATTCATTGGAAGTGTTGATGCGTTATCAGCGTCGTAGAATGCCGGATAACCTGATGATGCAAGCTGGAATGGATCTATTTTACACCGTGTTCAGTAATGAGCAGCCAGGGCTGAAAGTTGTTCGTAATCTGGCGCTGATGGCAGCTCAACGGGCTGGCGTAATGAAAAAAGCGGTGCTTAAGTATGCGTTAGGATTGTAACCGTATAGATTGGTAGTGAAGATCACAAGCACGTCGTAAATTTGTTTATGGCGTGGACAATTTACTTTTCTTCTATATATGCAATAAATATATGCACTTACGAACGGAGAAAAACAGAAGGGACTTGGAAAGCGAAAACCCGCTTGTTGTAAGCGGGCTTCCTGAATATGGCTGGGGTACCAGGATTCGAACCTGGGAATGCCGGAATCAGAATCCGGTGCCTTACCGCTTGGCGATACCCCAATAAAATGGTGGCTACGACGGGAATCGAACCTGTGACCCCAGCATTATGAGTGCTGTGCTCTAACCAGCTGAGCTACGTAGCCTTTTTTGAAGCGAGAAGATTTACTGCAAAATAGTTAGTGAGGGACATTCAGTTGATGGCTGGGGTACCAGGATTCGAACCTGGGGATGCCAGGATCAAAACCTGGTGCCTTACCGCTTGGCGATACCCCAACTGAAAGCAGTCACTGTACAACATGTTGTCAGAATTGTGTTATCAGGATTATGGCTGGGGTACCAGGATTCGAACCTGGGAATGCCAGGATCAAAACCTGGTGCCTTACCGCTTGGCGATACCCCATCTGAATAACGACAACTCGATGAATGAATGGTGCGGGAGGCGAGACTTGAACTCGCACACCTTGCGGCGCCAGAACCTAAATCTGGTGCGTCTACCAATTTCGCCACTCCCGCAAAGATGGTGGCTACGACGGGAATCGAACCTGTGACCCCAGCATTATGAGTGCTGTGCTCTAACCAGCTGAGCTACGTAGCCATCTTTTTTGCATTACCTTCATCGGCGTTGCGGGGCGCATTATGCGTATATCAGCTAAATGCGTCAACTGCTTTTTTCTCGAAATCTGCTTAAAGTCGCTTGTTTGATTGGCATATAAGCATTTTGCTGTCAAAAGCAACAAAAAATAACATTACCCTTCAAGCAAGTGTTGTAACAGGACACCATTAAGCATAGCACGTTTAGTCAGAGCGAAAGCGCCAATAGCAGAACAGTGGACTAATTCAGAAACCACGATTGGCAGATCTTGACGAAATTCTTTCAAAACCTGAGAGTTGATACAACTTTGAATAGCGGGTAAGAGCACTTTTTGAGCTTCAGTAATTTCTCCCGCCAGAACAACCTTCTGTGGGTTAAATAAATTAATCGCGATAGAGATGGCTTTGCCGAGGTAATGGCCGACGTTTTTTATCACTTCAGAAGCTAATGGATCATTTTGATTAGCGGCTTGGCAGATAGCTCTGATATTGCAATTATTCAATGTTAGCTGGCTTGGAAAACCTTGCTTTAATTGATGCTGAACTCGTGCTTCTATCGCTGAGTTAGCGGCGATAGTTTCCAGGCAGCCAAAATTGCCGCAGTGACAGCGTTCACCGAGTGGATCAATTTGAATATGGCCAATTTCACCTAAGTTTCCTCTATTATTGAGAAGTATTTGGTTATTGATAATCACCCCGGCGCCGGTACCTCGATGGATACGTACCAATATTGAATCTTCACAATCACGGGTAGCGCCGAAATAGTGTTCAGCCAATGCCAAACTGCGAATATCATGACCCACAAAACAGGTAATGTTGAAATGCTTTTTCAAATTATCGACCAGAGTCCAGTGAGTCACTTTAATATGAGGCATATAACGGACGATGCCGGTATCGGGGTCAACTAATCCGGGCAGGATAACTGAAATGGCGATGAGCTCGCGTATTCTGCGTTGATTTTGTTGAATAAAGTTTTCTATTGCGTTGATGAGCCGGTCTTCAACTTTTTGCTGAGTTGCTTCAGGCAGTGGATAATGTTCTTCAACCAAGGCCCTGCCGCTCATATCATAAAGGGCAAGAGTAGCATCATGGCGACCAAGGCGGACACCGATAGTATGGAAGTGACGATTTTCAGTAACGATGGAAATGGCGCGGCGGCCTCCGGTAGAGGCTTGTTGATCGACTTCTTTAATCAAGCCCCGTTCGAGTAGCTGACGAGTAATTTTAGTCACACTGGCCGGAGCAAGTTGACTTTGTTCAGCAATTTGAATGCGAGAGATTGGCCCTTGTTGATCAATCAGCCGATATACCACGGCTCCGTTAAGTTGCTTCACAAGGTCAATATTACCAATTTGTTTTTGTGTGTTGTTATAACTCATCAGCTATTTAGTCCGTCAAAGTTCAGTTTCTTTTCCGTTAACGATGGTTTTGCAGATTTTAAAGTCGTGACTGAAAACAGTGAGGTTAGCGATTTTCCCGGTTTCAACGGCGCCAAGATATTTATCAACGCCAATTGCGCGAGCAGGGTAGAGAGTTGCCATCCTCAGTGCTTCATCTAGTGCAATACCAACATGTTCAACGCTATTTTTAACGGCATCTATCATAGTGAGAGAAGAGCCGCTTAGAACGCCGTTTTGATCAACACATAATCCGTTGCGATAGTATATGGTCTTACCTGCGAAGGTGAAATGCTCCATTTTACAGGAGGTCGGATCGAGTCCGGCTGGGGCCGTCGCATCTGTTACTAAAATTAACTTATCGTTTTTCAAACGCTTGGTATTACGAATATTTGGCCATGAAACGTGCAAACCATCAGCGATGATTCCAGCATAGATTTCAGGTGTATCAAAGATAGCGCCAATCAAGCCGGGTTGGCGGCCTGAAATAGCTGGCATGGCATTGTAAAGATGAGTTGAAATAGTAATTCCGTGTTGGAATCCCTGTCGGGCCTCTTCATAACTGGCATTTGAATGACCGGCGGAAACAACAATACCGGCCTCTACCAACTGCTGAATATATTTTTGTTCGACCATTTCCGGTGCGAGGGTCAACTTAGCGATGACATCAGCGTTATCGCACAGGAAATTTATCATTTCAGATGTAGGCTTACGGATAAGCTCTGGATTATGAGTGCCTTTCTTTACCGGATTGAGATAAGGACCTTCCAGATGCAGGCCCAAAGCCTGATGCTGATGATGCTTAAGATAAGTGCGCATGACTTCAACAGAGGCCATCATCAATTCGTCTGTGCTAGTAATCAGAGTGGGTAAGTAACTGGTACAACCGGAGCGCTCATTGGTTCTTTGCATGATATTCAGCGTTTTTTCTGAAATATTTTCCAACTGATCGTTGAACTGAACGCCACCACAGCCGTTAACTTGTAGATCAATAAAACCGGGGGAAAGAATTGCGCCATTTAGATCACGTTTTTCAATCTGTTCGGGTAACGCTTGTGTTAGGCAAATTCGTTTAATTAAGCCGTCCGCAATGATAACGGCATGCTCATCTAATCTGTTGTGACCGGTATATATAATGCAGTTGGTTAAAGCATACATCTTAGCCTCCTATGGGATCGGGAGATGATGATTGAAGATAATAACGGTAATCAGCCTGCGAGAGAGGCGTCAGGCTGTGTAGATTTTTAATTTTTGCTGGCGAATTCGCCGATAGTATCTGCTTCCAGTTGGTGGAAATATTTGACTGTTTTTACCTTCAATTCCATTGTTGCCGGTTCGTCACAAACAATGATGGATTTAGGATGCATTTGCAGACAGCTTATCGTCCACATATGGTTGACATTGCCTTCAATTGCCGCCTGAATGGCTTGAGCCTTATTGAGACCTGTTGCAAGGATCATAATTTCTTCTGCATCCATTAACGTGCCTACGCCGACGGTCAGGGCGTATTTAGGCACCTGATTAATATCATTATCGAAGAAGCGGGAGTTAGCTGTGCGAGTTTCTACGGTAAGTGTTTTAATGCGTGTACGGGAAGTCAGAGATGATGCCGGTTCATTGAAGGCAATATGACCGTCGTTACCGACACCCCCCATAAATAGATGTATTTGACCGTAAGATTTAATTTTGTCTTCATAACGTTGACATTCCGCTTCGACATCAGAGGCGTTACCATTGAGCAGATTGATGTTTTCTTTCGGGATATCAATATGATCAAAGAAATTTTGATACATAAACCTATGGTAGCTTTGTGGATGATTCTCGGCGATACCGACATATTCGTCCATATTGAATGTCACGACATGTTTAAAACTGACTTTCCCTGCTTTATGCAGAACAATTAACTCTTTATAAGTTGCCAGTGGTGTACTGCCGGTTGGCAACCCCAAAATAAAAGGGTGCTCGGCGGTGGGGTTAAATGCATTGATTTTGCTAACGATATAGTGTGCGGACCATTTACCAACGTCACTTGCATTCGTTAGGGGGATCAGCCTCATAAGTGCCTCTTAAAACAAGAAATTATAGCGGTTGGATAAATTAGCTGATTAACTAATCTTCTTATCGTGCGAATACTAAATCATTGGTATGAGCAGAGATATGCTGTACCTCAAAGATATTTTTTATCTTAAAATAAGATGTAAAGAATAGCCAGAGAATTAATAGAAAAAGTTATGAATTTTACGGTTTTTGTCACTTATTAAGCCACCTTATTTTTCAAGAAAAATAAAAGGGAACGAGAGATGAGTTCCCCTTTAAATTCAAGGCGTTTTTAGCTATGACCTTTTGTTTGGCCTATCTGAATGTAGTTGAGTGCGTATCTGCCCGGCAATACTTTCTGCTTGGGGACCCAATACAACTTGAACGCTCTGTTTACCTATTTTCAGGACGCCTTTTGCACCTAATTGTTTTAACCGGTGTTCATCCAATTGTGTATTGTCTTCAACGGTTAAGCGAAGACGGGTAATGCAGGCGTCTACTGTACGAATATTTTGTGCGCCGCCAAGAGCGGTAATGTAATGTTGGATTGTTTCGTTATCTTGGGCGGCAGAGATCGCTTGAGTTGTCTCTCCAATTTCACGGCCTGGGGTACGTAAGTTGAAAATACGAATCATGAGGGTGAAACAAACAAAATACAGCACAAAGAACAAGGCGATTAATGGGATTAACAACCACGGCTTGGTTGCCAGACCCCAGCTCAATACAAGGTCAATTAATCCGGCGGAGAATCCAAAACCATGCAGAATACCCAATGAATTGACGATAACCATGCTAACGCCAGCCAATATTGCATGCAGAACATATAAAGCTGGCGCCAGGAATAAGAATGAGAATTCTATTGGTTCAGTTATACCGGTTAAGAATGCTGTCAACGCGACGGATAATAACATCCCGCCAATCTGAGGACGACGTTCCTTTGGCGCTGCGAAATACATTGCCAGCGCTGCGCCGGGCAAACCGCCCATAAAGATGGGATAAGCCCAGGCCATGTAAACTCCGGCATGTGGATCGCCGGCAAAGAAACGGTTCAAGTCGCCGCGGCTCATATCGGTGGCGATTTGGGTAATGGTTGAGCCATCAATACCTGGAACCGCTGCGCCAATGGTCAGAGAACGGACAACATCCGGCGCCAGGCAGATATTATGTACAGAGCTGGCTAAATCATAAGTAATTTTCAGACAGTCACCCAGACTAAACCAGAAAACAGAGTGCAGAATATAGTGCAAACCAAATGGAATGAGAGAGCGGTTAAGTACACCATAAGTAAACCATCCGACCATGCCGCTCTTTGATACTAACAGACTGAAAGAATCAATACCGTGCTGGACATATGGCCAGACATAGCCACATATCCATGCAATGAACAGACAAATAATGCCTGTCATGATAGGGACTAATCGCTTGCCTGCGAAGAAAGCAAGAAACTCTGGCAAGCGTGTATCTGAAAAACGGTTATAACAGTGACCGGCAACAATACCTGAGATAATGCCGGCGAAAAAAGACATATTGATAGTCGAGTCTATGACTGATGTGGCTTTAGTGAGTACTAAAAAGCCAACTACACCTGCCAGTGCGGCAGCGCCGGCATTATCTTTTGCTAAGCCTACTGCGATACCTAATGCAAATAGCAGTGGCAGGTTTTCGAAAATACCACCGCCAGCGCTGGCGATGAAAGGAATATTAAATACATCGGGTTGGCCGAAACGTAGCAAAAGCGCGGCTACGGGAAGCGTGGCAATGGGAAGCATCAATGCTTTTCCCAATCGCTGCAAGTAGTTGAATATACCCATAATGCTTACCTTAGTTGTAGGATGTTTTATTGAAAAAATAGCTCGCTATGAACAACAGCAATACAACTTATTTTTAGTTGAAAAATAATAAAAAGCTACACATAAATGAGTAATTGTGATCACTGTAGCGATATTGTTTAAAATTGCATAAATTAAGTCATGTGTAGTAAACGGATGCAAGTTTTCAATTGAATTAACATAGTGATTTATTTGATTTTATGGTTTTTAGCTATCGAAATAGATTGAGTGACATGAAACTTGATGATGAAAAACAGATAAATTAATAAGAGTTTTAGGAATGGGCATCTGTATGTGCCCATTGATTTAGTGGATAGTCTAAGTGTTATAATTAGACATTAAGAGACAGAGTTTTGGTTTGATATATAACTTATTGAGATCTCTTCCCATGCTTTTTCCATGCTATCTTCGAAGTATGCCTTTGAAATTAAAGATCTTATGTATTGTAACTGTTGACTAGTGGTAAATAGATTTTTTTCGTATATTGATATTATTTTCTCAGTAAGAGAATCTATATTATATGTAAATTTATACTCTGAAGAGAAATAAGAAGCTGCTTCAATTAAATTTAAATTGGGTAAGATTGTGCATACGCCATTTAATGCCGCCTCTAATGGTGTAATGCCAAGAGTTTCATAGCGTGATGTACATACAAAAATAGATTTGTTTTTTATGCTATTGAAAACGCTGAATAACTCTGTTTGGGATAACTTATGTGATATAAAAAACTGTGACTGATATCTGGGGGGAACCATAGATATCAATTTATTCCTTCTGATATTTTTGCTCTCTTCATCGCCTGCAATGAAAACTTTAACAGGAATACCTTTACCCAGTAAATCAACTGCTGAATTGATTAATAGTTCTATATTTTTAAAACAATCTAATCTGGCTGCCGCAGTAAACAACAATAATTCATTTTTATTAATTTTGATAAAATCATTAATATATTTATTTTCTATGTTAAATTCAGTATCTTCTTCAAAGAAAATAGGTGGGCTAATGTTTTTTATATTGTCTGGTTTTATTCCTTTTTTGAGTAAAAAATCACCTTGTAATTTTGAATGTTGGAAAATAAAATATTTTTTATCAATTAATGTCTCAATACCCTTCATTTGTTGAATATTAAGATGTTGAGCCTTATTTTTATTTTCAAAAGCATCATATGTCTTTTCCAGAGAATAGTGTTGCTGAAAGTCTTCTACGAAAGGGCCATGATGCGTTATACAACAAGGTATATGAGGAGGGTGATAGGATAATAATGTATCTGTTTGATAATAAACTATTGCAGGAACTGCCGGATCATTTTTTATTGATAATATTGAGATACATTTTTCCAGCATATTTCTTATGTCTAAAATTTCCATAGAGAAATTAAAAAAGATATTTATACATTTTATATCTTTAATTATATCTTCGGTTATTTTAGGTGAAACTAATGATTCATCTCTTTTGTAGAGTATAAAACCAGAAAGTAAGTTTCTTTTTATAAAATAATCAGCAACTTTTAGTGCGAATGATGTCGCTCCAACTTTGAAACCAGAATGATAATCATTTGATATGTAGTTGCCATTAATAACTATTACTGCTGGTGCTACTACTACTTTCTTGCTTGATATTATATTTGGCATTTTTATTTCCCTTAGGGTGTTTTATTAAATAAATGAAATTATTGAGCATTGTTTTCATGTGTTAATTTTTTAAGTTTAATATTCAGAATGATTAGGATTAATTAAGTGTATCACACTATACTTGGATAGTTTTATTATAGATAAGATACCCGGTAATATTATTACCTTAATAATAAATTGCAAAGTATTTTATTGTTTATTTACGACGATTTAAACATTAAAATGCGTGTATGTAACGTAACTCTTTATTATTCTTTAGTTTATTTTATTGGCTTGATTATAAATTTATTTTCAAACAAATACCCATTAGAGATAGTGGTGTAATAGAGATAAAGTCATGATGGTGAAATACTAAATCATCAGAGTTGATTATGAGATTAATTTATTGTTATTTTTGGGTTTTTATATATAAAAATTTAATTTATAATGTCATTAATGATGTTTCAATCGTAAATTTGATATGTATAATTATTTTTTATATTTACAGAGTGAAAATATCAATTAACACGTGATTTAGATATTTAAATTATAGATTTATGTTTATTTTATCAAATAGTTATTTATGAAAAACATAGTGTCAATTATTTATTCTTTAAAATTGGATGGTTGTTATTAGGTAATATTTTTATAGTTGAGTGAAGTATTGATTGAAAATGGTCTCATTGGTTATTTCATACCGTAATTACTCAATTCGCCTTCATTTTCACGGATAATTATAAATAAAGCGTGTTGCATTGTTGACTGTGCCATTGTTGAGTGTTTTTTCGATCTTAAGAAAGGTCTATTCGTAACTAATTGCTATACATAAGATTGTGGGAGAATGGATAAATGAGCTTAAATTGTTAAATATCATGCTTATTTTTCAGTAAAAAATTATAAAAACAGCTCCTAATTTGGCAGAGAGTCGTTTTTTCGCTCCAACTTTGTACTGAATCGCCATTTTACATGAACAAACGGTTGTTTCTCAGCACTGCTTGTTGGATTATAGGCGGTTATGTGACGCGTTTTTGCATTATTGAGGTATAAGAAATGAGTGAGGCAGACGCCCGCCCGACAAACTTTATTCGTCAGATAATTGACGAAGATTTGGCAACTGGTAAACATACATCGGTACATACTCGCTTTCCACCTGAACCCAATGGTTATCTGCATATTGGTCATGCGAAATCTATCTGCCTGAACTTTGGTGTCGCAAAAGACTATCAGGGTCAGTGTAATCTGCGTTTTGATGATACCAACCCAGTAAAGGAAGATGTTGAATACGTCGATTCTATTAAAAATGACGTTCAGTGGTTAGGTTTTGGGTGGAGTGGCGATATTCGCTACTCTTCTAATTATTTCGATACGCTGTATCAATATGCTATTGAATTGATCAACAAAGGTCTGGCTTACGTTGATCAATTGAGTCCAGAAGAGATACGTGAATATCGTGGCACGTTGAAAGAGCCGGGTAAAAACAGCCCATATCGTGACCGCACTGTTGAAGAAAATTTGGTGTTGTTCGAAAAAATGCGTGCCGGTGAATTTGACGAAGGTAAAGCTTGTCTACGCGCCAAAATTGATATGGCATCACCTTTCATTGTGATGCGTGATCCAGTTTTGTACCGTATTAAATTTGCAGAACATCATCAGTGCGGTGACAAGTGGTGCATCTACCCAATGTACGATTTTACTCACTGTATTTCTGATGCCCTTGAAGGCATTACACATTCGCTGTGTACGCTGGAGTTCCAGGATAACCGCCGCCTGTACGACTGGGTGCTGGAAAACATCACTATTGATTGTCACCCGCGTCAGTATGAATTCTCGCGCTTGAATCTTGAATACACAGTCATGTCTAAGCGTAAGCTAAATCTGTTGGTGACAGATAAGATTGTTGAAGGTTGGGATGATCCCCGTATGCCAACGATCTCTGGCTTGCGTCGTCGTGGTTATACTGCCGCGTCTATTCGTGAATTCTGTCGTCGTATTGGTGTCACTAAGCAGGACAACAATGTGGAAATGGCAGCATTGGAATCTTGTATCCGTGATGATCTGAACGAAAATGCCCCTCGCGCAATGGCTGTTCTCGATCCGGTCAGATTAGTGATCGAAAATATGCCGGAAGGGGAGCAGATTTTGAGTATGCCTAATCATCCGAACAAACCGGAGATGGGCAGCCGTGAAGTGCCATTTAGCCGTGAGATCTATATTGACCGGGCGGATTTCCGTGAAGAAGCGAACCGTCAATATAAGCGTCTGGTATTAGGTAAAGAAGTCCGTCTGCGTAACGCTTATATCATTAAAGCGGAGCGTGTTGAGAAAGATGCTGACGATAATATCACGACGATCTATTGCAGCTACGATGATCAAACGTTGAATAAAGATCCAGCGGATGGCCGGAAAGTGAAAGGTGTTATTCATTGGGTTAGCGCGGCTCATGCGGTTTCTGCGGAGTTCCGCCTATATGATCGTCTATTCAGCGTACCCAACCCAGGGGCGGAAGATGATTTTCTGGCGACAATTAACCCAGAATCACTGGTGATCCGTCAGGGCTTTGTTGAGCCAAGTTTAGCTGATGCTGAGTCAGAACAAACTTACCAGTTTGAACGTGAAGGTTATTTCTGCGCTGATTGTTGTCATTCCAGTGCAGAAAATTTGGTATTTAACCGTACCGTTGGTCTGCGTGATACCTGGGCAAAAATTTCTCAGGATTAATTAAGATAATGAACTGTACCTCACAAGTTGGACGCTTAATCCAGCATGAGGTGCAGTTTTTTTGTGGCTAAATTTGTTATTACTAGAGAAAATTAAGTTATGGGTAAACGAGTTATCAGGATTACAAGATAAAACCAAAAGTATCAATTCATACGTCAATACCTCTATAAGTTGTTGGTAACTATTTTATTTATCTTTTGGGAATAAATTATCTGCCATGAAATCGACAAACACCCTGACTTTAGGTAATACCCAACGGTTAGATGGCCAGAGAACACGGAAGGTACTTGAAGTACCCGCCCATTTATCCAGAATGGTTAACAATGCACCGCTAGCTAAAGCTTGTTTAACGGTAAAATCAGGCAAACAGGCGATGCCGTGGCCTTGGATTGCCATGTGTAGCAATGTTTCGACATGATTGCTAGTGATCTTTGCCTGAAGATGGATGTCTACTTCGGATGTTCCTGAGCACAGAGGCCATTTCTCTAACAGGCCGGTAGTTGGAAAACGGTGCATCAAGCAGGCGTGGTGCAATAACTCTCCGGGATGTGATGGTTTACCGTGTTGTTTAAAGTAGCCTGGAGCGCCAACATAGACAAAACGGCTAGACCCTATACGTTTATTCATAAGTCGCGAATCGTTGAGTTCTCCAGTGCGAACCACTGCGTCGAACCCTTCATCGATAACATCAACTAATCGATCACTAAAATCCAGTTCTAACTCTATCTGTGGGTAACAAGTGGCAAAAGCGGATAATACAGGTAGCATCAGGTTACTGAGCGATGGCAAACTCACTCGCAGGCGGCCTTGAGGGGCAGAGATGGAGCTTAATAGTTCATGCTCCGCAGTGGAAATCTCGTCCAGGATACGTTTACAGCGCTCAAGGAACAGTGTGCCTTCAGCCGTCAAACTGACGCTACGGGTGCTGCGTTGGAGCAGGCGGACACCTAATTTCTCTTCTAATCGAGATATGCTTTTACTAACGGACGAAGGAGAAAGTCCGAGTTGCCTGGCTGCTGTCGCGAAGCTACGAGCTTCGGCTACATGGATGAAGATTATAAATCCACTCAAATTATTCATTTGGGTCTCCTAGGCTTTTTTAGGTCACGATTGGTGACAAGAGAGTCACTTCAGAAGTGATTTTAGGTCTATTTATCCACTATTAGCGAATCTGTAGTATGAAATAAAATTCATTCTGCTTTAGCTGCCATATAGCGATGAACCGCACATATTTAAGGCTGAGAATCGAAATGGTCGTGAAAACCAAAATAGATACGGGATCAGTGTAAATAAAATTTCACTCGTCTTGTCTTATGGCCGCGGCCATCCTTTTGAATACAGTGCATGATGGAAGCACAGTAGAGCTGAGTTGGGCCATTAACATCTATATTCTTGCCTACGGTATTGCGACAATCTGTGCTAACAGACTGATAGGATTGCATAAACATAGAACGACTATTTTTGGCTTGAGAAGAGCCTATATGTCATCTATTTCATCGGTTGAATGTTACTAAAAGGGTTTATTATGGAACTCGCTATCAACACTCAAAACAAACTTAGAAAAGAAACCGGTTATTTTTTATCTCCACTATGGGAAGACGTTTTCTCTAAAGAGTTATTGGAGGAGCTTAATGCGAATGTATTTCTGGTCGCTTGCCGCTCTGGACAGGTGGACCAGAGTTTATTAAGAAAGTTTATGATCCAGCACCATCATTATTCACAATATTTCACCCGCTATCTCTGTTCATTGATGGGAGGTTTAGCAGACCAAAAAGATTTTGTGTTGCTTTCTCACAATTTGTTGGAAGAGCTAACAGGAACCGATGCTGCAAAGATATCTCACGCAGAGTTATATAAAAAGGCGATGGCAGCTATTAACGCTGTTCCTAAAAGTGATCCGATTCTTAACAGCACTCAGCAACTGATTGATGCTATGTTTCGCCACTGCCGCAGTGATGATTCTCTAAGAGGGCTTGCGGCACTGTGTTTAGGAGCTGAGGCAATCGTGCCTTTGGTTTATGGCCCAATTTTGGATGCCTTGCAATTCATAAAGGCACCTGATGATGCGTTGCATTTCTTTAGAATTCATGTTGAAGAAGATGAAGATCATGCCATTGCGATGAGGAAAATTATTGATCGGATGGTTGAAGAGAAACCTTACCGGAGGGTGGATGTTATTGCCGTGGGTGAAGAAATGGTGCGTTTTCGCATTGCGATGCTTAATGAACTATATCAAAGCAATATTGGGGTAAATACAGATGTAACGCTTTTATCCGAATGTGATTGAGATACTTTGCGTCATAATGACATGTGTAGCAAAAGTACTTGATATGGTTTCTAGTGGTGAAATATCAGCATAAAATGTTGATAGCTATATTTCTGGCGAAAGAAACAATAAAAGCATTTGTAATCATATATAATGTAATAATTATTGGGTTGAATTCATATGATGTCAAAAATAAAAATCGAAATTAGTCATTGTCGATTTTATTTAATGAAAATTAACTTTAAATGTAAATATTGTTTGGTGAAAAATCATGTAACTAGTATTGGAAAAGTCTGAGAAGAAATACTATATTAGAGAATGTGTGGTTGTTGTGAATAGCTTTGATCAAAATTCCTACGAGGACGATAAGTAAAGTTCTGAAACATAAGTTAAGGAGTATTTCTGCTAAAATTCTTGATAAATATTAAAGAAATAAAAAATTTCATATAGGATTCTAAAAACCGCTAATTACATATCCAATAATTAGAATTGATTATAAATAAAATAACATATTGTGAATTGAGTTTTTCATGAAAATGCTGTTGTCAAAGTTGTAAAAAAGTTGATTCTTGTTGAATCTCCCGATGTCTCTGAGTTTGAACGTATGGAGCGGTTCTTTAACATTCACAAAGATGTGTTCCCACCAACTCATTTTCAGTCCACCGGTATTCTTACTAAGAATTTGAGATATCTCTTTTTGAGAATTAGGCTACAGAGTAAGAGTTATTGTTTCCACGATAGCATTAGAGGAATATTGTCCATTTGTTGTTTCTGATATTGAAGAGACGATGAACTATACCTTGTTTAGTATAATGCGACATAATTCGTTTCTGTGGGAAATGGCGATATATATGAAATATTAGAAAATAGTGAAAACTGGATGCTATTTTTTTGAATTATAATCTTCCGTTTATTCTTGAAAGTGATTTTTTTCGAGAGGAAACTGATTATACGCTTAACAATCCAGAAGATATAACATATAAATGTTTTCTTAAGAAAGTAACAAAGTAAGTATCCCAATTGATAGGGAAAGAGGCTTATGGGGGTTAGCTGTTAGGGAAATAAAGTAATGTTTAATGAATAATTCATAAAGCATGATTATAACTATTTTTTATATGAAGAGAGAAGAAAAGACGATAATTCACAAACATACAAAAATTTTTAACTGATATCTTTGGGACTGAAATGTTTATTGCTATAAATCATTATTAAGGAGAATATATTTTGACTTCGGAAAATATTTCTGTATCACCTGTTGCCATCGTTGGTGGTGGACCCGTTGGCCTAATGTTAGCTTTATTCTTGGATTTATATGGTATTCGTTCCGTTATCTTTAATTTGGAGGAAGAAACTCGATGGCAACCTAAAGGCAGTACCCATAGTGCCCGTATTATGGAGCATTATCGTCGTGTAGGTATATCTCAGCCTATTCGGTCATTAGGATTGCCAAAAGAGTTCCCTTTGGATGCGTCATATTTTACCAAGTTTAATGGGTGGGAACTTGCACGGATCTCCTTACCGTCGGAAATGCAGAAAATGGCTATGCGCGACAATGCGACTTCGACAGATCAGGTACCAGAACCCATATTACGTGTAAATCAAATGTATGTTGAACGGTTTTTGTTACAACATGCAAGGAGTCGTCCGAATATTACAATAAGATATGGTTGGCGTGTTAAAGATTTTATCCAGTATCAAGACAAAGTAAAACTTTATGCGGAGCATGTTGATGGAAAATATGCTAATGAAGTCTGGCAGGCGGCATATATGGTTGGGTGCGATGGCGGGCAGAGCTTTGTTCGATCTAAGCTTGGTATCGCATACGAAGGAACAGTTGAAGCTAAGGCAGGTTTTCTAACAGGTGGAATGGTTTCCAGCTATATCCGTGTTCCTGGAATTCATCAAGGATTATTACGAGACAAAAAATCCTTGATGTACCATATTATCTCACCCGGGAAGCATATGTTATTTATCTGCTTAGACGGTGAAGATGATTTTTTATTTGTGACCCAAAGTAAAGATGGGAAAGTTATCGATGATTCGGAAGTCATTCGCATAGCGCAGGCAGGAATCGGTTCAGATGCTGAGGTATTAGTCCTTGGCAATACGATATGGAAAGGTGGTGTTGCTCTCGTTGCTAATAAATATTCTGAGGGTAGGGTATATTTAGCAGGCGATTCTATTCACTTATTTTCGCCTACTGGTGGTTTTGGCATGCATACGGGGATCGACGATGCTAGCAATTTAGCCTGGAAAATTGTTGCGTCTATAAATGGTTGGGCGGGCAATGCGCTAATGGATTCTTATGAAAGCGAGCGTCGCCCAATTGCATTGAGAAATACTGCCGCTGCACGCTCTTATACCCGGCAGACAGCATCACTATATGTGCCTGAAAATCTGGAAGATGCAGATTCTGCGGGTGGTTTGGCGCGTGAAAAGATTGGTATTGAGCTGAGTAATTTTCGCTGTCAATTTACTTCTATCGGTGTTGAACTTGGTGCTCGATATGATAGTTCTCCTCATATTATTAATAGCGATCCAGTACCGGATGATGATTGGCTTAATTATAAACCAAGTAGTGTACCCGGGGGGAGATTGCCGCACTTATGGCTTACACCTATTCCTGGCGCCAGGGTATCTCTGTTCGATATTTTAGGTACCGGATTTAGTTTGCTGCGGATAGGATCTCATTTTCCAGATATATCTGAATTATTAGCTCAAGCATATCAACGTAAGATTCCGGTCAAGATTGTTGATCTTCCCGGTCATGATGCTTGGCGATTATATCAAACCAGGCTCCTATTAGTGCGCCCTGACCAATATATTGCTTGGAGAGGTGATAAGGTTCCTGACAATATAGGTTCAATATTGGATAAAATTGTCGGCAGGTAACGGACCTTCTGGTAATGTCGATAGGACTAATATAATTGTCATAGCAAAGCATTGATGGTTATTTGGTGTGCATATAAAAAATTAGCGAACAATCGAAATATCATTGGGGTTTGGTGTTAGCGTATTAAGAGAGGTGCGCCTGTGGAACGGGTGGTTGGGTGTATAGAACGATAATATAGTTCAACCATCACTGTTATTACGCAGAATAATATAGTTAATTTTATTAAAAATATTTATCGGTAATTTTGATGGAATCTCTTGCACTTTTGTCAGAACTAATAGATATATACCCTAAAGATTTCAAGATGCATCGCGACGGCAAGGGAGTGAATCCCCGGGAGCATAGGCAGAAATGGTGCCTAAGATATTTGTAAGATGAAATATTTCGGGTGTTATTTCAGAATGCAAATTTTACAATAAACTACAATATTGGAGGTAATTATAGTGAAAGAAACGTTTTTCTCATCTGGAGACTTTGGCAAAGTTCCCGGAGAATTAATTGAAGATAAGCCTGCTAAATTGATTCATGAAGATGTATTGAATTCTGAATTGAGTCAAGATTTGAATTTCTCACATGAAAGGCGCCATAAAGTGGCTATGGTTAATTTACCCAGTAAAGTTCTCAGTATGACTCTGGGAGGATTACAACCTGGACAATCAACCCGTAAACACAGACACAGCTATGAAACCATAATATATATTGTTGATGGTGAGGGGTATTCACTCATTGGTGAACAACATGTTTCATGGAAAGCCGGTGATGCGATATATGTGCCTGTGTGGGCATGGCATCAACATGTTAACAGTAGTGCTATTGATGAAGTATTCTATATTGCATGTGAGAATGCGCCAATGTTGCAAAACTTAGGTCTTGCTGTTCGTGAAGAGCTTTAAATTCAAGTAAATATAGGTTGTATAGATTGTATTTAAAAACAGAGAATGATTTAACCGGGATAAAAGCTTATATAGCAATATCCCGGTATTTTATATGTATTAATTATCTTAACCGAATCTTTAACGCCATTTCTAATGTTTTATAAGATATTGACGGTTATGTGCTGAATGAGGGTGATGATAATTATTTATAATTTAATTTTGATAAAAATATGGATTTCATATCAATTACTACATTTTTAATTAAGTTGAATTATGATTGTTTAATTATTCTCTATAATAAAAAACAAATCACAATTGGTAGTTTATTTTTTTAAATATTATCATGGGTAAATAATTTTATATCTATTTTAGTTGGAAAATATTTGTATTAATTAATCTATTTTTTAGTGCGCTTTTCATATTGTTAATCTTTCGTTTTTGTATTATTTTTTATTTTTATATCAATGATGTATATAGATTTCATTGTGTTTATTTGTAATGTGTTCTCTGTCATATTTTACAAAAAATCCCTTTTTTTTCATTGATAATTTATGATGTGAAAAATAATCTTTATAGATGCTGATTAAGTGACTTTAATTTTATTTCTTAATGTAAGGTTTTTATATTTTATAAATCGATTTACATTTTTGACAGTAATTTTATGGTTACATATGGCGCAAGATTGGCATTTATTTTTCCGAAGTGAGAAAGAGATTAAATTCAACGTCATCATATTATTTATTGTCTTCTCATGGCTCGTTGTTGTCGCTCTTAGGTTTCTGAGCAGCGACTTACCTTACATAACTTTTGTGTTTGAAAGAGGTAATAATGAAGAAATTTAAATTGCATACATTAGCAGCACTGACTGCGACAGTTGGACTTATAGGCTCTGTATATGCTTCCCAAACAGCTCAACAAGTGGTTGATGCGCTGAGTCAATTAAAAGTTAATTATAAGGTTGTTGATAATCAGGCGGGAGATCACGGCGTTAACTGTGCGGTATTGGGGGCGGATTGGGCTAAATGTAATCGAGTGGATATTACTTTAACCAATGGTAATCAGGCGATTGACTCTTCTGACTGGGCGATTTATTTCCACAGTATCCGCCAAGTTCTGAGTGTGGATAATGAACAGTTCAAAATCACACGTATCACGGGCGATTTACATAGACTGGAGCCAACCGAAAAATTCACCGGCATTAAAGTTAATGAGCAGGTAAAACTGCCGCTTATTGGAGAATATTGGCAGATTTACAGCACTGATTTTTTACCTCGCTGGTATGCGACGTCGGGTGACGCTAAACCTAAAGTACTTGTTAATACGGATACAGAAGATCTGAGCCAATTTTTATCTGCTTTTACCGGCGATCAGTGGAAACGCACGCAGACAGATAACAATATTCTGATGACGCCGGAAAATCGTTATATGAAAAATTTGCAGGTCAAAAAGGTTGGATCAGAAAAATTGCGTGGGCAAATTATCCCGACACCAAAAGAGGTTCAGATTTTTACCGAGGATGTTGATTTATCTGGCGGAGTGAGACTGGAATTAGGCGGTTTAAATGACGAGGCAGTTATTCTTGTCAGAAAGCGTTTTACTGATCAAGGAATTAAGTTAGAGAATAGTGGCTATTCCGTTGCGACCCAGATTGTCTCTTCCGATTTTACCGGAGATTGGCAGGTTAAAGGGGCTTACCGGCTGAATGTTACCCAGAATGGGGCGCAAATTGTTGCTTTCGACCAATCAGGGGTGTTTTACGGTCTTCAATCTCTGTTGTCATTAATTCCTGTTGATGGCGATAGGAAGATTGCTACTTTGGCGGCAAAAGATGCCCCCCGCTTTGAATATCGTGGGGTTCTCCTTGATGTAGGGCGTAATTTTCACAGTAAACAGGCTGTTCTGCGTTTGCTTGACCAAATGGCAAGTTACAAGTTGAATAAATTCCATATTCATCTGACTGACGATGAAGGTTGGCGTTTGGAAATTCCTGGATTACCTGAGTTGACGGAAGTCGGCAGCCAGCGGTGTCATGATTTAAGCGAAACTAAATGTTTGTTGCCACAACTGGGTTCAGGTCCTGATAACAACAATATGGGTAGCGGATATTTCAGCCGTCAAGACTATATTGATATTCTGAAATATGCCAAAGCGCGTTATATCGACGTTATTCCTGAAATTGATATGCCAGCCCATGCTCGTGCCGCCGTTGTTTCTATGGAAGCTCGCTATAAGAAATTGATCGCTCAGGGGAATGTGAAAGGAGCGAATGAGTATCGTTTGCTGGACCCAACGGATACCACCAGAGCAACCTCTGTTCAGCTCTATGATCGTCGCAGTTATTTAAATCCGTGTATGGATTCTTCAAAACGGTTTGTCGAGAAAGTCATAGGTGAAATTGCCGCTATGCATAAAGCTGCTGGCTCACCATTGGAGACTTGGCATTTCGGCGGAGATGAAGCGAAGAATATCCGTTTAGGAGATGGATTCCAGGACAAAAATGGTCCTATCGTACCGGGTAAGGGCATCATCGATAAAAGTGCGGAAGATAAACCGTGGTCTAAATCTCAGGTTTGTCAGAAGTGGATAGAACAGGGTGTTGTGAAAGATATTGATCATATTGCCAGTTATTTCGCAATTGAAGTAAGCAAAATTGTGAACGCTAATGGTATCGAGAAGATGCAGGCGTGGCAGGATGGTTTAAAACATGCTGGCAGCGCTAAAGAGTTTGCCACTAAACGCGTTGGGGTGAATTTCTGGGACACTCTCTACGATGGCGGTTTTGATTCAGTCAATGATTGGGCAAATAAGGGCTATGAAGTGGTGATATCTAATCCAGATTATATTTATCTGGATATGCCATATGAAGTTCATCCACAAGAACGTGGCTATTATTGGGCGGCCCGTTTTAACGATGAAGCTAAGATCTTTAGTTTTGCGCCTAATAACATGCCGCAAAATGCTGAAACTTCCGTTGACCGTGATGGTAATGCATTCCGTGCGAAAAGTGATAAACCGTGGCCGGGCGCTTATGGGCTTTCAGGTCAAGGATGGAGTGAAACGGTTCGTACTGATGAGCAGATGGAATATATGATTTATCCGCGCTTGTTGCCGCTGGCAGAACGAGCATGGCACCGGGCCGGTTGGGAACTGGATTATGTTCCGGGTCAGACATATAAGCGGGGAGAAACGTATAAAGTCGATATAGATGCGCTTAGTCGTGACTGGACTCGATTCGCTAACCTGATAGGGCAACGTGAACTGAGTAAACTGGATAAAGCTGGAATTGCTTACCGTCTACCGGTTCCGGGGGCTAAGGTAAAACGTGGCATTTTGCGGGCTAATGTTGCTCTGCCTGGATTGGTCATTCAGTATTCGACTGATGGCGGTCGTAACTGGGAAGTTTATAACAACCATAAACGCCCAAGAGTGAGAGGTGATGTGTTAATCCGTTCTGTCAGCCCGGATGGTAAACGTTACAGCCGAATTGATAACGTAAGGGCATGATAATGTTGTAGCAAGAGGGGAACCCTGATGGGTTCCTCAATGACTAAAAAATAAACCTGATCTTTTGAATAAGGTTTGCTCTCTACTACCCTCCTAATGCTAACAGTCCAATTAGTATTCGGGAGGGAGAATTCCGCAGATTTGTTAAAGGCGGGTTGTATCACAGAGAAATAGATGGGTGTTCAATTCCACAAGCCTGAGCATACCTTGCCAGTGTATCAATAGAGGCTCTGGTTACATTCTTTTCCATGCGTGATACGGTTGAGGGTGTTACACCCAAGATCTTTGCAAGGTCAGCTCGGGTTAATCCCGCGCTGGTTCGCCATTGTTCCAGCGTATTCTGAAGGCGTTCTTTGCGAAGCTCTGCTTCATAGGCCGCTTTAAACGCTGGATCTTCCATCATTTCGGCCATTATCTGAGTATGCGTTTTGTACTTAGCCATTTAACATTTCCTCTAACCGTTTGAATGCAAGTTCAATTTCACTACGCGGGGTTTTCTGCGTTTTCTTGATGAAAATTCAGATGTAATGCCTGCCGATAGTAACACCACAAAATATCAAGAAGATAGCGCTGCTAATTGCAACGTTTTGGTGTTGTTATGTTTGGATGTGGGAGTGACTCCCGTGTAGCCAAGGTAAAATTGAGGTGTAGTTCATTTTAAGCGAGATTTGTTAGCGGTTTGGGGAACCCTGGCGGGTTCCCCTCTAGGTAGATAAAAAATTAGCGGTTCAGGCGTGAATCACTTCTCGTCATGTGCACTACTATCTTCGCGGCAATTACCGGCGGAGCAGTGACCATATAAATAAAGGCTGTGGTTTGAAAGTTTAATCCCATAACGCTCAGCAATATTCTTCTGGCGTCTTTCAATATATTTGTCACTGAATTCAATGACTTTACCACAGTCCAGGCAGATTAAATGGTCGTGGTGGTGTTGTTGAGTGAGTTCAAAAACCGATTTGCCGCCCTCAAAGTTGTGACGGGTGACAATTCCGGCATCATCAAACTGATTCAACACGCGGTAGACAGTAGCAAGTCCAATCTCTTCACCGTTATCAATCAGTTTTTTGTAGAGATCTTCCGCACTGACATGGTGGTATTCAGGCTCCTGTAACACTTCCAGTATTTTCAATCGAGGAAGTGTAACTTTAAGTCCAGCATCTTTTAATGCTTTGTTGTTGTCGGTCATGCGGATTCAGTCCTGTTACTCAGTAAAGTGAACTTAGCGATACTTCAAAAAGTACCAGTTAGTTATCAGATTATGATTATAGGCATGGCTAGTGAAAATGAAAACCACGTTAACTTGAACTTTCATTATACATTTTGCCAGAATAATCATTTATAAAACGCAGGAATAACCTTACTATTTATCATGTTTAGGATATTTTTTGCCATTCTTCGTAATAAAAAGCGGATTTAAGCAGTGTTTTGATAAAAACAACAGCCTTTGAACGCGATCCCACAGGGCGAGTGAAGCGAGTTACTTCTCACCTACCGTGGGTTCACTATTGATAAGAAATGGCCTGCACCAATTGCGCTTAATGGGATAGGTCGCTATCCTGCAAGAATTTCTGACAAACTCAGCTCTTCGTAGATCTGTTTCGTCCAGGCATTAACACGCTCTTCTGTTAATTCTGGTTGGCGGTCTTCATCAATAGCAAGCCCGATAAAATGGTTATCATCAGCCAGACCTTTTGATTCTTCGAAGTGATAGCCCTCAGTTGGCCAATGACCAACAATAATGGCGCCGCGGGGTTCAATGATGTCACGGATAGTTCCCATAGCATCACAGAAATATTCCGCGTAATCTTCCTGATCGCCACAACCGAAAAGAGCGACCAACTTCCCTTCAAAATCGATCTCTTCCAGAGTAGGGAAGAAATCATCCCAGTCGCACTGCGCTTCGCCGTAGTACCAGGTAGGGATGCCGAGTAGCAGAATATCGAACTGTTCGATATCTTCTTTGCTGCTTTTGGCAATATCATGGACTTCTGCAATGTCGGAACCCAGAATTTTTTGGATCTTTTTGGCAATATTTTCTGTGTTGCCGGTATCGCTGCCGAAAAATATACCTATAATTGCCATAGGATAATATAACCTCTTGTTTTATTTGTGTATTTCTGTATGAGATATACGTATAAAATGTTAAAAATCAGTGAAAAAGGTACTGATTGTATTAATAAAAAAACAAAATCCTATTTTGACTAAACAGTCAGGACAATTCTGTCAAGTTTGTGTGATTTCGTGCCTTCAATGCTATCAAGTCGCGATGTTGCTTTCTGCTAACTGGGCCAGCAAAATTTGCTCGATGAGTTCACTGCGGCTGATGTTGCGTTGCTGTGCAAGAAAGTTAAGCGCATCTACTGCATCAGCATTTATTTTCAGTTCCACACGACGCAGACCGCGCACCTTATCACGGCGAAGTTGGTTACGTTTGTTGACTCTGAGTTGTTCATCCCTGGAAAGTGGGTTGGTTTTTGGGCGCCCCGGTCTGCGTTCATTTGCGAACAAATCCAGAGTGGTGCGATCCATTTGTTCTTTTGCCATAAATTCAATTAATAAAGGGCGTATACCATAAAATATAGCACGCCATGATACCCCAGCTTCTAGTGTATCGCTACTGCCTGACAAAGATAAAAGCGGCGTCATTGCTTATCCGTAAAGGATTGTGATTGAGTTTCCGTTTTAGCGGTGCTGGTATTTTCTGCGGTACTCTATTGGTGTTAACCCATTAAGTTTCTTGAATAACTCTCTGAAATAACGGGTATCTTCGTAGCCAACTTCATGGCTGATCTCTTCTATAGTCTTATTCGATTTTTCTAACCGGCATTTCGCCAGAGATAATCGAATCTGTTGGATATATTGAATAGGCGTCTGGCCGGTTGCAGTCTTAAAACGCCGCTTCATCTGTCTTTCACACAGATGAATTTTATCGGCCAAATTACCAACTGATAATCGGTCCGATGGGGCAGAATGCATCCAGTCTTGTAGTTTGTGGATTAATGTATCTGAATGTTGGCGATAGGGGACAAAACTTGCGAGAGTGTGCGAAGGGAGACCTTCCATATCGCCAAATATAAGCTGACTACAGGTTTCCCGGGTATTTTGACCATATATCTGCTCAACAATGTGCATCATGACATCATTGTATTCATAGGTGCCAGAAGTACAAAAGATATTGTTATCTCTGGTGACTTTTATTTCCGAGTGTAACTGTACTTGTGGAAACATATCCTTAAATAAGTTGGTAAACAGCCAGTGGGTGGTGGCTTTACGGTTATTGAGTAAATTAGCTTTAGCCAGGATAAATGAACCAGAGCAAATAGAGACGATAGGGATATTTTTTTGTTCCATCATTTGCAGCCAATCTAAGGTTTCTTGATTGCAAGAATCGAGATCGTTGTAGGGGAGCCCGATTGCTCCCACCAAGACAATATCTGTTTGTTTAATTTCTCCTATGAGTTTATTGGGCTTTAGCCGAACACCGCCTAGCCCGATAACATCTTGATTATCTTGGGTAATGATATTGATTTCTGGTTCCGGTGCTCCGGCTAAGTGAGCGGCGGTGGTTAAAATTTCTATCGGGCCGGTAATCGAAGTTAGAGATCCTCCTGAAAATGCCAAAGCGCTTAACGAAACTGGATTCCTATCCATAAGAGTTCTCCAACTTAAAAGTTAAGATGTAAAAAGATGTTTGATTTATCTAACATATTAATAACTGAGAGTTACAGTTTAAATAATTTATTTACATTTTGTTAATTTATTGAACAAATAAATAAAAATAGACTCATTTTGAGTCAAAATTTATGCTTTCCTCTTCTTAAGAAATTAAGCTGAATGTCAATTCAGCTTTCACCAATTTGTTGATGCCATAAATGGGCGTATAGGCCGTCTTGTTGAAGTAGTTGATCATGTGAGTCAAATTCGACAATTTGCCCTTGATCTAACACGCAAATTTTGTCGGCATGACGAATCGTGTTGAGCCGGTGAGCAATGCTAATAACCGTTCTGTTACGGCATATTTCATCCATATTTGCCATGATTGCGGCTTCAGACTCATAATCTAATGCTGAGGTGGCTTCATCGAGGATAAGAATAGTCGGGTTGACCAAGAGTGCTCTTGCTAATGCGATGCGCTGCCTTTGACCACCAGAGAGATTAACCCCTTTTTCCCCGACCGGATGAGTAAAACCGTGAGGAAGCGATTGGATAAATTCAATGGCGCCAGATAATTCAGCGGCGCGATAGACTTCTGCATCAGTGGCGTTGGGTTTACATAGTCGGATGTTATCAATGATGCTGCCGGAAAAGAGGATACTTTCCTGGAGCACAACGCTCATATTGCGGCGTAAAGAGACCGGATCGGCAATAGCCAGATCCATCCCATCAATTAGCACTTGTCCATGTTGAGGTACATATAGCCTTTGTAGTAAACGGGCGAGCGTACTTTTACCTGAACCCGATGGTCCGGTTATACCAATAAATTGACCCGATTTTATTGACAACGATAAATTTGCCAGAACCTCCGGTGTGTCGTCATGATAGCGGAAACGAATGTTTCTGAATTCAATCTGACCTGCCAGCTCAGGTACGGAAGCTAACCCTTGTTTACTATTCTCCATTGGTTCATCAAGAATATCCCCCACACGTTTCAGAGCGATTAACGTATGCTGAAAATCTTGCCAAACCTGTGCCAGCCGGAGAATAGGTTGGGTGACATGTCCGGCCAGCATATTAAAAGCGATAAGTTGTCCCGGCGTCAGTTCACCACGTAAAACTTCTGTCACTCCCCACCATAAAAGGATTGCGGCGGTAAATTTTTGGACAAAATCGATGCCTTGCCCGGCAATTAAACCGCTTTTCCGTGCCGTAAAGTTTTTAGTTAATTGTTGGCTGAGAATGCGTTGCCACTGATGTAAAAAACGATTTTCAGTCGCGGTGGTTTTGATGGTTTCAATGCCAGTTACAGCTTCGGTCAGAAAGCTCGTTGCATTCGCATCGGTTTCATATTCCGCCTCCACTTTGCGGCGAATAATTGGCCCGGCAATAAGCCAGAATACGAAATAAACAAAGAGTGAGCCAATAACGATCCAGGTCAATATCTTGGCATAGTAAAACATGACGCCAATGAACATGATGACGAAAATCAGATCTAACAGCAGCATCAGGGTAGAACCCGTCAAAAACTGGCGGATTTGAGACATTTCTCTGACTCTGGCGATAATCTGCCCGGTTTGCCGCTGCTTAAAATATTGCAGTGGCAAGCTTGTCAGATGGCGATATAGTCGCCCGGAGAGTTCAGAGTTTATCTGGCTTGCCATATGCCCAAACACGGTGTTGCGCATAAAGCTATACAAGGGTTCGGCAAGGGCGATAGCGAGCATAGCCATACCTAATACATGCAGGCTGGATAAACTTCGTCCTACCAATACCTTATCGATGATGTTTTCAAACAGGATCGGGCTGACCAGCGCAAATAATTGCAGAACAATGGCAAATAAAAAGAGATCTCTTATCTGACTTTTCTGGCGAAAAATAGAGGGGTAAAACCAGCCCAGGCCGAATTTGACATGTTTTTTAGTTAATTCCTGATCGGCGATCAACAGAATCTTATAGGCGTGCTCTTTATTATCAGCAGATAAAGAGAGTGACTGCGTTTGTTGCGTCGCAGGATCGAGAACAGTAACATGAGTGTGGCTGACTTCAATCAGTACCCACCATTGCTGTTCCAATTCAATCAGTGCCGGTAAGGGTAACGTTGGCCCTGTATTGGCAGTTAATTGCTCAATTTTACTATGTAGCCCAATAGCGTCGGCGGCTTCGCGGAGTTGTAAATCATTCAAATGTAAAGAATCAAAACCTAGGCTGTGTTGGAGTTGATCGATAGTGGCTGACTTATGAAATTGTTTTCCCACATAGACAATGCAGTCCAGTGCCTGATTATGGGTGTTGTTACCGGAATCGGTAGCAGAAGAGGGTAATATGTTCACGATTATTTCTCCCTCAAGGCTTCAGATTGATACTCTCTGATCGGGCTCAGGAGATAGTCGATAACGCGACGCTGATCAGTTTTGATTTCAGCGACGATTGACATACCGGGGGTAATGTCAACATGCGTATTGTCTATGACGATATTATTGCTTTTGAGGCTTACTTGAGCCGGGAAGACTAATCCCAACTGTTCATCGGTGGTTGAATCTCTGGATATACTCAGCAGTTCGCCATCGATAGTGCCATAACGCGTATAAGGGAAAGCATCTACCTTAACGGTGACTTGTTGCCCCGGATGCACAAATCCGGCGTCTTTATTGAGAATTTGCACCTCTGCCAGTTGCACATTGTCGTCAGGGACGATCACCATTAAGTTTTGCGCTGGTTGCAAAACTGCGCCTAATGTATGCACACTGAGTTGTTGAACGGTTCCTGTTACGGGAGAGCGAATAACTTCAAGTTGTTCTCGCACTTGAGCTTTTGCCAGCTCTTGCTCTAAAACAACCAATTGAACTTCGGCCTGTTTTCTTTTATCAAACCATTCACGCTCTTTTTGAGTTTTCAGGCTATTTAAGCGCTCTTCCAGGCCGATATATTGCGATTGCAGCACATTAAGTTCTGCATTTTGTTGAGTAATCAGACGTTCTGTTTCCAGAAACTCTTTTTCCTGTTCAAGGTATTCAACTTTGCTGATCACCTGTTTTTGACTTAAAGTCTGGCGCGCTTTTAAACGCTGGCTAATATTTTGCCGGAGTTTAGTGAGCGCGTTGATATCGCTTTTCCGTGATTGTTGAGAAGAGAGATTGACGTTCATCTCTGCTTTCAGATTTGTTACGTTCGCTTCATACTCTCTTTTCTCACGGGAGTAATTTTCAACAACTTGTGCTTGTTGAGATACCGGCAATGTTTGAAATAGTGCTTGTTCTTCTGGCGCCTGTTCCTCAGTTAAAGCCTGATAACGAATTTTTTCATGGACTTGATATTCGATCTGCTTGAGTAACCGAGCGATATCTTGATTAACACCGAGTGTGTCCAATGTCAGCAGTGGGGCGTCTTTTGTTACTTGCTGTCCATTCTGAACATGGATAGCTGTCACCCGACTCTGTTCATAAGCTTGAATTATCTGAGAACGACCTGAGACGATCAGACGGCCGGTTGCCGTAGCCTGAACATCCAACTTGCCCAGATAGGCCCAGAGCAAGGCTATGATGACACCGATGCTGAGTGTGATTGCGGTATAGCGAGCGAACGGTGAAGGCGGACGCTGTGATAACGCCAGGTGTGTCGGTAAAAAGTCGTAGTGTCGCGGGCAAGAGCGCCACCGTGTTTTAATTTTGTTCTGAATAACCTTAATCATGGTGAGGCGCCTCCTGCTTCAATTCCTGTTGTAACTGCCAGAGTTTTCGATATTGCTTACCGAAGCTAAGCAATTGAGCGTGAGAGCCTTGTTCGATAATTTCACCCTGTTTAAGAACAATGATGCGATCACAATGACGTACAGTTGAAAGGCGGTGTGCGATGGTAATAACCGTCCTGCCTTGGGCAATTTCCGCCATATTGGATTGAATGAGTGATTGTGATTCATCATCAAGGGCGCTGGTGGCTTCATCAAGAATGAGAATCTTGGGGTTAGCCAGGATAGTCCGGGCAATGGCAAGCCGCTGACGCTGACCGCCGGATAAAGATTGCCCGCCTTCTGCGATAGTTGTGTCATATCCCATTGGGAGCTTGAGAATAAATTCATGAGCGCCCGCTAGTTTGGCCGCTTTAATGACGGCTTCCAGATTGGCATCGGGTTTTGATTGGGCAATATTCTCATATACTGTTTTGTTAAATAAGAAATTTTCTTGCAGAACCACTCCGACTTGCTGCCTGAGTGTTGCAATATTTATATTTTGCAATGGAATCCCATCTAAGGTGATTGCGCCTGTTTCTGGGGTATAAAGGCGGAGTAATAAACGAGCCAACGTACTTTTCCCGCAACCAGAAGCACCCACAATACCGAGGGTTTCTCCGGCTCTGATATGGAGAGTCAATCCCTTAATCGTCGGTGGAATATCAGGCTGATAGCGAAAGACAACATGGTTAAACGAGATCGCCCCTTGCAGTGTGATTTGTTGTTGACCGGATTGCTGTTCGGTTGGCAGGTTTAACATATCTCCTAATTTATCGACGGCTACTCGCGTTCTGATAAATTGTCCCCATAGTTCCACCAATCTGGCTAATGGTTGGGAAGTGTGATTTACCATCATGTTGAAGGCGATCAACTGACCAATGGTCATTTGCAGTGATAAAACCTCTGACGCGCCTAACCAGAGAATCGCTGCATTGGTGACTTTTTGTAGTAGCATCACAATATGGTTTGAACGGTTACTCAGTTGCTGTACCGCATAACTGGTATCCACCATCTTCTCAGTCTGGCGATCCCAACGACGAACGAATCTTGGCTCTACCGCCAGACTTTTTAGGGTTTCAGAACCGGAAACCGTTTCAGTCAGAAAAGAGGTATTTATTGCTGCATGGGTGAACTGTTGTTCAACCGCTTTTTCCATGCGCGGAGTCAGCCACCATGCCAAAATGGCATAAAAAGGGAAGGTAGCGAGAAAAACCCAGGTCAGTGTGCTGGATAACAGCGTCATCACATAGATAAAAATAAACATAAACAGCAGATCGACAGATAAGGTGAACATTGAACCGGTCAGAAATTCTCTGACGGTATTCAGTTCACGCACCCGTGTGACAATTGCTCCTACCTGACGGGATTTAAAAAAGAGTAAAGGCAGCCCGAACAGATGCTGGACCAATTTTAATCCCAATTTGATATCAATACGGTTGGCAGTGTGTGCGTATTGGTATTCGCGCAATCCACGTAACATCACCTCAATGATGCCGGCAATAATTAAGCCAAAGACTAATACATCAAGTGTCGATAACGCTTGATGGATTAAGACCTTATCCATAACCACCTGAATAACTAAAGGTGAAATTAACGCAAGAATCTGTAACACAAAGGAAAATAGCAGTATTTCACCCAAATTTTTCTTTTGTGCCAAGAATTCTGGAATAAACCAACTGATGTTAAATTGCGCTTGTTTCTGTTTGATTTTAATCCATTTTCCATTCCACTCTTTTATTAGCCTTTCTTCGGACCATATTTCGGGATTTTCTTTATCAACCCTCTGTATTAATGAATTTTCTTTATTCGATTTGGCTAAAACAAAAGGTAGCCCATTATTATCAAACAAGATTGCGGGTAAAGGTATGTTATGATGCTTTTTGCTTACGGAATTTTTATTTGAAAGAGATAAGTTAAATTTTTTCTCTATATCCTTTATATAGGAATGGTAACAACCAGAGCTTTTTAAGTTATCAATATCAGTAATATTTTCTTTTCCATTACATATCATCAATATTAATCTTAATGATGCTATGGTCAATTTCTCAATTTCATTCATGAAAAAACATCTTTAAAATTCACAAAAAATATTAATTAAAACAAAATATTATGTTGATTTGTGTGGTATTTAAGTATTGCATTATTATCTTATATTTATTGCCAGTACCAGTGTAGGTAAATGGGACTATATATGGGGGGTAAAAGGACTTTTTGTATATAAATATTGATTTTGAGTTTTGTCTCTATATTATTTATTGATTCATTTACGCTTTAATGTATTTATAGATATACAAACTCAGGATATCCCTGAATTGAATGCTTTTCTTGTTGTAAACATTGCATAGTCTCATTAAAAAATTGTTTATTTTTGGTAAATAAAAATATGTCTGAAAAATTCGTACAAACTATCTCTAGCGTTAATTATAACAAAGGTGTTTTTTCTCTTTATTTCGTTGGTCAAGAGCCAAATCGTATGGCGAATGGGATAATGGCGGAAAATGATAATGAACTTGAATTAAAGCAAGTTATCCATATGCCAGCATCGGGATTTATGTATATGGTTTCGATGGTTAAAAATATGTTGGAAGATCCACGGATGGCGGCTGAATTTGACAAGTTGATTGCAGCAGGATTTTTACCGGCTCCACAAGTAGCCGAAGAACAAATGGCATCAGAATCCATAGTGGGAGAGTCTGATAATGCTAAAAAACGCCCATCTAAAAATACAAAATAAGATCTCATGGTTGATTAGCGCATGGCGATTATACATCAACCAGTGAAACTGAATAACGCAGAAATTCAAGCGATAATTGGAGGGGTCATGTTGCTGAGTCAGCATTCTCCTCTGCATCGGAGATACCTGGTGTCCGAGTGGCAACAGCGTATCTTGCCTGCATTTGAGCTGAATCAGTTTTGCTATTACGAAGATGAACACGGGCATCCGATCGCCTTTTGTAATTGGGCTTTTTTATCTGAGCAGAATCGAGAGGAGCTTCTTTCAGGAGAAAGAGAGCTTACCCACACAGACTGGCGTTCAGGTCCACATATCTTTTTTCCCGAAATGATTGCGCCTTTTGGTCATGGGCGTGCAGTTGCCAGGGATTTGCGCCGCCGTGTCTTTTTGCCGTGGAAAGGTCAGAAAGCGTGTACTGTCCGCGGGAAACTTGATATCCAAAACAACCGTTGTATTCGTCAGGTGCAGTGGTTTTTTGTTTAATTTCTGTATGATTTAAAGGGATTTTTGATGGGGAAATCATCAAATAGAAGTACTGAGTACTTCTTTACTGGGAAATACTACGACGATAATGATGGTAATAGTATTACTGCTATTGGTGTTGGTGGTGAAGTTTATGCTTATGGCGGAAATGATGATGTTACTGTTGGTTCACTTAAAGTCGATGTATACCATACAGATGGTGACCTTGCGGTAAAGGGAGCTTCAGGTTATGCCGGCATTAGTAAAACGGGAAATGGCGGTCTGTCATTTGCGGGTGCCGCCGGTGCGGCTTTTATTCATCACACCGGTAAAACGGGAAATTTAAATTATTCGGGTGCTGCTGGTTACAACAAACTGGTTCGTAAGGGTTTGTCTGGTGATACAAATTTTAAAGGGGCCGGTGGATACAATAAGTTATGGCATGAAACTAACCGGGGAAATTTAGATTTTGCCGGTGCAGGGGCATACAATGACATTGACCATACCTGGTTTAACCGTTATCAAGATTCACAGGGAAGTGTGACTTTTAATGGCGCAGGCGCTGCAAACAGCATCAACTCACGAGTAGAGAGCGGTAACGTTACATTTAATGGGGCTGGTGCTGATAATCACATCGTACGTAAAGGTAAAGAAGGTAATATTATCTTACGTGGTGCGGGGGCATCGAATCGCATTGAGCGTGTACGCCAAAATAAAGATGGGTATGAACAGACCCGCGGTGATATTACGTTTGAAGGTGCGGGGGGTTATAACAAACTCTATTCTGATGTCGCACATGGCAATATTAATTTCTCCGGTGCGGGTGCTTACAATGAAATCACCAGAATAGGTGCGGATAGCGATTTCGATGGTGAAGCATTGGAATTTGCCAAAGCCGAAGAAATCGTATTGAAGACGGCAACGATGGGAGGAAGCTGGATTCAGAAGTCTCAGCAAGTTACAGGTATTAAATCAACCGTCGAACCGGATACCTATCTTTTTGCGTTTGCTGACAGAATGTACACTAAAATCAGCAAAGTCCAGCTTCAAAATAATCCCACCACGGGTAGACTCAGTTATCATGCCACTTCTTGGTATAAAGCAGGTAATCACCTTAAAAATCTTGCCGCGAAAGAAATTTCGTCAGGCAATGGATTTGTCGCGGTAAACGCTAATGGCGCTTACCGTCTCTCTAGTTTGGTTTTTGAGCGTCAGCAGCCCATCGAGATTCATGCTATTGAGGAAAGCCTACTGATAGATCAGTGGGTAACCTATGCGGGCGGCATGGTGATTAAAGCAGAGGATATCTCGTTAGGTGATGCCAAAATGGGGGGATATGCGATCTTCTCTGATGGTCGCAAAGTCGATGTTTCCGCAGTCAAATCAAACCGGCAACCCAATACTTATGTGTATGCCAAGGTCATGGGGTCATATACCAAAATCGTTAAAGTTCAGTTGAAAAACGATCCTGATACAGGGCAACTGAAATACAGAGCAGAAGCATGGTACAAAGCAGGCGATCATACGGGTAATTTGGCTAATAAAGAGCTTTCCTATGCTAACGGATATACCTCTATTGGTCCCGGTTACACGTTAAGCCAGCTTCAATATAACGTTAATACAGTGCGCCGTACCTCCCATCGATTAGTACATAGCGAAGAATATAGTCAGCAAGACCTTGCAAAGTCACCCACAAGCAGTGGTTACGTTAATTTTAACGGTGTGGGTGGTGGAAACGTTATTAAATCTAACGTTAAGCGGGGAAATGTTAATTTTAAGGGCGCAGGGGCGGCGAATGTCATTTTGCACGGCTCAAAATTCGGTGATACCAATTTTGATGGTGCTGGTGCCGCTAATGTCGTTGTAAAAAATGGTGAAAAGGGTGATCTGACATTTCATGGTGCGGGTTTAGCCAATGTTCTGGTTCACCAAGGCCAGAGCGGGAAAATGGATGTTTACGCTGGTGGCGCGGTAAATGTTCTTGTGCGTGTCGGGGATGGGCAATATCTGGCTCATCTTCTGGCTTATGGCAATATCTCGATCCACAAAGGCAACGGTAACAGCCGGGTGCTGATGTTGGGCGGGTACAACACTCATAGCCAAATCGGTAATGGCAATGGGAGCTGGTCCGGTACGGGCGGTTTTAACGTCATCACTCAGGCGGGAGCCGGGGATATCTCCTCCGTACTTTTGGGTGGTGCTAACGTGCTCACTAAGCTTGGTGCGGGAGATCTGGTTGCTGGTATGTTCGGCGGCGCCAATATTATCACCCATCTTAGTGATGAGAGCGAAACGGCCGACACCACCGCCATTGCGTTGGGCGGCGCCAACATTTTGACCAAGAAAGGGAAAGGCAATGCGCTGGCGGTAATGGGCGGTGGCGCAAACGTCCTTACGCATATCGGCGACGGCAATACCACGGGCGTTATGCTCGGTGGCGCTAATGTTTTGACCAAAGTCGGCAAGGGTGACACGACCGGCATCATGTTCGGCGTCGGCAACGTGTTGACCCATGTCGGCGACGGTTTGACGCTGGGCGTGATGGCCGCGGCAGGCAATATCTTCACCAAAGTCGGGAATGGTACATCGATTGCCGCCATGATTGGCGCGGGCAACCTGTTTACCCATGTCGGCAAAGGGGATGCATGGGCGTTAATGGGCGGCGCGGTGAACGTCTTTACCAAAGTAGGTGACGGTAATGCGCTGGCATTAATGGTAGCCGCAGGCAATGTGTTTACTCATATTGGGGATGGCGCAACTGTTGCGCTGATGCTGGCAAAGGGCAATATCGCCACGAAAGTGGGTAATGGCATGACTCTGGCGGCGATGATTGGCAAAGCCAATATCTTTACCCATGTCGGGGATGGCAATACCTTTGCGGCCATGATTGGCGGCGCCAATGTGCTGACCAAAGTCGGCAATGACCTGACCGCCGCCTTAATGATCGGGAAAGCCAATATCTATTCGCATGTGGGTGATGGCGCCAGTATCGGTTTGTTTGCCGGTGAACTGAATGTGATGACCAAAGTCGGTAAGGGTACAACCCTGGCGGCCATGTTTGGTAAAGCCAATATGATGACCCATGTAGGAGATGGCTTAACCGGCGTGTTAGCACTGGGTGAGGCCAATATTGTCACCAAAGTGGGTGATGATTTTATGGGGGTGGTTGCGGCGGCGAAAGCGAATGTCATAACGCATGTTGGTAACGCTACGACCGCCGGTATCCTGCTTGGCAAAGGCAATATTCTGACCAAAGTAGGCGACGGCCCCACGGTCGGCCTGCTTATTTCCGATGTGGGTAACGTGATGACCCATGTAGGAAAGGGGACGACGGTGGGTTTTGCCAAAGGTAAAGCCAATCTTATCACCAAAATTGGCGATGGCGCCGGGGTGAATGCGGCTTGGGGTGAAGCCAATATCCTGACCCAGGTGGGAAATGGCGACCGTTACAACTTCGCGAAAGGGAAAGCCAATCTCATTACCAAAGTGGGGACTGGACAAGAAATCACGGTGGTTCAGGGGGATGCCAATCTCATTACCCATGTGGGTAACGGTGATGATTACACCGGCGCCTGGGGCGAAGCCAACCTTATTACTAAGGTAGGAGATGGACGCAATGTGCTGCTGGCTAAAGGCAGGGCTAACATTGTCACCCAAGTAGGTAAGGGCGATAGCTTTAACGCCTTATGGAGCGAAGGCAATATCGTTACCAAAGTGGGTGACGGTATGCAGATTACGGCGGCAAAAGGGAAAGCTAACGTCACGACGACAGTAGGCAATGGCTTAAATGTAACCTCGGCTCATGGTGACGCTAACATTAACACTCATGTAGGTAATGGTGTTTCGGTCAACGTGGCGTGGGGGAAATATAACGTCAATACCAAAGTTGGCAATGGTCTCAATGTTGCGGTAATGAAAGGCCAAGGCAACGCTAATATTCAGGTTGGCCACGGCTTGTATGTTAATGCTTCTTACGCACGCAACAACGTGGCGATTAAGATTGGTGATGGTGATTTTTACAGCTTGGCTGTTGCATCGAGTAATACAGAGAGCAACAAGCTTGCTTCTTTCTTCGACAATATCAAACAAACTGTACTCGGAGTGGGAGGTAGTCAGGCGATCAACTATCTGGTACATGGGGATGAAGCTAACACGTCAGGCACTCACAAGGGCAGAGGCGCGATTAACTTAACCGAAGTTTCTGCCATTGATGGTTTTAAAATGGAGGAAATTGATCAAGTTGGTTCGGACTTAAGCAGTCGTCTGAGTCGTTCTGTAACGGCGGTAGAAGCGCCTGATATTAACTCAATAGAAAGTTCTTTAGCCGGTTCGCTAAATCGAAAAACGCGATCGGTATCGGATCGGAACGAAAACTTGATCGTCAATGGTGACTTTGAACAAGGTAATCAAGGTTGGCAGTCAACTAATGGTGTTGAGGCATATAATCCGGCGAATGCTTACGGCCTTAATAATGCGGGTCATGGAAAGCGAGTCAGTGAACTTGATGTGGATGTTAACACCACGCTTTCGCAGGAGTTGCAAAATCTGTCTGAGGGCGAAGTTGTTTCACTGAGTTTTGACTTTGCTAAACGTTCCGGTCTTGCCTCAGGTGAAGGTATGGACGTGCTATGGAATGGTAAAAGTATCTTCGCAACCTCTGGCAACGAAGTTGAATGGCAAAACAAGGCACTGCAATTAACTGCGCGAGAAGGTACTAACCGAATTGAATTTAAAGGTACGGGCCAGAATGATGGGCTAGGCTATATCTTAGATAATGTCGTTGTAAAATCTGAAATGTCATTGATTTTGAATGGTGACTTTGAACGAGGCGATCAAAGCTGGCAGTCAACCAACGGCGTTGAAGCCTATCATGAAGCAAGTGCTTACGGCCTTGATAACGCAGGTCATGGCTCACGGGTCAGTGAACTTGATGTGGATATCAGTACCACTATTTACCAGGATCTGAGAAACAGGTCGGAAGGTGAAGTCATTTCATTAAGCTTTGATTTTGCAAAGCGTGCAAATAGCACTACGTATAATGAAGGCATGGAAGTTCTTTGGAATGGTGAAAGCAAATTTACCATTACTAATGGTGATACTGGATGGCAAAGTGAAACACTGGAATTAATTGCCAAAGCAGGTACTAACCGCATCGAATTTAAAGGTATCGGCGATAATAATGGTATTGGCTATATCTTGGATAACGTTGTTGCAAAGTCTATAGATAGATTGCCAGCCAATAGTGTTATTGAACATGCCAGGCAAGACCAGGCGGCCAAAAATGCGTTAAGTGATAAAGAAAAAGCCGAAAAAGATCGTCAGCTCTTGGAACGAGAAAAAGAGAAACAACTGTCAGCGATTGAAAAATCGAAATCTCAATTGGAATCAACGGATCAGGAAGCGCTTAGTCGGAATGGGCAAGAGCAGAGTGAGGCGATAAAAGAGGAAGCTCAGGCAGTGACTAAAGAGCTGACTTTAATAGCTGACAACTTTAAACAGCTTAAACATGAAACCGATGATAGTCGTGAGTTAGATAGCCATTATCTCGACTATGCGGGTGGAATCTCTGAGGAGATCCAGAAACGGTTGGATAACGTTAAGCCGACATTAGAAAAACGGCTGACAGATATACATCGGAATACGATTGATACACAGCAAAAAGTAAAAGATGCCGTGGCGCTATCAGAAGCGGGCGCGGAAAAAGGTAAACAAAATCGTGACAAGGCGATTCTTGATGGTGTAGATGCGCAATTCAAAGCGGATCAGAGAAAAGAAGAAGCGCTTTTACAACAGCAGCAGGCAGAAAAGGCGAAGGATAGCGCCAATATTGCGTATCAGAATGCTGAACGTCGTGGTAAGCGTGATACTGCGGAGGCGGAAAATAAAGCGGCTCAGGCTCAAGCGGATGCTAAGGGAGCGAAGATAAACGATTCCAGACCGGCTCGCATTGGTGCGAGCGGCAGCGGCTTGTCAGGAGAAAAAGCCTATGAATCAACAGGAGCGGGAGAAACCGGCAGCCATATTGATCCTGAATCGATGCCAGAAGCGAAAAACGGATATTATCAAGGGCTGACCGAAGAAGAATTGCAAGCGTTAGAGAATGCTAAACAAGCTGTTAACCGGTTGCAGATCAACGCGGGAATTCGTGCAAAAAATACCGGTGCTTTACTTACTCCACGGTCTATTGAAACCCAATCTGACAGCATTGTGGTACCTCCTTTACATCAGACACGTGAACTCATTAGAAAGGCGTCGACAATTTCTGGTATTAATCTGGAAGGATTGGGCGGCAGCAAAAAGAGGGCGATAGATTCTTCCGTATTAAGTCGTGCACAAAAAATCGCCCACATCTACCGTTGGCTTGATAATGGTAACGATAATGCATCGGACGAATATATTCCTATTCCCGGATTTAAGCGTGTTAATGCTGAGATTTCTGGTAATACCAGGCAGAATATAGTGGCCTTTATTGAACGGCATCTCAGGAATCCCAAAGTCAAACACAAAGTACCTGAGAATGAAATCGCATCTTTAGCGAAACTGTTTGTTGACGCGACTTTGGATTATGACTGGGATAAACGAGTTGAGTTTATTGCAAAACTGGACAGTTATGGTCATAGCTTTGAAGTTGCCCGCGATGACAAAAGTATTGTTTCATTCTGGTCCGGGAAGAGTTTTAGAAGACATCGAGATGTTCTTGAGGCCGCCCAACCGGATGGTAAAAAAATCGTTTACGATGTTGATGTGCAGGGAAACGCTTTTGCGATTCAGCTCAATCAGCACCTCATGAAATGGAAAATTACATATCTCTCCGATAATGAAAATAATAGGCATAACGCGCTAAGAGCGGCAATTGATGCCGCTACGTATAGCAACACTGGTTTCTGGAGCTCCATCTATGCCGCAGGATCACGTGGTGATGTTTATTTGATCTCTGAGGGGGGCTTACGTCTTGGCAACTATTTCTGGAATGTTGAATTACCTGTATTGCGTAAACTGCAACGCGAAGGATTAGTAGGTGAAATTCGATTGTTGGATAAACCGGCAAGTGAATATAAAGGGTTGCCTACGGAATTGATTGGCCGCAGATTAACCGAGGCGGGTATTACTGTGAAAGCGCGGTTTGATGCTTTGACTATTGAAGAGCAGGAAAAAAGGCTGGCGGTTAACCCCGGTGGTTATAAAGCCGATACCGTTGTTGATCTCGATATTAAGCTCAGTGCCGTCGACACTATGCTGAATCAAGCATTGCCGTTTTATGGATTACGCACAGAACGTAACTTATTAGTGCAAAAGAGTGATGAAGGATTTGAGGTGCGCTCATGGCCCGGTAATGGCAATGAATTTAAGAGAATTATTGTAAAAAACACGACCAGTAATAATCTGCTTAAAGCAGTTGAACGTTTTATTCTTGCTAATTACGACAATTATGCGCAGTTACCCGATGAGTTATATTTCATGGAAGATCGGATTATATCTCATCATCAAGGGCATACCCGAATTCTTGCTGATAAAGTGAATGGCATCTGGAAGCCCGTGCCAAAATTGATGTCGGTGAGTGAGTTCCATCAAGCCGCATCCATTGCAGGTAAAATGCGTGGTGACAGTTACCAAAAAGTGATTGATGCTCTAGAGAGTTATCACCATGTCTGGCAAGGAAGAAAAGACGATGAGTTGGATGTGATAGGAAAATTATCCGATTTGCGCCAACAGGTTGAAGGCTATCTCTTAGGTCATCCTGACTCAAGTCGTGTCCCGGCAATGAAGGCATTATTGTCTCAAATTGACATGCGCTTTGAAGAATCGATGGCGCTTACTGAATCCACTGTGAGAATCCCAGAGCAAGGCGATTTCAGTAGTCTGTACGATAATCTTGGCAGTGCCAATCTTAAGGATTCAAAACACCTTTATGTTGATGAAAATGGTGATTTTGTCACTCGGGGCAAGGCAAATATTCATATTAACCAGAAAGCGGAAAGTGCTGATAAAGCGATTGAGCAAGTTAAAGCGGCGGTTATTAAAGAGTATGGTCAAGATGTCTCAGATGCCGTCTTCTCGAATCTGAAAGCCAGCGATTTATCACAAGATGGTAAAGGCATTGACGTGTCTGGTTTAAGAAAGATCCATCAGGCGATTGAGAATATATCGACCCCTTCTGGATCTCAGAGCAAAGGTCATAATGTGGAAAAGAAAAGTTTATTCCAGGAAGTGGGTTATACCATTTTTGACCTTAAAGCAGATGGCAAACAATTGGCTGATTATTCATTCCACTTTAGTCAGAATGAGGATTTGTTGGGGGAGCTTAAGAAGCTTATTCCAGAAATTAGTAATGTGCTCGTGACTAATGGTAATGACGTTCAGTCCAAAGAGTTTCTGGAAGGAATATGCTTTGCTCTGTCTTCCCGCTATATGATGGAAGAACGTGTGAATGGCGTGGGAGGGGGAAAAGCTTATATGGGGTGGTTGCAGGAGGTAGCTAAAGCCTACAACGACAACTCCGTGAATAAGAAAACGGATATCAACTCGATTGAATCCTCTTTGCTTAACCGATATCGCCGTCAGAAAGTCGGCCCGGCTATTGAAAAGTTGTTATCAATACAACATTTTCAACAGCTTGATGCTGGCAGTTTGATCGAGAAAGCGAAGGGAAATATTGATTATAGCGCAAGGCTAAAAGCAAATGGGTTAACAGGGGCGAGGATTGGTGATCCACTGAATTATGATGTTGGTGGCTATGAATCCGTTATGGAGCGACTGCGCAATGTGAAGCAATCGACTTATATGATGTTTATGTCGGAAGATCACGCCATGTCGGTTGTTGTACATAAGAGTGAAGCTCAAACAATCTGGTCATTCTTTGATCCTAATTTTGGTGCTAAATCGTTTGATAACTATGATGATTTTCACCGTTTTATGGATTCTTTCCATAAGGGCTTGATCACGGGTTACCGATCTCCTATAGGTTATAAATATGCTTCTGCCAGCCCTGAGGACAGTACAAAATCGAGCTTCTATATTAACTATAATATATTTGAAGATAGCGCTATTACGGATTATGACAATACCTGGAAACAGGCGCGTGAGGGTGAACAACGTCATGTATTGCACGCGCTGAAAGAGCAGGAAATAATGTTTTCGCTGGATTCAGGTGTTGAAGGGTGGATCGCGGATTACCGTGAAGATGTCGTCACTTTGGAAGTCATGGATAAGAAAGGCCAAAAGGTTTTTGTTGAAGTTGAAAGCAACAACTTTAAACAAGCAGCCAGTTTCGTACAGTTGAATCTTGGTAAGATATTTGCTGACCCAACCGTCAGTAAATTGACACTGAAAGGCTCGAAGAATGGTGATGCTACGGTATCCGTGCTGGAAAAATTATCATCGGACGCTGTTCTAAAAAACAGAGATGTCGAATCTTGGGAGCGCATTTCAGTCACACCACAAACCGATGGTCGAGAAACCCGATTTGATGGTCAAATCATTATCCAGATGGAGGATGATCCTGTAGCGGCTAAAGCAGCAGCAAATTTGGCGGGTAAACATCCAGATTCCAGTGTAGTGGTTCAACTCGATTCTGAGGGTAAATACCGTGTTGTCTATGGTGATTCATCTCAATTTAAACCATCAGACAAGTTGCGTTGGCAGATTGTCGGGCATGGTCGTAGCGAATCAGAGCAGAATAACACTCGTCTGAGTGGTTACAGTGCCGATGAGCTGGCAATAAAACTCAAACAATTTACTCAGAGCTTTAGTCAGGTCGGTAAACCAGACCACATTAGCATCGTGGGTTGCTCGCTGATTAATGATGACAAACGAGATGGCTTTGCTCATCACTTTATCACCGCCTTAAAAGAGCAAGATATTCACACGACTGTTTCGGCTCGTCGTAGTGAAGTTGCCATTGATGTCACTGGCCGTAAATTTACCCAGAATGAAAATAATCAATGGATCAATAACCTGACTGATAACAAAGTTATCTTGAGTTGGAATGAAAAAGGCGAACTTGAAACGCATTCAGAACGAGTTCGTCACAATATTGCTGAAAGCGATATCAATCTTTCTCGTGTCGGTATAGCGGATGCAGATATGCCAGCCAAAGGTGCGATTGTGGATAATGCAGATATTTTCACAGCGCCAGAGAAGCGCAAAAATAAAATTGAAACCGACTCAAGCCATATATCGAATAACCAGATAAGTTACTCAGGTAATATTCAGGTGGATGTGGGGAATGGTGAATTTACTGCGCTTAATTGGGGGACGTCGAACGTTGGCATCAAAGCAGGTACTGGAGGTTTTAAATCACTGGCCTTTGGTGATAACAATGTGATGGCGCACATCGGCAATGGCGACAGTAAACATAGTGTCGATATTGCCGGTTATCAGGCGCTTGAAGGGGCGCAAATGTTTATTGGCAATCGTAACGTCAGTTTCAACCAAGGCCGTAGTAATGACCTGATTGTGATGATGGATAAATCCCTGCCAACGCCGCCGTTGGTTAATCCATTTGATGGCGCCGCTCGTATTTCCGGGGTATTGCAAAGCATTGCCCATTCTGGTGAAGAGCGAGCGTGGATAACGGCGCAAGATCAGCAATGGACAATCGCTGGTGCGAAAAAATTTGTTCAGGATATGTCTGGTTTGGACCAAACCAGCAGTGTTGACTATAAGACTCTGGTTGATTTGGGTTCTCAACATGAACGTAGTAGCCGTGGTCTGAGAAGTGATACGGAAGCAGCGCTAAATAAGAAATTCAACCGGTGGCTAAGCAAGAATGGCAACAGCGTTGATATGAGCAATATGAGCCGTGCGGATAAATTTCGTCAGGCTAATGAAAAACTGGCATTCAACTTTGCAGTAGGGGGCCAAGGGGCGGATATTCAGGTAACTACGGGTAACTGGAACTTTATGTTCGGTGACAATATCCAGTCGCTCCTCGACACTAACCTGGGGTCGTTGTTTAGTTTAATGACTCAGCAATACTCGACAACTGGTATAGCGAAAACAACGTTTACCTATAATCCGCAGGATTTGCCACGTCAGCTTAAGAACAAATTGCTTGGTCGGTTAGCCAGTGTGAATGCAGATACCACTTTAGCGGATATCTTTGGTGTGGATTACACTGCGGATGGTCGTATTGTCTCCCGTGGAGACGAGCCTGTGGATGGTGTGGCTATTCTAAAAGAGATGATTGAAGTTATAGGGGAATTCAGTGGTGAACAACTGAAAGTCTTCACTGATCCAGATAAATTGCTCGATGGCCTGAAATCTCACCTTAATATGGGGACGGATGGCATTAAATCCTTTGCTGAGAGTCATGGCCTGAAACAGAAAGATGCTGATAAAAATGAGGAAAGGCAGAGCAGCACGCCAGCGACTGTAGAGACGGAGAGCGCCAAACCAGAGCGTGCATTTGGTTTTCATTCGCTGAATTTGCCTAACTTGTTTGCGACGATGTTCAGCAAAGATAAACAAGAAGAGATGAAGTCATTAGTGACCAATCTGAAAGAAAATCTAACCGCAGATTTGCTCAATATGGAGCAGAAAACGTTTGATTTCCTGCGTAACAGCGGCCATCTGCAAGGGGATAGCGATATCCATGTATCGTTGGGGAACTACAACTTCAACTGGGGCGGCGATGGTAAAGATCTTGGCGCTTATCTGGGCGATAACAACAACTTCTGGGGTGGTCGCGGAGATGATGTTTATTACTCAATCGGTACTTCCAACATCTTTGCGGGCGGTGCAGGTAATGATCTAGGCGTCCTGATGGGACGTGAGAACTGGATGTTTGGCGGTAATGGCGATGATACCGCAGTGGTCGCCGGACGTATTAACCATGTGTTCATGGGGGACGGTAATGACCAGACGTTTGTCTTTGGTGAAGGTGGCTTAATTAATACCGATAAGGGCCAGGATTACGTCGTCACCTCTGGCAACTACAACCGGGTGGATACCGGGGAAGATCAAGATTATGCCGTGACTATTGGTAATAACAACCGAGTTGAGCTAGGTGAAGGGAATGACTTTGCCAGAGTATTTGGTAATGACAACCAAATTGACGGCAACGCCGGTAACGACGTAATTAAACTGTTGGGTTACCATGCGATGATTAATGGTGGAGAAGGCGATGACCACCTGATAGCGGCCACTATTGCTAAGTTCAGCCAGTTTAATGGTGGTGATGGTCAGGATCTGCTGGTATTAGGGGGTTATCAGAACCGCTTTCAGGGTGGGACGGGTGTGGACAGCTTTGTAGTCAGCGGTAAGGTGATTGACAGCCAGATTGATGATATCAATGTGGAAGATATGATTGTCTTTGATGGTATTGACTGGCAAAACCTGTGGTTCCAACGTAGCGGATATGATCTGGTGTTATCAGTAAACCGCCATACCGAAGATAAAACCGCTCAGGGGGCATTTGAATCAATAGGTTCAGTCACTTTTAGCAATTACTTTAATGGTAATCGTGCCAAATTGGTGGCGCAGATGGGGGATAAGAGTGCATCGGGAGAGCGTGAGTTTACGGCGCTATCGGATAATGCGGTTGATACTTTGATCCAATCAATGAGCAGTTTTGCCCCGACAGCGGGCGACAATGGTTTTATTGAAAATTTGGACAATAAGGCGACAATTGCCATTACAACGGCGTGGTCAGATACGACTATTGGTAAGGCGCAGTTTGCATAATTAATTCTCTAGAATAAAAGTAAAATGAGTAATAAAAATGGCTCACACAATTGGTGAGCTATTTTTACCGCTGAATAACGAATGTTCATTATATTATCGGTTGTTTGTTGATTAATGGTTATACCCGTTATCTTTCAAGCTGCCTCTTTGTTGGCTGCGTTCACTCACCCCGGTCACATAGTTATCTATGCTCCCGGGGATTCGCTCCCTTGCCGTCGCGATGCAACTTGAAATCCATAGGGTATATATTTATTGGTAAATTTTATTTATCATTATTATTTTCTGACTAAAAAAGTAGGATATTATTATCTCATTTACTTATATTGCTTTAATCGTTATAATTTGTGTGGTTATTTATGAAAATGGAATAAAATAATTGATCGTAATTGATAAAATTTTATATCTTAGTTTAGTCATTACTTTATTATCTTGTCTGTATTTTCAATATTATCGTGGAAAAAATATCTGCGTTAACGATTTTTTTGAATTTTTTATTTATCTCATTCAATGGATTTGTTTTAAGGTGTTTGTAAATGCATCAAATTGAAACTTTTCTGAACTGGGCGTTTTTTTGTTATATCCGTTTTATTAATAAATTACTTTTGGGAAAAAGTATGTCTGATAAATTCGTGTAAACAATATCTGATGTTAATTTTAATAGCGGTTTTTTAATTTATTTAATTTTCTGCTATTAAAAAGTCAGAAGATGAGAACTTGAATATTCAAAATAACTGCCCTATTCGTTAGGTGCAGTGGTTTTCTGCTTAACCTCAATAATAAATTAAAGGGCTATTTATGGGAAAATCATCAAATAGAAGTACCGAGTACTTCTTTACTGGAAAATATTACGACGATAATGACGGCAACAGTATTACTGCTATTGGTGTCGGTGGTGACGTTTATGCTTATGGCGGAGATGATGATGTTACGGTTGGTTCATTAAAAGTCGATGTATATCATACAAACGGTAAACTTTCAGTAAAAGGGGCTTCAGGTTATACCGGTATTAGCAAAACGGGAAATGGCGGTCTGTCATTTGCCGGTGCGTCAGGTGCGGCTTTTATTGATCACACGGGTGAAACGGGAGATTTATATTATTCGGGTGCTGCTGGTTATAACAAACTGGCTCGTAAAGGTTTATCTGGAGATATAAGTTTTAAAGGCGCTGGCGGATACAATAAATTATGGCATGAAACTGATCAGGGAAATGTCTATTTTGCCGGTGCAGGAGTGGCTAATAAAATTGACCGTACTTGGTATAATCATTATGAAGGCACTCAAGGAGATGTGACATTTAACGGCGCAGGCGCGGCAAATAGTATCGACTCGCGGATAGAAAGCGGTGACATCATTTTGAATGGCGTTGGTGCTGATAATCATGTCGTACGTAGAGGTAGAAAAGGTGATATTACCTTGGACGGAGCGGGGGCGGCGAATCGTATTGAACGTATACGCTACAGTGAAGATGGGTATGGACAGACACAGGGCGATATTACTTTTGAAGGCGTGGGTGGTTATAACAAACTCTATTCTGATGTCGCCCACGGTAATATTCATTTTACGGGCGCAGGGGCTTATAATGAAATTACCCGAGCAGGTACGGAAAATGAAATAGAATTTGCTCAGGCTAAAGATATTGTTATGACATCAGCAACAATGGAGGGAAGCTGGATTCAACAACCTCAGCAAGTTAAAGCAATTAAATCCGCGGTAGAGCCTAACACTTATCTCTTTGCCTTTGCCAATAATGTTAATACTAACGTTGTCGCTGTACGGCTGCAAAATGATCCTGATACTGGTAAGCTCCGTTATTATGCCACTTCTTGGTATAAGGATGGTAATCATATTAAGGATATTGCCAAAGAAAATATCAATATAAATAATGGATTTATCCCCGTTAAAGGGGAAGGTGCTATTACGCTTGGCAATATTAATCTTATATATCGACAAGAAACCACGATACAAGGTGTTGAGGAGGCATTATTAACCGATAAATGGGTAAATTATGCTGGCGGCGCCAACATTAAGGCGGAAGATGTCACACTGGGCAGTGCCAAAATAGGAGGATATGCGATCTCTTCTAATGGGCTGAAAATCGATGTCTCGCCGGTAAAATCAAACGAACAACCGAATACTTATGTATATGCAACATTTCTGGCTCCTTATACCAAAGTGGTTGAGGTTAAGTTGGCGAATGATTATGAAACAGGGAAGCTGAAATATATTGCAAAATCTTGGTATAAAACAGGTGACCATACTGATCGTTTAGCAGATGAAAGTTTTTCCTATCCTGGTGGCTATCGATCAATAGGGGCTGGTTATACGTTAAGTCAGCTTCACTATGATTTAAATGTAATAGATGATATTGCTGATCGTTTGACTAATCTTGAAGGTTATTCTGAGCAAGATCTTATTAAATCATCAAGAAATGGCGGTAATAGCTCCGGTAATATTTATTTCAACGGTGCGGGTGGTGGAAACATTATTACATCCAATATCACGCACGGTAATATTAATTTTACCGGATCGGGGGCAGCTAACATTATTTTGCACAGTTCAACATTCGGTAATACCTATTTTGAAGGGGGCGGTGGTGCTAATGTCATTGTGAAACCTGATTATCACTTAAATTCAGCTCCCATAGGCGTATACTTAAAATAAGTCTGTGTGGAGGTAAATGAAAATGGCTAAAAATCAGATTCAATTCCAAAAAGGCATTTCTATTCATGAGTTTATTTCA
>NZ_RCWD01000021.1:0-96434 GCF_018448965.1 Photorhabdus hainanensis | reverse complement strand
TGAATTTCGAGACAACGTCTTCAAATTTTTCACCACAACGCTACCGGATATAGCGGACTCGCTGATGTCTAGAATTAACGACCATTTTCAGGTGCTAAAAACTGCATCTTGAAGTTTCTTGGGTATAAAATACGATATCCCATGATGGATAATTAAACTTAATAAAAAACAAGTGTAAAAAGGGGTAAAAACAGTGTTAAAACTTTATACCGATTAAATCCAGAAGTTAAAACTTAAGACCATGACTTTTAATAACAACTTAAAAACTGTCCATCGTAAAACCATCAGTAAAAATAAGAAATAAAAGCCGGCTTTGTTAATGCTTAAAGCGGATATGGTTAATGCTCATTAAACGTAAAACCATATACCATGATGGTTAAACTTTAATAAAAAAGGCATTAAAAAAGGGAAAAAAATTGTTAAAAGCTATACTATCTCAGCGCTAGCAATTACCGGTTATTTCTACCGGTATCTGTCAGATTAAATCCGGTTCAGCTTTTTTCCCAGATTCATTTACCATCTAAAAAGCAGGTATTAAAGGAGGTAAAAACATGGTTAAAACCGTATACCGATTAAACCCGGAAGTTAACACCATGACTTTTAATAACAACTTAAAAACTGCCCATCATAAAGCTATCAGTAAAAAATAAGCAATGAAAATCGATTTTATTAATACTTAAAGCGAATATGATTAATGCTCATTAAACGTAAGACCACATACCATGATGGTTAAACTTAGTAAAAAACAGGGATAAAAAAGGGGTAAAACATGGTTAAAACTCTATACCGATTAAACCCAGAAGTTAACACCATGATTTTTAATAACAACTTAAAAACTGCCCATCATAAAGCTATCAGTAAAAAATAAAAACTGGCTTTATCAATGCTTACATACCTAGAAAAAAAGACAAATAAAAATATGAATAGGTTTATCCGTTTACCAGAAAATATATCGCCCCAAAAACCATCTTTAATAACGTTTTCAACCGGTGAATAACCTTTTACTAAACCAGTTAAATAATTCGATGATAAAAAAACCGCGTAACAAAACCCGAAAATAAATAATTTAACCAAATAATAACTCAGCTATTTTCAGCATTATTATATTGCACATCTACCATGTAAAATTGCGATACCTTAAATACGCCAGTTTAAACTTGCTTTACACGTCTTTAATCCGTCCAATAGCATTGCTTTTCTATGGTCTAATTTAAACTACGCCTCCATTTTATGCCTTTAATGTGATCTAATCCGCAAAGCCTTTCACCCTCATTAATACCATTAAACTTGTCAGCAATTTGAACAGGGTATTGTCATATCCGATTCTTTTTATACCCGTTATCTTTCAAGTTGCCTCTTTGTTGGCTGCGCTCACTCACCCCGGTCACATAGTTATCCATGCTCCCGGGGATTCACTCCCTTGCCGTCGCGATGCATCTTGAAATCCATAGGGGATAGCTATTGGCGACTATCATTCGCTTGTTGAAGCAATACCCTGCTCTCTCTCATAAAATGAGGCGCATAATCACCAAACCATTCACTAACATCTTCAAAACTGCTGACAAAAGCCCGTTTATCCCGGCTTTCCAATATCTCTAACGCTTGTCCAAAACTTTGGTGATAACGGCGTATAAGATCAATATTCTCTGGTGATGACATAATAATATCCGCGTAAAGTTGAGGATCTTGCGCGAATAACCGCCCGACCATGATCAGTTCCAAACGGTAAATAGGGGAAGATATTGATAACAGTTGTTGTAAATCAGCGCCTTCCTGTGCGAGATGTTGCCCATAAGCAAATGTCGTGAAATGGCGCAACGCCTGAATAAAGCTCATGTTTTTATCATGCTGTTCAGGACTCATCTGATGCAAGCAAGCCCCCCAAATCAACAACTGTTCTAAAAACCATTGATAAGCTTCCTCTTGACGTCCGTCACAGTAAACAACAACTTGTTTTACCAAACTACCGACATCCGGCCCAAACATAGGATGTAATCCCAACACTGGACCTTTATGCACATCAAGCATAGCTTGTAATGGCTGCTGTTTAACAGACGCCAAATCCACCAAAATGCAATGGTCAGGTAATGGCGGTAAACAGCGAATAACCCCTTCTGTCAAATGAATAGGTACGCTGATAATCACCATACCCGCTCCCGCCAGAATCTGCTCCGCGTCAGGCCAATCTTGTGGTTCCAGATTTTTGACTTCATAACCAGACAATGTTAACAAGCGGCCAAACAGTTTCCCCATTTTGCCCAGGCCACCAACAATAACTATCGGCCCCAATTGAGGGCAAAGTGTTTTAAACCCTTTGTTATTTTCACTGGTGTAAGATTCCCGCATAATGCGGCGCAAGATATCTTCAATTAAATCAGGTGGAACCCCAAACTCTTCGGCCTCCTGCCGACGTGAAGCAAGCATCGCCATTTCTCTGTCAGGCGCATAAATTGACAACCCATTCTGGCTTTTTACCTCACCAATCTCTGCAACCAATTCCAGACGCTTTGCCAGTAAGCCCAGCAAAGCTTTATCCACTTCATCAATCTTATCCCGCAATTGAGATAATTCAGCCGCCATATTTATTATCCCGCTTTTTTCAGTACTGTTATTCTTTGCGACAATTGCCTGCTAAGTTGCTGATGTAATTTTCTTAGAATTGCCTCTGTCGTCTGCCAACTAATACACGCGTCAGTAACTGATACGCCATATTTCATTTCACTACGCGGTTGTTCAGAGGATTGATTACCCTCATTAATGTTGCTTTCCAACATAATGCCAGTAATCGATCGATTCCCTGAAATGATCTGATCCGCAACAGAATCCACAACCAAACTTTGGCGACGAAAATCCTTGTTAGAGTTACCATGACTACAATCAATCATCAAGGATGGCAATAATCCAGACTGAATCATTTGCTGTTCACATTCCATTACATGTTGGGCGCTGTAATTAGGCGTCTTACCACCACGCAAGATAATATGTCCATTCGGGTTCCCTTGCGTTTGTAATAAACACACCTGCCCCGATTGATTTATTCCCACAAAACGGTGTGGCATAGCAGCGGCACACATCGCATTAATTGCCGTGCTCAAGCTACCATCAGTCCCATTTTTGAAACCAACAGGCATAGATAAGCCTGAAGCCATTTCACGGTGTGTCTGAGATTCCGTAGTTCTCGCGCCAATTGCAGACCAACTGAATAAATCCCCCAAATATTGTGGGCTATTCGGATCTAAAGCTTCTGTTGCAAGAGGTAATCCCATTTTAACCAAACTAAGTAATAAGCGGCGGGCAATATGCAGGCCAGCTTCCACATCAAATGAACCATCCATGAATGGATCATTAATAAGACCTTTCCAACCCACGGTTGTACGAGGCTTTTCAAAATAGACACGCATGACGATGTACAAGCTATCACTCAATTCAGCAGAAAGGGCGGCCAAACGGTGAGCATAATCCAAAGCCGCGTCTACGTCATGAATAGAACAAGGACCACAGACTACCAGCAAACGGGGATCACGGAGCTGAACAATGTCAGCTATTGCTTTACGCGCGTTTGCAATAGCATGTAGATCATCATTGCTCAGTGGGTATTGTTGCTTTAATTCTTTTGGAGTGATAAGAATTTGCTCACCACTGATGTGAACGTTATTAAGTACATCTCTTTGCATGAACATGTCGATTTTCTCCTCAAATTATCATTCTGTACTCATTTGTTTTTATGCATTTGACTAATAACATATCATGCGTCGTAAAGAATACAATCCAAAAGTGTAAACAAATCTAAAACACTGTAAATTATTATTTACAAAAAATGAAAAAGGAGTCAATTCAATGATAAATCTATTCTATAACCAATTAATAAGATTTAAATTATTTTATATAGAAAAATATTAGAAATACTTATGTTAAAATAATTTTAATATCAGAACAAATAGGCAATGTTTTATGATCGTTAATCTTTCATTTTTCCATTTAAAATCATCAGGTAAAAAATATATTTATCTCATTTCTATTATTAAAAACAAAGAATATCAATAATCGCAGTTTATATTTAATATGAAATTACTGAATGGCGCCCATAAAATATTAAGCTATATCCAATCCTCTTTTTCATTAATTTATTAAAGGAAATCAATACACTAATGTCAGCGGTCTGAGGCCGGATTTTCCAGCCTCTTTATTAAAATATTTGTTACAGAGCTTGCTGTAAAAAAGCAATTAATTCCTGATTAACTTTATGGGGTTGCTCTAATGTGGAAATATGCCCTGCATCCTGGATAATAATATGATTACAGTGCAATATTTCAGCCATCAAATAACCCTCCAGAGGCGGGCGAGGCGTATCTTGTTCACCAGTAATAACCAGAGAGGGAATATCCAGTTTTTCCAACAAATGCGTTCTATCTTCACGCCCAAATATTATTCTACCTAACGGAACAACACTATTACGCAATGTTTCCGCAGGAATGGCTGCCAGACGCTGAGTTAATTCATCAACCAAATGTTGAGCCGGTTGCTGACTAAAGAAGGCTGGCGCTATCTGCTGTTGCAAAATAGATTGAGGAATTGCGCCAGCCTGCTCTATCGCATCCAACATGGCAAAGTATTTTGTATGAGTCACTTCAGGCTCTAATCCGACAAAGGTATCCATCAAAACCAGTGCCTTAACTCTGTCCGGCGCCATCTCTACCAACTCAATTCCCCACATACCGCCAGCGGATAACCCAATGATAGCGAACTCTTTAATGCCAAGTTGATCCATCAACGCCAGGTAATCCCGAGCTAAATCAGCTAAAGTGCGATGTTGTTCTGGTAGCTCTCCCGAATTTCCATGTCCCCAGAGATCAGGAACAATCACCCGGTATTTTTTACTTAAAGCCTCGATCTGAGGCGCCCACATAGTAGAATCAAACAAATAGCTATGCCCTAGTAATAACGGGAAACCTTCACCTTCATCTCGGTAAGCCATTGTTTTGTTATGTATTTGAAAAGTTTTCAAAGCAAATCCTTATCGTCAGTTAATCACGCCTGAAATTATTCTAAGACTCTCAAAATAATTGTCTTTAAGATTATTACAATCTGATAATAATGTATTGCCGAATAATTTATCGATGAGTAAAAATCCTCCTTCATAAAAGGGAACATTGATTTCACCCCAGAGGGACGTAATAAAAGATCCTCCAAAAAACTCGCCCGTATTCAACCTGTTTCTTCATTACAATAAACCAAATTGATGACCAGGCCCACAAAACGTGGTTTTAAATCGGGGATAAAAAAAGAGGTCAGCAATTGCTGACCTCTTTTAATGATAACTTTCGGATGTAACGAAAGCGTATTATTTGCTGTTCAGACGCTCTTTAATACGAGCAGCTTTACCAGAACGCTCACGCAGATAGTACAATTTAGCTCTACGAACAGCGCCACGACGTTTAACGTGAATGCTGTCTACGACTGGGGAGTGAGTCTGGAATACACGCTCAACACCTTCGCCGTTAGAAACTTTGCGAACAGTGAATGCAGAGTGCAGACCGCGGTTACGGATAGCGATAACCACGCCCTCGAATGCCTGCAGACGTTTCTTAGCACCTTCTACGACCCATACCTTAACTTCCACGGTGTCACCCGGACGGAATGAAGGTACGTCTTGCTTCATCTGCTCTTGTTCAAGTTGTTTAATAATGTTGCTCATAATAATTCTCTTACCCTAGGTAAACTGATATATCAGAGACATTCCCTTCGGGGATATGTCTGGATTAATTAGTTGCTTCAGCTAGATGTTCCCGTTGGAACTCTGTTAGCAATATCCTTTGCTCGTCAGTCAGAGCTAGGTTTTCCAGAAGTTCAGGTCTTCTAAGCCAGGTCCGGCCAAGCGATTGTTTCATCCGCCAGCGATTAATTTCAGCATGATTTCCAGACAGCAATACTGGTGGAACTTCCATACCATCTAATACCTCCGGGCGAGTATAGTGCGGACAATCCAGCAATCCATCAGCAAAAGAGTCCTCTTCCGCCGATGCCTGACGCCCCAGAACACCCGGAATGAACCGAGAAACTGAGTCGATCATCGTCATTGCAGGGATTTCACCGCCACTGAGTACGTAATCACCGATAGACCACTCTTCGTCAATCTCGGTTTGGATCACCCTCTCATCTATCCCTTCATAGCGGCCGCAAATCAAAATCAGCTTTTCATTTGTCGCCAGCTCACAAACCCCTTGTTGGTTGAGTTTGCGTCCCTGAGGTGAAAGATAAATCACTTTTGCGCCTTCGCCTGCCGCAGTTTTTGCTGCATGAATGGCTTCCCGTAAAGGCTGAACCATCATCAACATGCCTGGACCACCGCCATAAGGTCGATCGTCAACGGTACGATGCCGGTCATAGGTAAAATCCCGTGGATTCCAGCATTCAATACTTAACAGGCCATTTTTCACTGCCCGGCCAGTTACCCCATAATCGGTTATTGCGCGGAACATTTCAGGAAACAGGCTAATAACCCCAATCCACATTATCGCGTCCCACTCATTTCAACCGCTTATAACCGGAGTTTAAAAACCAGGATCCCAATCTACTTCAATAGTTTTGGTAGCGAGATCGACTTTCTTGATAACCTGCCCATCAAGAAACGGAATGAGCCGTTCCTTGATACCGAATGCATCTTTCAGGTTTGCTTTAATTACCATTACGTCGTTAGAACCAGTTTCCATCATGTCGTTGACAGTCCCCAAGTTATAACCCGCAGTGCTGATTACCTGGCAGCCTATTAAGTCTTTCCAGTAGTAATCACCCGCATCCAGCTCTGGCAATTGTTCTGAATCTACAATAATTTCGCAATTAGTCAGTAAATTCGCAGCATCCAGATCATCAATACCTTTGATTTTGATGATCATATCCTGATTGTGGTGTTTCCAAGCTTCCAGTTCGATGTGTCGCCACCGACCTGCCCGTTGAATAAACCACGGTTGATACTCAAAAATGTCTTCGGCATGTTCGGTGGAAGAAAAAACTCTGAGCCAACCACGAATACCATAAGTTGAACCTAGTTTTCCCAATACAATTGGGTTTACAGGCGGTTCAAAACAGGTTTGCTTGCTCATAGTTACCACCGCGACAGATTAAGCTGCTTTTTTGGCGTCTTTGATCAGTGTAGAAACACGATCAGACACAGTTGCACCCAGACCAATCCAATGTTCGATACGGTCCAGATCTAAACGCAGTGCTTCTGCTTTCCCTGTTGCAATAGGGTTGAAGAAGCCAACACGCTCGATAAAGCGACCATCACGCGGGCTGCGGCTATCGGTCACGACTACTTGGTAAAACGGACGCTTTTTGGCGCCGCCACGAGCTAAACGAATTGTTACCATAACATCCTCATTAGTTAACAAAACAACCAGACTTCATCGAGGAACGAAGTCCGGTTGTCAGATAAAAAGCCCGAAAAGTTTACTCACTTTGGCGCAAAAAGCAATCCAAAGTGGATATTCTTCGAGATTTTATCGATTAACGGCCCATAAATCCGGGTGGCATCATGCCTTTCATACCACGCATCATTTTTGCCAGGCCGCCTTTTTTCATCTTTTTCATCATGCGCTGCATTTCGTCGAATTGTTTAAGCAAGCGGTTAACATCTTGAACTTGAGTGCCTGAACCATTAGCAATACGACGTTTACGAGAACCTTTAATTATTTCCGGTTTTTCCCGCTCTTTACGCGTCATGGAATTGATAATCGCTTCCATTTTTACCAGAATTTTATCATCCATCTGGGATTTCACTGCATCTGGCACTTGAGACATTCCCGGCATTTTGCTTAACATGCTGGCCATTCCCCCCATGTTACGCATCTGCTTTAGCTGATCTAGAAAGTCATTTAAATCGAAGCCGTCACCTTTCTTTAATTTAGAAGCCAGCTTTTCAGCCTGAGTGCGATCGACTTTACTTTCAATCTCTTCAATCAGAGAAATGACATCGCCCATTCCAAGGATGCGAGAGGCAATACGATCCGGGTGAAACGGCTCCAACGCATCCGTTTTTTCACCAACACCCAGGAATTTAATCGGCTTACCGGTAATATGACGAATAGATAGCGCAGCACCGCCACGGGCATCACCATCGACTTTAGTCAACACCACACCGGTCAGCGGCAATGCTTCATTGAAAGCTTTCGCGGTATTAGCCGCATCCTGCCCCGTCATCGCATCAACAACGAACAGGGTTTCCACTGGATTAATGGCTTTATGAACCTGTTTGATTTCATCCATCATCGCTTCGTCAACATGCAGACGACCCGCTGTATCCACCAAAAGTACATCATAGAATTTCAATTTGGCGTGCTGTACCGCTTGAGTCACGATATCAACGGGTTTTTCCTGAGCGTCAGAAGGATAGAAATCAATACCAACTGCCTGCGCCAAGGTTTCAAGCTGTTTGATAGCGGCCGGACGATAGACGTCGGCAGATACCACTAAAACTTTTTTCTTCTGTTTTCCTTTTAGAAAGCTACCGAGCTTGGCAACGCTGGTCGTTTTACCTGCGCCTTGCAGGCCCGCCATTAATACGACGGCAGGAGGCTGAGTAGAAAGATTCAGTTCACTGTTAACTTCCCCCATCGCCTTAACGAGTTCATTCTGAACAATTTTGACAAACTCTTGGCCGGGAGTAAGACTTTTATTCACCTCGTGGCCTACCGCGCTCTCTTTAACGCACGAAATAAAATCACGCACTACAGGCAATGCAACGTCAGCTTCAAGTAAAGCCATGCGAACTTCACGCAGTGTCTCTTTAATATTGTCTTCGGTCAGTCGCCCACGGCCACTGATATTGCGCAATGTGCGCGATAGTCTGTCGGTTAGATTATCAAACATTGTCTCTGCTCAATTTTTTTAAAATGGGCTACCTGTAAGGCGTATTTCGCAAATTATAACACGATGGTAAAGGATCTCTGCACAGAGATTCGCACCGATAGTTAACAACAGTTGGAGGCTATCCTTGCTGGCGGTATACTTAAGCTTTAATTCAACCAAAGACTATCGCTAAAACGACTAATGCTATGCCAGTATTTTCTATAATTTCTTCATTCGCTTATTTACTCAGCCTGGTACTGATTATTCCCAGCTTATTGCGGAAATCGAAAGGATACCGCAGGCTGGCATTACTTTCCGCGATTGTCGCTTTAATTTGTCATGCTATTGCCCTTAAATACCAGATTTTCCACGTTAGCAGCGGGCAAAATCTCACTCTCCTAAATCTAGGTTCTATTGTCAGTTTACTGACTTGCATCATCATGACAATTGTTGCTTCTCATGGTCGAGCCTGGTTCCTGCTACCCATTGTTTACAGTTTTGCCATGATAAATTTGGTCTTAGCGAGTCTGATGCCAGGTGAATTTATTACCCATCTAGAGGCCAGCTTTGGATTATCTATTCATATTGGATTAGCGCTTCTTGGTTACGCAACTTTACTTATCGCTGCATTATATGCATTACAACTTGGATGGTTGGATCATCAGCTTAAAAACAAAAAACTCTCTTTTGCGCCAAATATGCCCCCATTAATGTTCATTGAACGCAAAATGTTTCATATCACTCAGGTCGGCGTAATATTGCTAACACTGACGCTCTGTACCGGCATCCTCTATATAGATAATATTTTCAGTAGCGAAAATATCCACAAAGCAATTTTGTCCATCATCGCGTGGTTTGTTTATATCGTTTTATTATGGGGCCACTACCATGATGGATGGCGCGGTAAACGCGTTATCTGGTTTAACCTGATCGGCGCGTTGACCCTGACGCTCGCCTATTTCGGCAATCGATTATTACAGGAAATCATGGTTTACTAGGAGTATGATGTCCAATCAATACTTGGAAGGAATTCTGTTTTGGATCATGTTTCAACAAGCACATTACTGATTATTTTAGTCATCATGGTCATTGTCTCAGCTTATTTCTCCGCCTCCGAGACAGGTATGATGACAATGAATCGTTATCGCTTACGTCATCTGGCAAAGCAAGGGAATCGTTCTGCCCGGAGAGTTGAAGCATTACTTCGTCATCCTGAGCAGCTTATCAGCCTGATTCTTATCGGCAATAATCTGGTTAATATTCTTGCATCAGCACTCGCTACTATCATTGGCATGCGTCTTTACGGCGATGCCGGAGTCGCTATCGCAACCGGTATTCTGACGTTTATCGTACTGATATTTTCTGAAGTTATGCCAAAAACGATAGCCGCCCTCTATCCTGAAAGAGTCGCTTTTCCGAGCAGTTTTTTGCTCCGCCCGTTACAGAAAATCATGCTGCCGTTAGTTTGGACGCTAAATAAAATTACTTTATTGCTAATGCGTTGCCTTGGTATCAAACATCCTACTGGCTCTAGTCACGCAATTAGCAAAGATGAACTCCGCACTATTGTAAATGAATCAAATGCCAAGCTATCACAGCAACATCAAGATATGCTGATTTCAATTTTAGATCTGGAAAAAGTCACAATCGGCGACATTATGGTTCCCCGTAATGAAATTATTGGCATTGATATTAATGATGACTGGAAATCCATCATACGGCAATTAACTCATTCACCTCACGGCCGGATCGTGCTTTATCGTGATTCGCTTGATGACGCTATCGGCATGCTTCGTGTACGTGAAGCTTACCGACTGATGACAGAAAAAAAAGAGTTCACCAAAAGAAATCTGATTAAAGCAGCAGATAAAATCTATTATGTCCCAGTCAGCACACCACTTAATATTCAGTTAGTGAATTTCCAACGCAATAAGGAAAAAGCCGGGCTAATCGTTGATGAATACGGTGATATTCAAGGACTGGTCACTGTTGAAGATATCCTCGAAGAGATTGTCGGTGATTTTACAACATCAATGTCCCCTTCTCTGGCAGAAGAAGTTTCACCACAAAGCGACGGCACTATTTTGGTTGACGGGACAGCCAATATCCGCGAATTAAATAAAGCCTTTAACTGGGCATTGCCTGTTGATGGACCACGAACGGTTAATGGCATGGTGCTTGAAGAGTTAGGGGAAATACCTGCTCTTAATGTACAAGTGCAAATCGGCAAATATAATTTTGAAGTACTTTCAGTCAACGATAATGTCATTAAACAAGTTCGAGTCACTCCCATTAGCCAATTTCCTGAGCAAGAAGCACAAGCTATTTAAATCGCTGCGGAAAATTAACACCGCTGGAGGTATATCACCAACCTCCAACGGCAAATTCCTGTTAATATACCCGTCATCTTTCAAGTTGCCTCTTTGTTGGCTGCACTCACTCACCCCGGTCACATAGTTACCTATGCTCCCGGGGATTCGCTCCCTTGCCGTCGCGATTCATCTTGAAATCCATAGGGTATACTTCATCTCAGGAACCCAAAATATTATCACTGCTATGGAACTACACTTTCAATTCGGTCAGTTTTTCTTCCGGCAATGCCAACTCATCATTCTTATTAACGAGGACGTCTGAATCAAGAATATGACGTGCAATATCCTGAGCTTCTGTCAGTGAATGCATGTGATAAGTACCGCATTGATAAATATTTAGCTCTGGGATCTGGCTCTGATCTTTCACTTTCAAGACATCAGCCATCGCCGCTTTCCACGCGTCTGCAACGCGTATTTCCGCCGGTGCGCCAATCAAGCTCATATAAAAACCTGTTCGACATCCCATTGGCGATATATCAATAATTTCAACCCCCTCGCCATTGAGGTGGTTGCGCATAAAACCAGCAAACAAATGTTCAAGTGTATGGATACCCTTTTCAGGCATAACCTGTTTATTGGGTACGCAGAAACGTAAGTCAAAAACTGTGATGGTGTCGCCATGAGGCGTTTTCATAGTCTTAGCAACTCTTACGGCTGGCGCATTCATACGAGTATGGTCAACAGTAAAACTATCCAGTAAAGGCATTTCTTCATCTCCACAAAAAATTCAGATTTTTCTTCAAGCAAATGAAACTTTTTCATCTGCCACCGGTCATAAAGAATGAAAGACGCGTTATTATTATCCCTATTCTCTAGAAAATCCCATTTGGCCACTTTTACTTGTGGCCGTTTTCTTTTCTAGCATCCTGTCTGTTGCTTCAGATACTCATCAAAACTCATCGTATCGTCACGTTCCAATGCGTCTTGTCGCTCTACGGAGGTCCTGCGTTCTATAGCAAACTGTTCGTCGCTAATAACCTCATATTTTTCATTGATCAGTTGCTGATGGTATTCATCTGCCAGTTCCAGTCCAAAGCCGCCAATGCCCTGGTCCTTCATTTTTTCCAGCACGCGAGCCGATAAAGTCAGTGATGAATCATCAAACATAGCAATTAATTCTTCGCAAACTTTTTGATATTGTGTGCCAGAACAACTATCCAATATTGCGGCAACCCGTTTCAAGTCACTAAATAACTTTTTGCCGACTTTCGCTAACGGCTCTTCCACACTTCCACAACCAAGACCAATCATTTGCCCTGGTTTACGCCCTTCAAGGATCACTCTATCCCAGTTCTTACGGCAACAATCTAATTCATCACTGCCCATTTCAGGCGCTTCGGCAAGCACGCACCATATTAAGAATAGGTCAAGAAAACGAATTTGTGTTTCATTGACGCCAATCGCTGCAAATGGATTAATATCCAATGAACGCACTTCGATATATTCCACTCCCCCACGCAACAACGCATCAGAAGGCGATTCATTCCCTTTTGTGACACGCTTAGGTCGGATCGGCGCATACAACTCATTTTCAATTTGTAAGACGTTGGTATTGAGCTGAATGTGTTTATCACCTTGCTTAATGCCCAATTTAGCAAACTCATCAGATGGCTTGCGAATCGCTTTTTTCAACCCGTCAATATAGGTGTGTAGGTTATTAAACGTAATATTCAGATCACTTTGTGATTTATTAGTGTACCCCAGATTACTCATTCTTAATGAAGTCGCATAAGGCAGATAACAAGTTCCATTTTCTGTCCGATCAAACAGAAAAGAAGTCTCTCTTCCACGTAAGAACGAGGAACAAATTGCCGGAGAAGCGCCAAACAAGTATGGGATCACCCACCCAAAGCGATAATAGTTACGGATCAAGCGGAAATAGCCATTAGAGATCTGCTCTTTACCACTCTCTACATCTTCAATACCAGCCCAGGCGCGCCAGAACTCAATTGGCAATGAAAAATTATAATGAACCCCGGATATGGTCTGCATTAACGCGCCATAACGATTTTTTAACCCTTCACGGTATAAAGTCTTATAGCGACCAACATTCGATGTACCATATTGAGCCAGAGTAATGTTCTCCTCCGCATCAATAAAGCATGGCATACTCAATGGCCACATTTTTTCTTTATCCAGCATACGCGCCGTGTGACGATGAATATCGCTAAGAAAAGAAATCGTATATTTTATGTCATCATTAACTGGTGTTATGAACTCCAACAATGACTCTGCAAAATCAGTAGTAATCCATTTATGCGTAAGCGCTGCACCAAGTGCTTTAGGATGTTCCGTTATGGCTAAACTACCATCGGCAGTAATACGCAATGTTTCACGTTCAACACCGCGACGAATTCCATTTAAAATTGTCGGATGCGCCTCTAGCCATGATAGAGCCTTTGATACGTCCGGGATCAATTCGACCTCCCGTAGTGTTTTAGAAGAATTTTTATAAGGGTTTACTTTATCTTAAACAAGTCAAATTGTCGCTGATTAGATATATACCCGTCATCTTTCAAGTTGCCTCTTTGTTGGCTGCACTCACCCCGGTCACATAGTTTGCTATGCTCCCGGGGATTCGCTCCTTTGCCGTCGCGATGCATCTTGAAATCCATAGGGTATAGCAGCAAAAATATTTCAGCGTCATACAGAGAGTGAGTGAGTTATGTGGCAACACGGGCAGCCAGAAAGGAAAAAGCCCTGCTGTTGAAGCAGGGCTTGATATGGCGCATCCAGAAGGATTCGAACCTCCGACCGCTCGGTTCGTAGCCGAGTACTCTATCCAGCTGAGCTATGGATGCATGTTCAGTTTTTTACTCTGGTAAAAGGCAGTAGTTGCTTCTATTACCTGAATGGCGCCTTGGATGATTTCATTTCAAGGCTAAATATGGCGCATCCAGAAGGATTCGAACCTCCGACCGCTCGGTTCGTAGCCGAGTACTCTATCCAGCTGAGCTATGGATGCGTGTTCAGTTTTTCACTCTTGGTAAAAGGCAGTGGTTACTTCGATTACCTGAATGGCGCCTCGGATGATTTCATCCCAAGGCTAAATTATTGCGCATCCAGAAGGATTCGAACCTCCGACCGCTCGGTTCGTAGCCGAGTACTCTATCCAGCTGAGCTATGGATGCGTGTCCAGTTTTTCACTCTTGGTAAAAGGCAGTAGTTGCTTCTATTACCTGAATGGCGCCTTGGATGATTTCATCTCAAGGCTAAATATGGCGCATCCAGAAGGATTCGAACCTCCGACCGCTCGGTTCGTAGCCGAGTACTCTATCCAGCTGAGCTATGGATGCGTGATTTAAATGGCGGTGAGAGAGGGATTCGAACCCTCGATGCAGCTTTTAACCGCATACTCCCTTAGCAGGGGAGCGCCTTCAGCCTCTCGGCCATCTCACCGTACGCTTTCTTTCGAATCGCAACTCAGAACTTTTGTTTAAGCTCCTCGTCACTGCGTGGCGCACATATTACTTTCCCAGACTTATAAGTCAAACAATTTTTCTAAACCTGTGTTTGTTTGAACACTTCACACGCAAGATGTTTAGTTTGACGTCAGAAAGTATGCTTTATCGTCAGTAAATTATCACAACCTCAATTGAAGTACATACAAATCATTATTCGCCACAATAGCATGCCAGGAGCACGCTATTCTTACGATAGAAAAACAAAAAAGATGGGAAAATAGACAAGAGTTTAAAAAATTAGCAAGATTAGAAAATACCAACAGAGGTGAGATCCCTCAAAAATGGCGCCCGGTTCTGACAGAGATAGGACGCCAACTTAGAGTCAGTAAGTTGTTGGCTGAGACTTTTCGGCCTGAATCCGCTGATAAATTTCTTCACGGTGAACAGAAACTTCTTTAGGGGCATTTACACCAATACGAACTTGGTTACCTTTAACCCCCAGTACTGTAACTGTTACCTCATCGCCTATCATGAGCGTTTCACCAACTCGACGAGTCAGAATAAGCATTCTTTGCTCCTTGAAAATTTAAAAGAGTCGGGTCTTTCGGTTTCCCCGCTATTATCCATCAAACACCGTGAAAACGTAAAACAATGGTATATGCTTAAAGTATAAGCAATTTTAAGCGCATTTCCTACCTATATAGTTTAGCCAAAATAAATAAATATGCGCTTAACCTTTTAACAATTTCACAACAAGATTTCAAGGCACCACAAAAACAACGCTATGATGCCCCGTAAACTCAGGTAATACCGCTTATAGCCGCGATGCTACCCACTCTTGCACGCTATCCAAAGCAGAAGGCAATGCTTCAACATCAGAACCGCCTGCCTGGGCCATATCAGGACGACCACCGCCTTTACCACCGATTTGTTGAGCCACAGAAGAAATTAACTCACCTGCTCTTATTTTAGCAGTCAGATCCTTTGTGACACCAACAATTAAGCTGACTTTATCATCACTTATAGTGGAAAGCACAATAATCGCTGAACCTAGTTGATTTTTCAGATCATCAACCATCGTCCTCAACATCTTAGGTTCTGTATTACTTAACTGACTGACCAGCAACTTCACACCCTTCACTTCTGTCGCTTTGCTTGCTAAAGAAGTGCTTTCTTGTGCGGCCTGTTGATCTTTAAGCTGTTGAAGCTCTTTTTCCAACGCTTTGGTTCTATCCAGCGTCACCCGTACTTTTTCACTCAGGCTATGGATATCACTTTTCACTAATTGAGCAATATCTTGAAGTAAATCAACCTGTTGATGTACAGACTCCACCGCTTTCCTACCTGTAATCGCTTCGATCCTACGGATACCCGCAGCCGTTCCAGATTCAGCAATAATACGGAACAAGCCAATATCACCGGTGCGATTTGCATGAGTCCCTCCACATAATTCAGTGGAAAAATCCCCCATTGACAGTACGCGAACTTGTTCTGCATATTTTTCACCAAACAGTGCCATCGCACCTTTGGCTTTTGCTGTTTCCAGATCCGTCAATTCAGTAATAACAGGTGAATTTTGACGAACTTCGGCATTAACCAAATCCTCAACCTGACGGATCTGTTCTGGTTTCATCGCTTCAAAGTGAGAAAAATCAAAGCGAAGGTATTTATCGTTAACCAGAGAGCCTTTCTGCGATACGTGCTCACCCAAAACTTGACGTAACGCAGCATGTAACAGATGGGTTGCTGAGTGATTCAAACGAATTGCATCACGACGTTCAATATCAATAACCGCATTGATGTTACGGTTTACACTTAAGGTACCTTTTTCAAGCTTACCAATATGACCAATAGCCTGACCATATTTTTGTGTATCAATAACACAAAAAGCACAATCGGCATTACTCAGAATGCCTGAGTCACCAACCTGTCCACCAGACTCAGCATAAAAAGCGGTCTTATCCAATATAACAATCGCTTCTTCACCCGCTTGAATTTGATCGACTGATTCACCATTACGGAAAATAACAGTTACTGTTGCCTGCTGTTCGTTATGATCGTAACCAGAGAAATCACTACGCTCATCAACTTTGATCAATTCATTATAATCGGTGCCGAAACCACTTGATTCACGAGCACGACGACGCTGATTTTCCATTGCCACGGAAAATCCCGCTTCATCAACGCTAATATTACGCTCACGGCAAACATCAGCGGTTAAATCCACCGGGAAACCATAAGTATCATACAGACGGAAAGCCGTTTCGCCATCCAGAATATCACCGGACAGTTTTGCCAGTTCATCGTCTAGCAACTGGAGACCTCGTTCCAGAGTGCGGGCAAACTGCTCTTCTTCTGTTTTCAAGATCTGCTCAACAATAGTTTGCTGGCGTTTAAGCTCTTCTCCCGCCGCACCCATCACGTCTATCAATGGCGCAACCAGTTTGTAGAAGAAGGTATCTTTAGCCCCCAACATGTTACCGTGACGGATAGCTCGGCGAATAATACGACGCAGAACATAACCACGGTTTTCATTAGAAGGAATAACACCATCACAAATCAAAAATGCACATGAACGAATGTGATCAGCAATAACCCGCAGAGATTTATTACTCAGATCATCTGTAGCGCCAGTGACATTAGCAACAGCAGTAATCAAATCACGGAACAGATCGATCTCATAGTTAGAATTGACGTGCTGCAATACAGCGGCGACGCGCTCCAGCCCCATCCCCGTATCTACTGATGGTTTTGGCAACGGCTCCATCGTGCCATCGGCATGACGGTTGAACTGCATAAAGACGATATTCCAGATTTCAATATATCTGTCACCATCTTCCTCCGGGCTTCCTGGCGGTCCACCCCAGATATGTTCACCATGATCATAAAAAATTTCAGTGCAAGGGCCGCAAGGACCGGTATCACCCATTTGCCAGAAATTATCCGATGCATAAGGCGCGCCTTTGTTATCACCAATGCGGATAATTCTTTCTGTTGGTATGCCGACTTCGTTCTTCCAAATATCATAGGCTTCATCATCTGTCTGATAGACAGTCACCCATAATTTTTCTTTAGGCAAATTGAACCAATCTTTGCCCGTCAGAAGTTCCCAAGCATAATTAATAGCATCATGTTTGAAATAGTCACCAAAACTGAAATTACCGAGCATCTCAAAAAAAGTATGATGGCGTGCGGTGTAACCTACATTTTCTAAATCGTTATGTTTACCACCGGCACGAACACAACGTTGAGCAGTTGTTGCTCGGGAATAAGATCTTTTGTCCTGTCCAAGAAATAGATCCTTAAACTGGTTCATCCCTGCGTTGGTAAATAGCAGTGTTGGGTCATTATTTGGCACCAAAGAACTACTTGGTACGATTTGATGCCCTTTAGTATGAAAAAAGTCGAGAAACGCTTGACGGATCTCAGCGGTGCTTTTGCTCATAATTGTCCCGAAATCAAGCTGGAAAAAACAGATTTATGAATTGGTTAGGTGGGATATTCCATCACCTACTTTCAACTCACGAATAAACAAAGTGGGGATAAGATAAAAGTTCTTCTATTAGAAGTATACCCGTCATCTTTCAAGTTGCCTCTTTGTTGGCCGCACTCGCTCACCCCGGTCACATAGTTTATGCTCCCGGGAATTCACTCCCTTGCCGTCGCGACGCATCTTGAAATCCATAAGGTATAAAATCCCAGACACATCCATTCGCTGGCAGCATTGTAAATCGTCTGGGTATTTTCTGAAAGCATGATCGCATAATATGGATAATACTTGCTTTCTGAGAGAAGAAACCGCGTCATTATTAACGCGGTATAAGTTTGATGACAAAACTTTTACAGTTTTAATCCGAGAATTACAGACTACCGATATAATTAGTCAGATTAGAATTCTTCGTTATTCATCTCTTCGTTTTCATCGCCTTCGTAATCAGAAGCGGCACTACTGAATTCGCCGGCATTATGCAACAGCATTTCACGTAATTTTTTATCCAGTTCAGCAGAAATTTCAGGATGCTCTTTCAGGTAGATGGTAGCATTCGCTTTGCCCTGACCAATTTTATCGCCATTATAGCTGTACCATGCGCCCGCTTTTTCCACCAGTTTATGCTTCACGCCTAAATCGATTAATTCACCATAAGTGTTAATGCCTTCGCCATACATAATCTGGAATTCTGCTTGCTTAAATGGCGCTGCCACTTTGTTTTTGACTACCTTAACACGGGTTTCGCTACCAACAACCTCTTCGCCATTTTTCACAGAACCAATGCGGCGAATATCCAGACGAACAGAAGCATAGAATTTCAGCGCGTTACCACCGGTTGTGGTTTCAGGGTTACCGAACATGACGCCAATTTTCATACGGATCTGGTTGATAAAGATCAATAACGTATTGGAGCTTTTCAAGTTACCGGCCAGTTTACGCATTGCCTGACTCATCATTCGAGCTGCCAGCCCCATATGAGAATCACCAATTTCCCCTTCTATTTCGGCTTTTGGCGTTAAGGCGGCTACGGAGTCTACGATAATGACATCAACAGCGCCGGAACGTGTCAACGCATCGCAGATCTCAAGAGCCTGCTCTCCGGTATCGGGTTGAGAACACAACAGATTATCAATATCAACGCCCAACTTCTTAGCATAGATAGGATCAAGGGCGTGTTCAGCATCAATAAACGCACAGGTTTTACCTTCACGTTGTGCCGCGGCGATAACCTGTAATGTCAGCGTTGTCTTACCAGAAGACTCCGGGCCATAAATTTCAACAATACGCCCCATCGGCAGGCCGCCAGCACCTAATGCAATATCCAGTGACAATGAACCCGTGGAGATAGTTTCAACGTCCATTGAACGGTCTTCGCCCAAACGCATGATGGAACCTTTGCCAAACTGTTTTTCAATTTGGCCTAGTGCCGCCGCTAGTGCTTTTTGTTTATTTTCATCAATAGCCATTTTTACTCCCTCGTAAGCAATGAAAGGGTTCTCTCACTGCCGATGAATAATTTCTGATACTCAATGTTGCTTGCAATTATACTGTATAATCATACAGCATCAAGTTAATTTTTTATACCCGTCATCTTTCAAGTCGCCTCTTTGTTGGCTGCGCTCGCTCACCCCGGTCACATAGTTCTCTATGCTCCCGGGGATTCGCTCCCTTGCCGTCGCGATCCATCTTGAAATCCATAGAGTATATAATCTCTGATAACAGTGTTTTCAGAGAATAAATGACAGCTTGAAGGCGTACTTCATTTCGATCGCCGTTAAAACAACAACGGCGGGAAACAACTTCTACCCCATTTACCGTTAGGTAGGCAAATCCAAACCACACTGTACCAACAGGTTTTTCTTCGCTGCCGCCATCAGGCCCGGCAATGCCACTGACCGAAACCGCCAGATCTGCCCGCGCGGCTTTCAGCGCTCCTGCGGCCATTTCTCTCACAACCTGTTCACTCACAGCCCCATGTTGCTGTAAAACGGCTTCTGACACACCAAGCATCTGATGCTTAGCGTTATTACTGTATGTCACAAAGCTTCGGTCAAAATAAGCAGAGCTGCCGGCAATATCTGAAATTGTTTTCGCCAACCAGCCACCGGTGCAAGATTCAGCACAGGTCACCCACAGTTTTTGCTGTCTCAGCTTCTCTCCCAGTTCAATACTAAGCTGAGTCAGAATTTTTTCACTCATAACACACTCTTTATCCGGTAAAAGATCAATTTCTTTGAAACCGGTTCCAAATCCACAAACTCATGATTGTCAACGCCAACAGAGTACCAAAACCTATCCCTGTTGTAACAACCGGGACGCCTATTTTAATAACCAATGAGTACAAGCCAAGCATCAATAACATGGCGATATTCTCACCCAAGTTCTGTACTGCGATGGCATAACCGGCCCCAATCGTTTGTTTGCCGCTTTCCTGCAATAATGCATTCAGTGGAACAATAAACAAACCGCCAAAAATACCGAGAATGATTAATAAGACATAGGAAGCCCAAATATTTTGCTGAACAGCAAAAATGACCACCATCACGCCGATTAAAACACCAGCAGGCATACAACGATGGACTGTTTTAAGGGTGATGAAACGGGCAGCAACACCTGCGCCAATAATAATGCCGACAGCAACCATCACATTAAGTATTGTCGGCGTGCTATTGTCAGAAATTCCCAGCACAACAGGTACCCATAAGACCAATAGGAATCTCATTGTTATGCCCGCCCCCCAGAACAAACTGGTGCCAATTAAAGAAAACCTAGCTCCTTTGTTATGCCAAAGAATACAACAAGATGAAGCAAAGTCTGTCAGCATCTTTTTCAGATTCCAGCCCTTATCCTGACGCACCGCCGATAATCGGGGGATAAAGAAATTAGCGACAACAGCGATACCATACATCAGCGCACAGACAAGCAGTGCGACAGCCAGGTTCCAGTCAGACAAAAAACCGCCAGCAACAGAGCCCGTAAGAATAGCAATTATCGTTGAAGCCTCCATCAAGCCATTAGCCTTTACTAAACGATCACCATCGGTCAGTTCAACCAAGATTCCGTATTTAGCCGGTGAATATGATGCAGCCCCCACGCCCACCAAGGCATAACCTAAAAATGGATCATATCCCAGGCAAATAGTAAATGCGCCCAACAACTTGACGCTATTAGCAAACAACATCACACGATCTTTCGGGAAACGATCGGCAATTTGCCCCACAAAAGGCGCCAATAGGATATATGCCAAAACAAACACTATCTGTAATATCGGCTGGCTCCAGTCAGGATAAAACTGGGCTTTCAACTGTGCCAGAATCGCAAACAACAGCGCGTTATCGGCAAAAGCTGAAAAAAATTGTGACACCAATACGGCTTTCATGCCACGGGTTAATAACGGTTGAACAACGACGGATTCATTCACGATGATTATTCCTGTTCAGCTTCACTTTCCAATGACACGATTTTTTCCTGTTTAGCAAAATGTTTCCCCTGACCGAGAATAGTACAGAATCCCTGTTCATCAATTGAAACAATGTCTCCGGTATCGAACCAATCAAACTGAATATTCCCATGCTCATCTTTTGCCGCTGGTGGTTCTAAATGATTTGGATCTTCAATTCTCAGATACCCTTTCATCATATTCGGGCCACGCAGTTGCAAACGTCCCCCCTCCTTAATTCCTGCTACTGGAATCAAACGGGATTCCATTGCCGGCAAAATCCGCCCAACAGTACCGACTTTCGCCATCATCGGCACATTCAGTGCAATGACAGGCGCACATTCGGTCATGTCATATCCTTCTAAAATGCGAATACCAAATTTGTCTTGCCAAATCTGTTTCGTATTTTCAGTGAGCTTTTCAACACCGGCTATAACACAACGAAGACGCGCAAAATCATATGAATGAGCGAAATAGGCATAATTCTCCAGGAAAGTAGATGTACCCAATAATACGGTACAGTTACGTTCATATACCAGTTCTGGCACTATCCGGTAATGCAATGGGTTTGGGTAGAGGAATATTCGGCTACCAGACAACAACGGAGTGAATAAGCCAACCGTCAATCCAAATGCATGAAATAGCGGTAGAGAAGACATAAAACGGTCAAGTGGATTGAAATCAGTAATGGTTTTTATCTGTTCCACATTGGCTAACAAACTCGCGTGGCTGTGAACCACACCTTTTGATACAACTTCTGAACCGGACGTAAATAGCACCAAAGCATCATCATCTGGTTTTTGCGCCACCATCGCTCGCTTCGGAAAAAAGAGGTGCCACAAGATCCATAATTTATCCTGAAAAGTCACTGTACCTGCCAAATCCTCAAGATAAACCCAATTAACCTCGGTAACCTGCTCAGATAAATGAGTTAATCGCTCCTTTTCCAGAAATTGTCGGGAAGTCACAATCGTTTTAATACTGGCAATCGCTACCGCATTCTTCAATCCATGACTGTCGGTTGTATAGTTTAGTAAAGCCGGAATTCTTCCCCTCAAAGATGCCCCGAATATCGCAGCGACCATAATAGTGGCATTGGGTAAAAGAAAACCAACCCGTTCCCCCTGACAGGTAAAACGCTGCAAAATACGGCTAACGCCCAGTATTTTTTTAAGCAGACTGTTATAACTGTCTTCTTTAAAAGAAACATCTTCAATACAGGGCTTAAAACGACCAAATTGTTTTCGTGCAACCAGTAAAGATTCAAATATTGTTTCTTGTGGTCGGGTCGCCATGCGTGCATTCATCATTATTTCATGCAAACGCTCACCGGCTAAACGACGTCGTTGCTCCGAACTAGACGCATTCGGCATCAGCAATTGTGTCGCGGGCAGGATTTTCATTGTCACCTTCGGAAAAAAGTGAAGTTTGAAAATACCTTTTAATCGGCTGAATAGGGTTCTTTCTAACCCTTCAAAGCGAACAGGAACCACAGCGGCTTCGGATATCGCCGCAATAAAAGCCGCCCCATCATAGATTTTCATCAAAGAACCGGTAACAGTAATTCTCCCCTCGGGAAAAACAACTATTGGCCGCCCCTTTTCTATTTCCTTAACCAACACCCTGACAGCCATTGGATTTATTGGGTCCAAAGGGACTATTTCAACATAGCGACTTACCAGTTTCATAAAACCACGATTTGCAATATTGGAATAGACAGCAAATACTGGCTTAACCGGCAAGAAAAGCGTCAGCAAAACACCATCAAGAAAAGAGACATGATTAGGCGTGATAAGGCATTTAGGGTGGTTAAATTGTTTAATATCTCCTTCTACTGTTAAACGAAACATTAAACGAAAAACGAGCCTTAGAAATTTAAACAACATATTCGTATCTCAACCCATTTGAAAAAATAAATAGAAGATACTATTTATTATTCGACACTGTAATAGTTTTATTTCTCTATAAAAGATACTAAAATAGTGTCAGGAAACTATTCCAGAGAGCATAATTTCTTTCACATAAGTTGCAATTTTTTCCGGTGAAAGTTGCGCATTAATAATATGGTTCGCACATTCACAGTAGAGATTTTCTCTGGCGGCAAGCACTTCTTCCATTTCTTCAACAATAGATTTTCCCGTCAAACTAGGGCGTTGGGTACTTTCTGGTTGCTGCATTAATCGTTCAGCCAAAATGCTCGCTGAAGCTTGAAGATAAATCACCGTGCCATTTTGTCGCATATATTGGCGATTTGCAGCGGAAAGAATGATCCCTCCACCGGTAGAAATAACACGATTGCTTTGACTAACTTGTTGTAAAGCTTGGCTTTCTAATTGCCGAAATTGTTGCCACCCTTGCTGGTTAACAATATCCGCAATGGTCATGTTGCTGGTTTGTTGGATATAGTGATCAGTGTCAATAAATGTGTACGATAATTCATTGGCTAATAATTTTCCAACCGTCGTTTTTCCTGCCCCACGTGCACCTACAATAAACAATATTTGGTTCACTGCCTGATATCCTTGGTAAATTTCATCGTTAAAAATATATTAACGCCTATAGTAACCAGAACTTTACACTAACGTAAAATCAAAAGTTAATATATACGGTAAAAGCTACCCCAAAGCATGATCTTATCGAAACTTCAATATAACCAGATACGCTTCTGGGGTAACAGTAAACACATTACTTACGGATTAAATCATCCCCATAACCAATCCATTTATACGTAGTCAGCGCATCTAATCCCATTGGGCCGCGGGAATGCAGTTTCTGCGTACTAACGGCAACTTCCGCTCCCAAACCAAACTGGCCGCCATCAGTAAAACGAGTGCTAGCATTCACATAAACCGCGGCAGAATCAACCTGACGAACAAAATAGTCAGCATTGTGCAAAGATTGAGTCAAAATAGCATCAGAATGGGACGTACCATAGGTACGAATATGATCAATTGCCTGCTCCATATCACTGACAATTTCCACATTCATATCCAGAGATAACCACTCATCACGGTAATCTGCTTCCGTAACATCCACGACCTTAGCCGGTCCATCCTTCAAAAAAGCCATTGCTGATTTACTCGCATGCAGAGTCACTCCCTGCGCTTTCATGTTCTTGCTCAATGCAGGCAGAAAATCAGCCGCAATCTTATGATGTACCAGCAAGGTTTCCAAAGCATTACAGGCACTCGGACGTTGCACTTTAGCGTTAGTGATTACAGTTAATGCCTTATCAAAATCAGCACTTTCATCGACAAAAGTATGACAAACACCAATTCCACCCGTAATAACTGGAATGGTCGATTGCTCGCGGCACAGCTTATGCAACCCTGCGCCACCACGTGGAATCAACATATCCACATAGCGATCCATTTTCAGTAGCTGAATGACTAACTCACGGTCCGGTTTATCTATCGCCTGCACGGCTGCGGTAGGTAATCCACTCTGTTCAAGTGCCTGCTGAATGACTTTCACTGTCGCTTGATTGGTGTTGTGAGTCTCTTTACCACCACGCAAAATAACCGCATTACCAGTTTTCAAACACAGAGATGCAACATCGATGGTGACATTAGGACGTGCTTCATAAATCACCCCAACCACACCCAGCGGTACACGGCGACGCTCCAACCTCAAGCCACTGTCAAGCAAACTGCCATCAATGACTTCCCCTACCGGGTCAGATAAACCGCATACCTGACGAACATCGTGAGCTATCGCCGTCAAACGCTCCGGCGTCAATAACAGACGATCCAACAATGCTTCGCTCATGCCCTGTTCACGGGCCTGAATCATATCAAGCTGATTAGCTGCAAGAATGATTGCGCTTTCCTGCTCTAGTAAATCTGCAATGCGGACTAATGCCTGATTTTTCTGTTTTGTACTTAGCTGTGCCAGTTGCCATGCAGCTTCCCTGGCAGCCTTTCCTATTTGTTCTAACATTATGAATCCTTAACTCACAATCATGTCGTCACGATGAACCGCAACAGCGCCATATTCATAACCGAGGATCTGGCTTATCTGCTGTGAATGGCGGCCTGCAATTAAACGTAGAGCATCACTGTTATAACGGCAAACACCATGCGCCAAATCCTTACCAGACAGGCTACGAATGCAGATAACTTCTCCACGGGAGAAATCACCTTTAATATTTTTAATCCCTTTCGGTAATAAAGAGCTGCCTTTTTCGCAGATTGCTGTTTCAGCACCATGATCTACAATAATTTCACCCGCCGGAGGTGCGCCAAAAATCCAACGCTTGCGATTTTCCATCGGGCTTTCCAACCCATGAAAGCGAGTACCTACTGAATTACCTTCAATGACATCAGAGATGACATCAGGTTTATTACCAGCGGCAATAATGACATCAATACCCGCGCGACCTGCAATCCCCGCCGCCTGAAGTTTAGTTGCCATTCCTCCCGTCCCTAAACCCGAAATGCTATCACCGGCAACCATACGTAATTCATCGCTGATGTCATAAACTTCCGGGATAAGTTTTGCGTCTGGATTGCTACGCGGATCAGCGGTATATAGCCCTTCAATATCCGTCAGCAATAGCAACTTATCCGCTCCCCCCAGAATTGCCGCCAACGCAGATAAATTATCATTATCACCCACTTTAATTTCCGCCGTCGCAACCGCATCATTCTCATTAATTACGGGCACAATGCGATTATCGAGCAAAGCCTGTAAGGTATCTCTGGCATTTAAAAAACGTTCGCGATCTTCTAAATCTGCTCGGGTCAGTAACATTTGCCCAACATGAATACCATAAATAGAAAAAAGCTGCTCCCATAACTGAATCAACCGGCTCTGCCCGACCGCCGCCAGCAATTGCTTGGACGCAATCGTTGCCGGGAGATCCGGATAGCCCAAATGTTCCCTCCCTGCCGCAATAGCACCGGAAGTCACAATAATAATGCGATGACCTTTTTCATGCTGTTGAGCACATTGCCTTACCAGTTCTACAATATGAGCTCGATTCAGGCGACGAGAGCCGCCTGTCAGTACGCTCGTCCCCAGTTTCACAACCAATGTTTGGCTGCTATTCATCATATTTTTGCCATTAGATTTAAATTAAAAAAACAGTGTTCAGTTTTAACAGGAGAGAAGCGTTATGCCAACAGGCATAATGCTAAATTGAAAAAATAGGAGCTTAGAACAAATCTATGCGGTAGACTTCATCCGAAAACACATGAAATCTTTATAAAATAAAGCAGTTAACAATCAACAAGTAATGGGAATTTCACTAACAGATTTTATTTTTCAACCATTGACTAATCTCCCGTAACGCCTTATTGAAACTGTTATAAACAGGCGTTGTCGGAATAGCCAGTAATTTACTATCCATTGATGACATTGCTATCAGCTTAGACTCTTCTTTCGGGCTGAAAATATCATTCTGCCAGTAACCCACTAGCATAGGAACGGAACAACGCCGACCTAGCAAACCTTGTTTTTTAAGAGAGTAACAACCTAGTTCGAGGCGAAATGCATTTTCATCCACATTATAGATACCCAATCTGCTAGCAAACATATCAAGGTGCATCGAAGGTGAATTTTGTTGACGCTCAACGCTATTGAGCCACTCATGAACAATAGCGCCAAGAGTCGCAACGCCCTTGATACGTTTAGATTCCAGATAGGCCAACCGGACGGCAATATTGGCGCCAAAGCGAAAACCAAAGAGGCCAATTCTGGTGTGGTCAATCCAGGGAATTTCATCCAATTGATGGATTATTTGTTGATGGAGAATACAGGTATCCTGTGTCAGCTTAAGACGTGAAGAGTAACCAATCGAGGGCATATCCACAGTCAACATCGCAAACCCAAGAGGCGCCAGATAATCACGGAATAGCCGATAATAATCACTTTGCAAATTATCCAAACTGCCGCAAACCAAAATAGTTGGAGAAGGTCTTTGCAGTTGCTGAGGCAGATGAAGGAAACCGGTCACACAACCACCTTCCTTGAGTTTGAACTCGATTTTCCTCAACTGATAGTCAGAACAACGAGCCGCATTTTCATAGGCTTTATTGGCTAAAATAACGGCCTGCTGAGACAACTCATCACCCTTAAGATGGGGATAACCGGCGATGCTATACAAATTAGCCGCTTTCAACCAGAAATCGCCGGCTTCCGGGATCTGCTCTGCCTGCAACGCTTTCTGTTGCCACAACATCGCCTGATGTGACCACTCAAAAACCCAGTTACCTTTACGATAACCAATCACAGTATCCAGTAAATGATCATCACTGCGCTGCGCGTTTGTCATGGCAATCCGGCACAACACTTCTTCTATTTCAAACGGATCAATTCCTCGCCAAATCCACATCAGCCGGTTAATCATACGATACCAACTACCATGACTATTACCATCCAACGTACTGTAATTACCTGCAATTAACCGAGGATGGCGATGCTTTACCAGCGTGGAAGTTTCCTGATGTTTTTGCCTTGGCTTAAAAAGTGATTCTGAAAGGTTTTGGTTTGCCATAACAAATGCTGACGTTATTTACCTTCACAAATTGGCGGAACGAACGCCACACCCATATCCCAAGGTTGTTCTATCCAAGTATCTTGAGGAATATCAACAATATAATCATCAACCAGAGGTCGGCCCGCCGGCTTTGCAAAGATAGTCACAAAATGGGCTTTGGGATACATTTCACGGATGGCTTGAGCGGTTCCTCCAGTATCAACCAAATCATCCACAACGATGAAACCTTCACCATCGCCTTCCGCTTTTTTCAGAACATGTAGTTCACGTTGATTATTATGGTCATAGCTGGAAATACAGACTGTATCTACATGACGAATACCCAATTCACGCGCTAAAAGCGCTCCGGGTACAAGACCACCGCGACTCACGGCAATGATGCCTTTCCACTGTTCGACAGGGAGTAAACGTTGCGCCAATTTGCGGGCATGTATTTGCAACATATCCCAGGTTACGACATATTTTTCGCTCATAAAAATCGATCCCGACAACTTAAGAATACTTTAGAAAAGCACCTCGCAAAAAAAGTTGCGCGAATTATAGTGACTTAGGTCGGTAAAAACTAGCGGAAACAGGGAATCGATGAATCGTATTATTCTTAACAAAAGTAAAGTGGTATTCTGAACCCAATAACATCATGGCGTTAAGCGCTCATCATATAGAAACTTAATTGAGATGCAGTCATAGGAGATTAGTCGTGTCAGAACTATCACAATCAGAGCTATCACAATTATCCCCTCAACCTCTATGGGACATCTTTGCCAAAATCTGCTCTATTCCTCACCCTTCTTACCATGAAGAAGCCTTGGCAACCCATATCGTTCAATGGGCGCAAGAAAAAGGGTTGCATGTTGAACGTGATCAAGTCGGCAATATTCTGATCAGAAAGCCCGCCAGTAAAGGCTTAGAAAATCGTAAAGCGGTTGTTCTGCAAGCACATCTTGATATGGTGCCGCAGAAAAACAACGATACAGCGCACGATTTCACTAAAGATCCTATCCGCCCTTATATCGATGGTGAATGGGTTACTGCCCAGGGAACAACATTGGGGGCTGATAATGGTATTGGCCTGGCATCAGCGTTGGCTGTACTGGCTGATGACAATGTAAAACATGGCCCGCTAGAAGTTTTATTGACCATGACGGAAGAAGCCGGAATGGATGGCGCTTTTGGCCTGCAACCGGGCTGGCTTCAAGCTGATATCTTGATCAATACCGATTCAGAAGAAGAAGGGGAAATCTACATGGGTTGTGCTGGAGGTATCGATTTTACCACCACTTTAGCATTAACTCGTGAAGCTGTTCCGGCTCACTACAAAACACTAAAACTGATCATCAAAGGTCTAAAAGGCGGGCATTCCGGTTGTGATATTCATGTAGGGCTAGGTAATGCCAATAAACTACTGGCACGTTTCCTTGCCGCCCATACTCAGGAATTGGGGCTAAAACTGCTCGATTTCCAGGGCGGTACGCTGCGTAATGCCATTCCTCGTGAAGGCCATGTTATTGTTGCCATCCCTGCCGATAAAGCAACGCAGCTTACCCAATTGAAAGATAAGTACTTGGATATACTGAAAAATGAGTATGCCATCGTTGAGAAAAATCTGACTGTATTACTGGAAGAGGTCGAAACCGACATTCAGGCATTAACTGATGATTGCCAAAACCGTTTTATCGCATTGCTAAACAGTACTCCCAATGGTGTTATCCGTATGAGTGATGTCATCAAAGGTGTGGTAGAAACCTCGCTAAACGTGGGCGTTGTGGCGATGGAACAAGATAAGGTAAATATCATTTGCTTAATCCGTTCGCTTATCGACAGCGGCAAGTCCTATATCATAGGAATGCTCTCTTCGTTGGCTAAACTGTCAAATGCTGAGATTTACGCTAAAGGGGATTATCCCGGCTGGCAGCCAGATGCAAGTTCTCCGGTAATGCATTTAGTACGTGAAACTTATCAACAGTTATTCGATAAAATACCTAATATTATGGTGATCCACGCCGGGCTGGAATGTGGTCTATTCAAGAAACCTTATCCTGATATGGATATGGTATCTATCGGGCCAACCATTACGGGCGCTCACTCTCCTGACGAACAAGTGCATATCAAGAGCGTCGGGCAATATTGGCAACTGCTTACTGCAATTCTGAAAGCCATTCCTGAAAAGGCGGCTTAATCAGCTCTCCCCTGTCTCAATGTGATGGCAGGGGAATTACCACTCAAGCAAAAGTTGCCGCTCAATTTCTGGGTCCTGCAAAGTCACATGCAAACCCACTAAACGAACGCCACGCCCTTCCCGGCGAGATGTCCATGTTTTCTGAGCCAATTGCAGTAAATCCTGCTTATCCAATAGTGGATGAACATGCTCCTGAGTAGTTAGTTGAAAATCATCAAATTTCAGTTTAACCCCCTGACGGGCAATCCGCAGATCCGGTTTAACGTTACTCAACCGTTTTTCTAATTCGAGATATAAACTTTCTATCAGTTCAGTGCACTGTTCCCAATGATGAATATCTCTCGCAAGTGTCCGCTCCACACCAATTGATTTTCGCAGACGATCTGGATTCACCGATCGTTGATCAATACCGTGACAACGATCCCAAAGCACCTGACCAAATTTCCCCAACTGTTTCACCAAAATAATAACGTCATATTTTTGTACATCAGCACAGGTTTCCAGCCCCATATTAGCCAGCCGTTGCACCATGACTTTGCCAACCCCCGGAATTTTCCGCAAAGGTAAAACCTTAACAAAATCAGCCACTCGATCAGGAAGAATGACATATTGTCCATTCGGTTTATTAATATCAGAAGCGATTTTTGCCAAAAATTTCACCGATGCAATACCGGCTGATGCCGTCAATTGTAATTCATCAAAAATGGCTTTACGGATCTCCTGTGCGATAAGCGTGGCAGATCCATAACAATGATCGCTATCAGTGACATCCAGATAAGCTTCATCCAATGACAGAGGCTCTATCCACTCAGTATAACGAGACAATATCTGATGGATATGCCGGGAAACCTCCCTATACAGCGCCATACGCCCCGGAAGAACTTTAAGCTGAGGACAGAGTTTCAGCGCCATTGCAGTAGACATTGCACTACGTACCCCAAAACGACGAGCAAGATAATTAGCGGTACTAATAACACCCCGCTTGTCTGCGCTGCCGCCCACAGCAATAGGAATATGACGAAGTGACGGATCATCACGCATTTCAATAGCTGCGTAGAAACAATCCAAATCAATATGAACAATCTTTCGCATTCTGCTTTAGCCTATCAATAATGACTGTATAAACATACATAAAAATAGACTCAAGAGCAATCTAGCAACAACTTTGAAAATATCTTGAGCAATAAAATAATTAATTAATACCGTTATTAACTTTTCCCTGCCCGATTCCTTGCGTTAAGTGACCTATCCTGTAAGTGCGACTTTTCTATTTAACGACATTCCAAGGATGCTTATAACAATGAAAAATAGCGGGAAACCACAAAAAACCTCAGCTACAGCGGCTACACAGCCAATTAATCGCACCCTTCATTATGCTTTATCGAGCATAATTATGCTGAGTACTGGCCTGCCAGGTTATCTGGCGGCGCAGGAAAATGAAGAGCAAAAAGCAAAAGAAAAACCGGAAAAATCAGAGAAAGTCATAACGCTTTCTACACTTTCTGTTATTGGCGGGTTGAATAACAGCGTCAGTGCTGGAAGTTCGGTATTGAAAAAAGAGGATATTGAACGTACCCAGGCAGATAATATTGCCGAGCTGCTCGATCAACTTCCCGGCGTTTCCATGTCAGGATCGCCTCGTCCGGGCGGCCAAACTCTGAATATCTGGGGAATGGGTGATACCGAAGACGTTAAAGTCACCTTGGATGACGCGCCGAAAGGCTTCGAGAAATATCGCCAAGGTTCTATCTTTATTGAACCCGAATTAATCAAACGAGTCGATGTCGATAAAGGCCCACATAATCTACTTGATGGTAATGGCGGATTTGGCGGAACAGTTAAAATTGTCACCAAAGATGCCGGTGATTTGTTACGCCCGGGAGAAGATTTTGGCGGATTGCTGAAATACAGTTATCACACCAATGACCGCCAAAATATTTATAGCAGCGCAGTTTATGGCCGGACAATAGAAGGCTTCGCTGACGGCCTGTTATATATGAGCAAACGAGATGGCGGCAATATTAAACGACCGGATGGCACCCGCTTTGTATTCTCTAAAAGTGATCAGGCATCCTATTTACTGAAAACGAATTTTTACCTGAACGATGCTAATACATTGACACTTTCCGCGATGCGTTCTGATTCTGATGGCTGGCAGCCGTGGGCAGCAAAACGTGATGAAATAGCCGTTCCGTCAGAATCCGACGTTGAAAAATATGGTTGGAATGAAGCCTGGCGCCGGAAGTTGGTTTATCGTGATCAAACAGACCAAAATTACACAGCTAAATGGAATATTGCACCGGAAGATAATCCATTACTTAATCTGACAGCAACTTATGCTTATTCCAAAACAGAACAGCATGATAAACGCTCTAAAAAAGCCCACAGCGGTTTTCTTGGCTCATTAGGAAATGAAAGCTGGATCGACTATGTGGATAACCTAGTAGATATAAATAATGAAAGTACTTATATAACCGGACCGATAGAACACACATTATTAGCTGGAGTTCGTTGGCATAAAAATCAACGTAAAACCCTTATTCACGATAAGAGTAAAGACAAAAACCCTGATTATAACTACGGCTATTTTCAACCAAGCTATATGCCATCTGGCGAGCAAAAAACGAATAGTTTCTATTTGCAGGATACAATGGTTATCGGCAGCGTTACTGTAATACCCGGTGTTCGCTATGACCATATCACCAATATTGGCAAACCCAATATCGCTGCAATCTACAATGATAACTCGCCAAATGTAGGTCATGATTATCGCAATGTCACCTATACCGGCTGGTCTCCTCATTTTGGCATCATGTGGAAAACAACACAAAACCTGTCGCTATTTTCAGATATCAGCCGGACATGGCGCGCTCCGTTGGTGGATGAACAGTATGAAATGCAATATGCCAAGGCAAGTGTCACTGCCACCAGCCGTAACTTAAATGTAGAAAGAATAACTGGTTTACGCTTCGGTGCGATTCTGAATTTCAATAGCCTGCTGGCGGACCAAGATAGTTTGCAAATCCGTACGACTTTATTCCGTAATAGAGGCAAGGATGAAATATTTACCCGTCGCGGAATAGTATGTAAATCACCGGATTGCGGAAAGCCTTTATCCAACTACCGTAATTTACCGGGATATACCATTCAAGGATTGGAAATCGAGACTTTCTACGACAGCAATTCCTTGTTCGGAAAACTTTCTTATTCGACTATCCGTGGTCAGAGAGATGCTTCACCTCGCGATCCTTGGGGTAATAAAACCTGGATTGCGGAAATTCCCCCCACCTCCGCCCGCGCCATGTTAGGCGTAAAAATCCCTCAATGGCAAATGGCAATAGGCTGGACCGGAGATTTTATCCGTAAACAAGACAGATCGCCTAAAGATGGAGATCCAATGGCAACACTCTGGTCAATACCCAAAAGCAAAGGTTATGCACTGCATGGTTTATTCGCCAGTTGGCAACCTACTTTCTGGCAAGGTCTTGAAGCGCGTGTCACGGTAAATAACCTGTTTAATCGGGATTATTACCCATATCTCAGTGAATCGGTTTCCGGGATTGGGCGTAACATTAAATTCAGCGTCTCGCAGAAGTTCTGATTTCTCACCTGATAGTTCCCTCTGTTTGAGGGAACTCAGACTGTTGATCATTCAGTTCTCCAAGTTTCTTTCTCACCTTGACACTGAAATATCGCAACTGACTATTCTTCTGAAAAATCACACTTATTTAGTTGAATAAATTATTGTCTTTATTTAATAATCATAATTACCTTGATTGATAAAATAGTCATTTCTTTATTGAAGAAGGTATATTGTCGTCAGAATGGATACCTGTTAAATTAAGACTCTTGTTATTTTATCGTATGGTTCATCTTATTTAGTTTTTTATCACATGATTTAATTATCCTTTTAACACACTTATTTATTTTGGCCATTCGAGTAAAGCAATTTGTTCCTAGTGTCTTAGCGATGCAACTGGGTAAAAAAATACTGGGACATGGATTTGATAAATATTTGAATGCCCCGAGCATAGGACGGATTGGAATGGCATTTTATGAGGCAGAAAATGAGCCACCTCGTGTAGCTGATTATTTTGAAAATGTGTTTAAAAACATCAATGACTTGCAGCAACTCTGTTCACCTTATCCGCTGTCATTCTGGAGTTAATATGTTGTATAACTATTGGGGGGAATTTCTAGGACTGGCGGTGATTCATTTTCTGGCAGTGGTAGCACCGGGGCCAGATTTCGCTGTTACCATACGACAAAGTGTGAGGTTTGGTCGCTGGGCTGGGATGTGTACGGCAGTGGGTATCGGAGCGGGAATATCAGTACATGTCATCTATACACTAGTGGGAGTTAGCGCATTAATGCATACCACTCCGTGGTTAATGGAATTAGCAAAACTTGTTGGGGGGACTTACATCATATGGCTCGGTATCAAATTTATCAGGAGTAAACCTACCGATTTGGCTGTCTTAGAAAATGAGGGAATTGTTCAAGCTTCACAGAGTAGATGGAAAGCATTTCTGATGGGGTTTATGACAAACGCCCTTAATCCTAAGGCGACGTTGTTCTTTTTGGCAGTTTTCACGACTGTGGTGAGTAGCAATACACCTATCCCGATACAAATATTTTATGGGGCGTGGATGTGTGTGGTCAATGCGGTATGGTTTGTATTGGTCAGTGTTATTTTTTCTAATGTATTGATTCGTAATAAATTTATACGCAAAGGGTATTGGTTCGAGCGGGTGATGGGACTGGTGCTGATCGGATTTGCTGTTCGGTTATTATTCATGTCTGTTTGAATTTCTCCAAAATAGGGATTGGCAACGAACGTCTCAATACTGGTATATCCTATGAATTTCAAGATGCATTGAGACGGCAAGGAAGCGAATCCCCGGGAACATAGGTAACTATGTGACCGGGGTGAGCGAATGCAGCCAACAAAGGGTAACGGGTATATTACCGCCGAAGAAAGACCGAAGAGAGTTATTTGGAATACATGAACTCGACACCAGAAATGACCATGCCTTCTGCTGAAACCAGAATCGCCACATTTGAACAGCTTGAAAAACTTGAGATCACTCTTGATAAATTGCCAGTTCAAGTAAAAAGCGCTTTTTTGCTGGCACAGCTACAAGGTCTGCGTTATAGCGAAATCGCTGATCAACTTCAGGTTTCTTCCAGTTCAGTAAAGCAGTATTTGCAACGAGCACATAACAAATGTAAAAAAATTCAAATTCTCACTTAAAATTCAAAAAACCATGTTACATTCAAAATTAATTTCATTATTAAATCATTAATAAAGTAAATTATTTCAATTTAACTATAATTGGATGTTATGGAGAAAACGATGCGACACGGAATTACCGCTGCAATCCTACTTTGCTGCTCTGCCAGCACTTTCGCAACAACACCACACATTATCGCCCATCGTGCTGGTACAGGTGATGCACCTGAAAATACCGAATACGCAATTTCCAAATCCTTAGAGAATAAAGCAGATGCTATTTGGATCACTGTTCAGCTTTCAAAGGATGGTATTCCAGTACTCTATCGTCCATCCGATCTAAATAGCCTGACCAATAAAAGTGGACTTGTTTCCGCTTACAAAGCAAGTCAGTTGGCTAAATTTGATGCCGGTTACAAATTTGGCTCTGATGGTCATCATCCATTCCGTAATAAAGGATTAGGTATTCCAACATTAGAACAAGTCTTAAAAAAATACCCGGATACTTTCTTCTATATTGATCTGAAATCACCGGATGCAGATCCAGCACAACAAGCCAAAGCGCTTGAAAAAGTCCTGACCAAACAAAAAGCGCTTACCCGTACCCGTTTCTATTCCACTAATGAGACTTACCTTAACGCATTATCGGCAACAATTCAGCGTTTTGAAAGCCGTGATAAAACCCGCACCATGCTGGCAAATATCACAATGGCTCATCAATGCGATATCCCTGCAAATACCGACACCGCTCGCTGGTATGGTTTGGAAATGCGTCGTAACGTCGAAGTTGTTGAGAAATATACTCTTGGTGAAGCACGTTCCAAATCAGTATTGTCATGGGATAAGGAAGCAATGGAGTGTTTCCGTGCTAATGGCGGAGCTAACATCATTTTATTTGGCATTAAAACTGAGGAAGATTTCAAACAAGCTAAAGAGCTTGGCGCCGATGGCGTGCTGGTGGATTCTCCCAAGCTATTCAGTACCTTCAAAGCAAAATAAGAATTGGAGGTTCCCAGAAAGAAACTCCTCAGTAATCCTTTTGGAGGAACACTTTCCCCCATATAGACAAAACCTTATATAGATAAAACAAGGCAAAACCTGCGTTCTTCTGCGGGTTTTGCCCACTGAATCGCACTCTCCAAGCCCAAGATGAGATTTTTAATAATCAATCTCCAATTTCTTTAAGCGTGAAATCAATGTCGTTGGGTTCATTCCCAATAATTTTGCCGCGCCATCATCGCCAAAAATTTTCCCTTTGCATTGTTGAACAGCAAGAGAGAGATTTTTAATTTCCAAATCTTTCAGTTGCTGCATGGTCAGCACGACTTCAATTTGTTGAAGTTTATTGTGAATATTCTGATGCGTAGTTTCATTTTGCTGTTGATCTTGTTCTAACAAATATCTGAAGGAAACAGTGCCTTGTTTCGCTATAATTAACGCGCGTTCAATGACATTTTGCAATTCACGAATATTGCCAGGCCAGTCATATTGCTGTAGTTCTAAAATATGCCTTTGTGAAAATGGTAGATAATTAATTTTACGCTTGTCACAAATCAACTTAGTAAAATGCGTAACCAAAAGTGGAATATCTTCTTTACGGTCACGTAAAGCGGGTGAATAAATCGGGAATACATTTAAACGGAAATAGAGGTCTTCACGAAAGCGCTTGTGTTTAACTTCTTCTTTTAAATTGCGGTTGGTGGCAGCAATAATCCGCACATTCACATGTCGCGTTTTTTCTTCGCCAACCCGCTCAAAGGTTCCTTCCTGCAATACACGCAGCAGTTTACTTTGTAGTTCGATAGGAATTTCGCCAATTTCATCTAAAAACAGTGTGCCCTGATCTGCCAATTCAAAACGTCCAGCACGGTCACGCACAGCCCCAGTAAATGCGCCTTTGACATGTCCGAAAAATTCACTTTCAAACAGTTCCGAAGGAATGGCGGCACAATTGACTCGAATAAGTGGTTGCTGTTGACGGTGACTGGATTGGTGAATAGCACGAGCAATCAGCTCTTTGCCTGTACCTGATTCACCATAAATCATCACATTGGCATCAGTTGGGGAAACCACCTTGATTTTTTCAATAATCTGTAAAATGGATGCACTACTGCCAATAATTTCATCATATTGATTTTCATGTAAAATTTCCTCTTGCAGATATTCATTTTGCTGTTCAAGCCGGCTTTTTAAATCTTGTAGCTCTTCAAGGGCATGGGTTAATTGCTTTTCGGTATTCAGCCGATCGGTAATATCGCGAAACACCACTACCGCGCCAATAATTTCACCATCACGAATCACCGGAGTACTGGTAAATTCCACCGGAAAGCAACTGCCGTCACGACGCCAAAAAATTTCCTGAACCCCTTCATGCACAATACCGTCATGCACCGCTGCGTAAATCGGGCACTCTTCTTCAGGATAGGGTTCGCCATTTTCATGGGTATGGTGATGAATCTTATGGATATTGTCACTCAATACATCTTCAGGTTGCAGCCCCAACATTTTAGCCCCGACAGGGTTAATAAAAGTACACAAGCCTTGTTTGTTAATACTGTAAATACCGTCACCGACTGAACTCAGCAATAAATGCTTGCCTGTGTCGGAGTCAATAAGTAGCTCTTGTAAGGCTTGCGATTCTTTTAAACCTGTACAAATGGCTTTATCGGTATTTTTATTGAATTGGCGCAATTCTAACTCTTTGACATCCACCAGCGACCATATCAGCAAGGTTTTATTTTTATAGGGCAATGAAACAGAAGTAATATCCAATTGGATTTTTTCACCGTTTTTATCAAAGATATACAGCTCATTGTTCCAAGCCCACCCTTTCGCCAAAGCGCCTTCGGTAAATGCCACAAGATACGGCAGTTGTCTGAAATGACCAAAAATGGAAGTCACCGTTTTTTGAATAATTTCATGACGTTCATATTGTAATAATCGGGTGGCGCTAATATTCACATCAATAAACTGGTTTTGATGTGGGTCCAATACAATTAATGCCTGTGACGTGTGTTCAAATACCAACGGGCGAGTCGAGTCTTCATAAACTACCCAGTCTGAGATAAAGTCAGTCGTATTCATACTATACCCGTCATCTTTCAAGTTGCCTCTTTGTTGGCTGCACTCGCTCACCCCGGTCACATAGTTTGCTATGCTCCCGGGGATTCACTCCCTTGCCGTCGCGATGCATCTTTAAATCCATAGGGTATATGAAGTTTCATAATTTAAGCTATGAAATTTCATAATACTACGAAAAATCCTAATTCCCTAGTGGTTCAATTTATTTCCATGAAAAATATTTTTATAAAAATTAAATGATATTTTTCAATGCGATAAGAATTAATTTCCGATCCAAAATATAACTTGGCACAGCTCTCGCATTAATACAATCAGACTAGACTACATGTTGGTTCATTCCCAAATAACATTGAACTAGGAGGCTGCTATGCCAAACATTGATATCGAACAATATAAAGACGGCGATTTTCTCGTTGATTATGAAGAAAAAGTGTTTGAGGACGTCAAAGCCCTGCCGGGTGAAAAAGCATTGGTGACTTTCCATACCGTTGCATTTGAAGGCTCAATTGGCCTAGTCAATGTGTTACAGGCAAAACGTTTGTTGCGTAAAGGCTTTGAAACCAAAATTTTGCTTTACGGCCCGGGCGTGCAGTTGGGTGTACAACGCGGTTTTCCAACTTTAGGGGCAGAAGCTTTTCCGGGTCATCTGGCCGTCAATAATCAGTTGAAAGCCTTTATGGCAGAAGGCGGCGAAGTCTATGCCTGCCGTTTTGCGTTGCAAGCGTTATATGGGCAAACCGAAAAAGCGCTTATTCCGGGAATTCGGCCAATTAATCCATTGGATGTAATGGATTTAAGACTGCTGATGCGTCGCGATAATGCCTTAATCATTGATACCTGGACTGCCTAAGTAAACATAAACTATAAGGGGATAAGGTTATGAACCGAATCATTAAAGCTGCCGCAGTGCAATGTAGTCCAGTGCTTTATAGTCAAACCGCAACGGTAAAAAAAATCTGTGACATTATTTTAGAGCTTGGAAAACAGGGAGTGCAATTTGCAGTCTTTCCTGAAACCGTCGTGCCTTATTACCCTTATTTCTCCTTTGTACAACCGCCATTTGCTATGGGTAAAGAACATTTAAAGCTGTTGAATGAATCGGTGGTTGTCCCTTCCGAAGCAACTTTAGCGATTGGTCAAGCCTGCCTTGAAGCCAACATGGTGGTGTCGATTGGCATTAATGAACGCGCGGGCAGTACGATTTATAACGCGCAACTGTTATTTAATGCCGACGGTTCAATCATTCAGCATCGCCGCAAAATTACCCCAACTTACCATGAACGAATGGTGTGGGGACAAGGCGACGGCAGTGGTTTACGCGCCATTAATTCTGCGGTGGGACGTATTGGCTCGCTGGCATGTTGGGAACATTACAACCCGTTGGCACGGTTTGCTTTGATGGCTGATGGCGAACAAATTCATGCTGCCATGTTTCCCGGTTCGTTGGTAGGACAAGTCTTTGCCGATCAAATCCGCGCCACCATTCAACACCATGCTTTAGAATCCGGCTGTTTTGTGGTCAATGCCACCGCATGGCTGCATCCCGAACAACAACAGCAAATTATGCAGGATACCGGTTGTGATATCGGTCCAATTTCAGGAGGATGTTTTGCCGCCATCGTTTCTCCCGAAGGCAAACTCCTGGCTGAACCGATCACGCAAGGTGAAGGTTATTGCATTGCCGATCTGGACTTTAACCTGATTGATAAACGCAAACGCATGATGGATTCGATTGGACATTACAGCCGTCCTGAATTGCTCAGCTTATTGATTGATCGTCGTCCAACACATGTATTACATGAACTGAAAATTGAAACATCAACTCAAAGTCATCTCGAAAAGCTCTCAAAATTTAATGAAGAACATGCCGAAACCGTATTGATGTAAACCCGATCGATAGGGGGTTAAAGATGTCTGCAACACAACTATTAACCAATTTGCAATTATTAACCGATTTGCAATGTAATGGTCTGAACTGGGAAGGCGACTTTGGCTTGTCCCGTAAAGGCGGCGCAGGGCCAAGCGATCATAAGGCACTGAGCCTTGACGGACAGACCATGATGATTCCTGTGCTGAACCTTGCGGCACAAGACTCTCCCTACACCGCAAAGCCTGAGCCGCACTCTGACAAGGTGATTGTCTTTAAAAACCGGATTCCTGTAGCGACCTTAACCGCGCCTGCACGACCACGTTTTTATGATTTAAAAACCGCCGAAGGCATTACCTACGAACAAATCGCGACCTTACATAGCCGTGATGTATTGGCGACAACGGTGTTACAGCATTGCATTCGTATGAAGGACAAGGCAACTGCCTGCCAATTTTGCTCGATTGATCAGTCTCTAAAAGAGGGTCGAACCTTGCCCCGTAAACGCCCGGAACAATTGGCTGAGGTAGCGAAAGCCGCCGTTGAGCTGGATGGCGTCAAGCAAATGGTAATCACCACCGGTACGCCAAACACGGGAGATCGTGGCGCCAAAATTTTATATGACTCAGTTAAAGCCATTAAGGCGCAAGTAGATTTGCCGATACAGGTACAGTGCGAACCGCCTGATGATTTTGTCTGGTTTCAACGTCTAAAAGATGCAGGCGCGGTGTCGATCGGCATGCACCTTGAAGCGGTAAGCGAACGTGTACGACAGAAAATTATGCCGGGCAAAGCCGAAGTCTCGTTGGAAAAATATTTTGCGGCATTTGAGGCAGCCGTTGAGGTGTTTGGTCGAGGACAGGTCAGTACCTACATTTTGGCAGGATTGGGCGATACCGAACGGGAAATCGTGGAGATGACCGCCAAACTGACTGAAATTGGGGTATATCCATTTGTGGTACCGTTTGTACCGATTCGAGGCACGCCATTAGAGCATCATCCTAAACCTGATCAAGCTTTTATGCAGTCGCTCTACCCGAAAATTGGCCAGCAACTCAAACAACATGGTTTGAACTCCGAAAATACCCAAGCAGGCTGTGCCAAATGTGGCGCTTGCTCTTCGCTGAAAGCATATGAATAAGGAGAATGTGATATGAAACCTCACTATCCTTGGCTGCTTGAGCAAAATAAAGGGCTGAAACAATTTGTTAGCGATGACATTGCTATCAAAATTGTGTCGGAAGATTGGGAGCGTCGCCAATATTATCGCTTGCGTGAAATGACCTTTCGCGATGAACAGAAAATCTTGCAAGAAGATCGTGACGAATACGACGTTAAAGCATTAGGCATTGTTGCCATTGAGAAAATGTTTGGTGAGCATGACCGAGTGATTGGCGCGGTACGGATTTTCCCTGATGGTGAACAGACGTGGTATGGCGGGCGTTTATGCGTAGAACCTTTATATCGACGTCGCCATATTATTGGCAAAGCGTTAATTAATACCGCAGTATCGACCGCCAAAAACCTGGGATGCCGTACTTTTTTAGCCACCGTGCAAAGTCAAAATGAACACTATTTTCAAAGGTTGTGTTGGGATAGTTTGCGTCAGTTGACCGTTGCCAACATTCCACATGTGCTGATGCAGGCACAGATTGAAAACTATCCGTTACCGCATGTCCCGATGCAAACCTATATGCAGAAGGAGACGCAATGATGGAACTCAATCAATTACTCGAAATGTTAAAACATACGCCTGCTATGCAGTCCAAACAGGCGATTGCTCACCATGTTTCAATTAACACAACTTGCCATGTGGATTCATTGGATAGCTTATATACCTATCCCGGAGATGACACGGCGGCAGTGCCGCTAAACGATCAATATGTATTGCACGCCTGTGAAGGCATGTTACCCAGTTTTGTGACCAATCATCCTTATTTTGCGGGATGGTCAGCGGTCATGGCGAATATTAGTGATATTGCCGCAATGGGTGGTCGGGCATTATCAGTGGTGAATAGCTTTTGGCATACCAGTAGCGAAAGTGCCCAGTTGTTAATGCAAGGTATACAGGATGCTTGTAACGCTTATGGTGTGCTATTGGTCGGTGGGCATACCAATCTTGGCGCAGTTTATCAGCCCACTTTATCAGTTGCGATTCAAGGCATAGCGCGAAAACTACTCTCGGTGTTGCATGTCAAACCACAACAAAAAATTCTGATCGCTTTAAATCTAAAAGGGCGATTCCACCCCAATACCACTTATTGGAAATGCTTTGAGCGTGTGCCTGACCGCATTTTACAGTCACAAATTGCCTTGTTGCCGCAATTGGCGGAGACAAATCTGGCTCACGCCGCCCGTGATATTAGCAATGCCGGTATTCTAGGCAGTTTGTTGATGCTACTCGAAGCGACAGCATCGGGGGCGCAGATCAACTTAGATGCCATTCCTAAACCTGATGATGTGGACTGGTTTAAATGGCTACAAATCTTCCCCAGTTTTGGTTTTTTACTGACTGCCGATGCAAATGAATGTGAAGCAATAATCGAACTGTTTCACCGTCAGGGCATTGCCTGCGCGGTGATTGGTGAAACCAATGCCTGTGGTGTAGTTGGCGTACAACAACAAAAGCGACACGGCATATTTTGGGATTTTAACCGCCAAATATTCACCGGTTTTTGTTATGCCGATGCCTTAAAAAAGTTACAGGCTCAATCCGTACAGATTAAACCTAAAAATCAGCAGGAGTCGATGTTATGCCCAGTGTGAATTTTACTGTGAAATGGCCTAATGGGGAGCTGATTCAATATTACTCACCCTCAACGGTGATTTATGAATATTTGTCCATTGGTCAACGTTACCCAAGCACGGAGTTCTTACATCAAGTTGAAAATGGTCTGCATGCCGCATCGGAAAGGGTACGGGCGCGTTATGGCTTTTTCTGTAGCTCGGCCGTGGACAATCTGGCGATTATCAAACGCCAGGCCAAATTCTTCGGGCTAAGTCCAGAAGATCAAATTGAAGTTATTGAAATGAAGAATCAATGAGAGGGATATCCCATGTTAAGTATCCAAAATCAAATGTTACAGCCAAATTACGATGTGGTCATTGTTGGTGGTGGTCAGGCAGGTTTATGTATCAGTCACTATTTGCAAAAAGCAGGCATTAACCATGTAGTATTGGAAAAAGAATCCGAGTTGACCCATAGCTGGCGCCATAAACGTTGGGATAATTTCACTTTGGTGACACCGAACTGGCAATGTTTATTGCCTGAACATCCTTATCAAGGGAAAGATCCTGACGGCTTTATGAAAAAGCCTGAAATTGTGGCATATCTTGACGAATTTATTGAAAAGACTAATCCTCCTGCCATTTTAAATACTCAGGTAGAACATGTGAAAAAAGTGGCGGCACATGAATTTGTCATTAAAACCAATCACGGTATAACCACAGCCAAACAGCTTGTCATTGCAGCCGGTGGATATCACACCCCGATTTATCCAAAATTAAGCGATGCCTTGCCTAAACATGTGAAAGTGATGCATTCGGAAGAATATTTAAATGCAGACCAACTGCCAGAAGGTGCTGTATTGGTCGTTGGGTCAGGACAATCCGGTGCACAGATTGCCGAAGATTTACATTTGGCAGGCAAAAAAGTCTATTTATCGACCGGCAATGCACCACGTTGCGCTCGCTTCTATCGCGGTAAAGATGTGGTGAAATGGTTGTTTGATATGGGATATTACGAAACTACCGTCGAAAATCATCGCTATAGTGAAGAAGTGCGTAACAGCACCAACCACTATGTCACAGGGCGTGACGGCGGACGTGACATTGACCTGCGTAAATTTGCCTTAGAAGGTATGCAACTGTTCGGACATTTTAATGACTTTAAAGATGGTCAATTCTGGTTTAGACCAGATTTATCGGAAAACCTGGACCTTGCCGATACCACTTATAATCGCATTAATGCCTCAATTGATGAATATTTAGAGAAAAACAATATTGCAACCGACGAACCAGCGTCGGTATATCAACCTGTTTGGCAGCCTGAACAGGAAATCACACACATTGACTTAGTAAAAGAAAATATCACGTCAGTGATTTGGTGTATTGGTTTTAAACCAGATTATTCATGGATTGATTTAGATATTTTTCAAGCCAATGGTTATCCAAAACATAACCGTGGTATTACCATCGATCCAGATGTCACATTTATTGGTTTGCCGTGGTTATATACATGGGGTTCTGGGCGTTTTCTCGGGATCGATCAGGATGCCGCCTATGTGGTACAGCATATTGGGCAACAAATAAGTCAGCAAAATATACATATGCCACCTACTCTAATTAAAGGTGCTAAATCTAAAATCAAAGATAAAAGAATATCTCAAATGTGAAATTCCTAACTTCACCTGACAGAATATTTTTAAACGCTTATTTTTTTAATAAGAGTCTGGTTGCAAAAACGGGGGTGACCATAGATTTTTACGGAGAGCATAAAAAACCTTGGGGCATTTATGTGGTAAAGCAGCTAAAGAAGCCACTTTAACGTATAAGTATTGGGCCGATAATGGGTAATAGTCCGGTTGAATTGCCCACTTTACCGCTAAATAACTCAAGTGCCCCAGACTTTTTTATGCTCTCCCCTAGTTGCTGAGTATACCATTTCTGGTATACTGAATTCACACAATACCAGAAAAGGTATAAACAGGATGGAGCAACAAAGTGAAAAGCTGCTAGTGTGGATAGGCAGCAGCAAGAAGGACTTGCTGAACTTGCCGAAGGACGTGCAGCGCTTCTTTGGCTTTGCCCTAGACTTCGCGCAGCGTGGCGAAAAGCATGATGCTGTGAAGGTGATGAAAGGGTTTGGTGGTGCCGGCGTTCTGGAAGTGTTGGAGGACGACATAGGTGGTACCTACCGAGCGGTGTATACGGTGAAATTTGACGAAGCGGTCTTTGTGCTACATGCCTTTCAGAAGAAGAGTAAGCACGGCATAGCGACGCCGAAAGAAGATATGGACATCATCCGTAATCGACTGAAAGTGGCCGCTGTGATGGCCCAGGAGATGAAAAATGAAAGAGAAAACCATTAATGGCGTAGCGGTTGAAATCAGCTCCGGCAACGTGTTTGCCGATCTGGGTTTCCGTGATGCCGAAAAGCACAAAATTAAATCCGGCTTGGCCTTTGAGATCATCAAATCTATCAAGCGTCTGGGGCTGACACAAACTACTGCTGGCGAACGTATTGGGATCAGCCAGGCAAAAGTATCCCACCTGTTCCGGGGCGATTTTTCCAACCTGTCAGAACGTAAGATGATGGAGTGTCTGAATCGGCTGGGGTGTGACATCGAGATCACTGTCAAGCCGACTACTGCCCAAACCGGGCATTTAATTTTGGCACATAGCGGGTAAGGTAAATTTGCCCATCTCTGATTAGCGGTGGGTAAAGACCAAACACATTGAAAGTTATAGAGAGCATAAAAAACCTTGGGGCATTTATGTGGTAAAGCAGCTAAAGAAGCCACTTTAACGTATAAGTATTCATGGGCCGATAATGTGTAATAGTCCGGTTGAATTGCCCACTTTACCGCTAAATAACTCAAGTGCCCCAGACTTTTTTATGCTCTCATTTTTACGCTCTCCTGTGGAAGAACCCCCAAATTTGACGATCAATTTAATCGAGTATCTAAAATATCTATTACTTTAGCTAAGACTTCATCAACGCTCCACATAAGCATCCATCACAGGCTGACGATGATCCTTATTACCTGTCAAACTTAATGAGGTTCCTGTCATACCGTGAAAACCATTGGTAAAAGCAACGACTCGACAGCGTTGGGTTACTTTACGTGCAAGCTTAATCGCCGATTCAACAACACTGGTACCAGTCGGTGAAGTAAACTGTAGTTTATAGGTCAACCCTCTGGGTACCAGAATGTTTTCTTGAAAAGCGGTGATAAAATCTTTTTTCGCTTTAGTGTGCAAATCCAATGCACCTTGAATACCATCTTCATTGATGTACTGAAATATAGCCTGTTTTAGTGCGTGATGATTATGCCCATAATTCAACGCCCCTGCACAACTGAGAAAATCAAGATATGGCGAGCCATTTTGGTCATATAAATAGGAACCGGAGGCTCTATGGAATACTTTATGAAAATTTCGGCAATAGGAACGTACTTCTGATTCATACTGCTCAAGAATCTGATAATCATCCTGTTGTGTTATTAATTCTTCCGTCTGTTTAAGTTCTCCTCTAAACGTTTTCTGAATGAGGCTAATGTAAGTCACTCGTAGATTAGACTTCTGCGTTTACAGCAACTAAAAACTGTGGAATCAAGTACCAAAAAATTAACTATCCAACGATAATTAAATAATCTGCCCGGATAAAAAAGCCATGTCTTCTATCTTTTCACTAAGCCGTTCGGCCAACGCTAAAGCGAATCCCGTGCCATAGCGTCTTTCATCTGCTGTCACATTTATTAAAATACCTTCTCCTTTCAAATCATTTATCAACTCAACCCTAATCGGTAAGCTGGTATGGTCACGCACATCTTCATTAGTATTCACCAACCCTCGTCCTAATAACTCATTGCGAGAATGAAAATGAACGTAGCTAAACGTAGCCTCGAAGGGTGGCCCTCCTAACAGAGTTTGTATTTCTGAATATGGAAAACGTCTAAAAGGCAATATTTCTTTTTCAGCATCGAAAGCCTGTCTTGCCAGCATCTGCCAGTTATTGGCAAAGTCAAGATTCAACTTTATCGGAATATGATTAAGGAACAGTCCAAGAGTCAAATCCGCGCCTTCCCTCTCAGGCCTACCGTTAACAGGCATCCCTGCAACAAAGTCAATATCTTGTAACTGATGAGCTGTTGTCAGATAGAAACCAGCAAAAAACATACTTTTTAACGGAATGCCCCAATCTGATACATTTTTTAACAATTGCTCCACTGTTCTTTCCGGCAAGACCAGTACTGCTTTCCTATAATCAGTATCTTGATATCTATCCGTTTTTTCTTTAGCTGAATATTGACTAAAAAACTGTTTCGCCTTGTCGTTACCGAGCGCTTCTCGCTCAAGTCTGACAAACTCTGACAATGGTGCCGGTTGCTCCAATAAAACAGACTCGCCAACTAAATTGGCTTGATACAATCTCAAAAGCTCAAGGATAAAAACAGACTCACTCCAACCATCAAGGATCGCATGATGAAAGGCATAAGCTAACCGAAATTGTCCTTCATTCAATGCCGCCGCATGTACCCTCATTAAAGGAGCCTCTTCAGGATCAAATGGTTGGCTTAACTCAACCATTACTTTTTCGTGACGTGCAGCCAACTGTTCATCATCAAGATTTGTGTAGTTTTCCACTATAAGTGGCAATGATGGTAGTGATTCAACCAATTGCATCACTTCACTAAAAGAGGCCAAATCAAATTTTGTTCTGAGAACCGGGTGCCTTTTGGCGATTGACTGAAGCGTGTCGTGAAATATTTTTTCATCCAGTGGCAAGTTGACATCCCGAGCAATAACATCAAGGTAGATTGCTTTACCACTGTATAATCCCTCAAACAGCATCCCTAGCTGCAATCTCGTCGCCGGATAAGCAGTTTCGATATTAACAGGCAACCTTTGCTTATCCGTTTCATTTATCAATGAGTTCTCATTCTGCTGACTGATAGCTTCTTCTGTTTGTGCCAAGCTGCGGCAAACCCCACACAATGTCGGATTGCGAAATAACGTACCCAGCTCAATCATCAAGCCCTGTTTCTCGGCCTCTGCAATCACCTGGATCGCCAGAATCGAATCACCCCCTAGGGAAAAAAAAATCGGCTTCAGGCACTGCGTCGAACGGGCCCAATACTTGTTGCCAAATCTTTGCGAGCAGTGCTTCATCTTCCGTCAATCCATTATCTGTTTGTTCTGGGAGCACCAAATCTTTACACATTTCCCTAAGTGTCGAGGTACGAAATAAGGTAGAGAGTGTCAGATTGAGTCCTTGTTTTTCGGCTTCCGCGATAACCTGAATAGCCAATAACGAATCGCCTCCCAACGCAAAAAAATCAGCATCAGGCACAGCGTCAAATGGCCCTAAAATTTGTTGCCAGATCTCTGCCACCATCGCTTCTGTCATGGAGAGTTCACCAGATACCACCTCTTCTAATCTCTCAGCCTCTTTCCAACCCATCAAAAATCGACGATCCACTTTACCACTGCTTGTTAAAGGTAGCTGTTCATGCTGGATAAACTGACTAGGCCACATATAGCTGGGTAACAACGTTTGAACACGAGTGATGATAGCTTGCTCAACATCAGTGCTTTTATGAGTTGTATGATCAGTGTGAGTTGTATAATGGGCGACCAGTTGTTCAACATGGCGATCACGGTAAACCCGCATAGTTAACTCATGGGTGCTGACAACCCAAAATCCTGATTGACCATTGACCGATGGATGCCAAGCGACAGGTGACTCATTACGTAATTGTCGCCAGATGTTATCTATATCAGGACGTAAATGAGTCAGGGGGTCAGTGAGATTTATGTTATCCGGCACTTTAGCTACATTTGAAATAAGACTCATATCGCCCCCAATTCATGCGCATTAAGAATTTGAACTTCTTCACTGTCCATAAATCGAACATGAAAACGCAAGCACTGCCCCATACGCTGATAAATATCCAGAAATGCCTTATGGTTATCCACTTTGCCCAACACCATGTTAATTTCATTGGTTTGTGAGCCACCCGGCAAGCTGCCACCACCATAGGATGGTTTTAACACTGCGGGAAGACAAACCTGTTCAACAGCTTGCTCCCAATCTGACACAGTGTTAATGAGGTAGAATCTTATCGACTCAATGCCAGCCTCTTGTAAAGCCACTCGCTGCTTATTTTTGTCAGTAAGTCGATATACCGTTTCGAGATCGTGAAAAGGCAAATTCAAGTGTTTTGCCAGCGTAGCTGTAAGACGTAAAGCACGCTCACTAAATGTCACAATCCCAGCAGGATTAAGGAGAGCGAGTTCTGATACCGCCCTTTCAATATCAGAACCATCAACTACGTGACCAAATCGTGAGAAGTAGGATATGCGCTCTCTTGTGTGTTCGTTTGAATTGATAACAAGTACAAGTGGTGCAACCCCATTCAATTCAGTGACAATATCTTTGGGAAGGGCTGCGCCTTCATCATAAATCACTATCAGGGGTTGATTATCAAAGGATTGTGGGACATTACGCAGAGAAGCCGGGCGCATATCGGTCCAAACTTCTTCAATCCATTTTTTACATGCTTCTTGCGTCCCACTAAAACCGATCGCTCGCCATCCGGTAGCGAGAGGCCATTCAGAATGAACACAGGCATATTGCTCTTCATCATTTATTACAACCAAATATTCATCCGTCAAACCTTCAAAACTGGATGAATACTTCATTTGTGTTTGGGTATTTTCATCACTCATTAGCGCAGACTTCCTTTTTTAAGCAAGTTTGACGGATACACAAATAAATGTCGTAAAGCTGATCTCGATAATAGAAGTGATCTCTAGGGAACATGACTAATTGGCAAGAATCATGTGTCAGCGATTGCCACTCTTGTAAATGATATGGACTCACCCACGGGTCACGATCACCGCCAATGGCTAAAATAGGGCAATGTACCTTGCCACTGGCTTGTTTGTGCTCAGCCACCAACAAATAATCAGCACGCAATACAGGCAACATGAGATCAAGCACATCCTCATGAAGCAGTTTCTTATCTTCATTTCCTATATTGGTTTTTAGCTCTTCAATCCAAGCTTCCCGGCTCATGCGGAGTATCTCTTCTGGCACCATGCCATTCAAATGTGGTGGACGTGCTGCTGATAAGACCAAATATTCAACGGTTCGGTTAGCTTGTTCTAAAAGTAATGCCAATTCATGACATAACAATGCTCCCATACTATGACCAATAAGAAGAAGAGGACCCTGTGTATGCAGCAATACATCTTTTGCCGCTGTAGCCGCTAAATCTCTTATACATAAAGGGAGTGGTTCAATACTTCGAGAACCTCGTCCCGGATACTGAAGCACCAGTACCCGATAACTATCTGCCAGTAGTTGCTGAACCCAGTCGGTCATAGAATAAGCACTACCGCCGCCAAAAGGCGCAATCACAACAGTCATTGTCGTTTGCTCTTGATCGCAGTAATTCCATAACCCTGGCGTCAGTTGAACACGTTTCATTCCAACGTCTCTCCGGAAACTTTCAATTTGGGATCACTCCAATATGTAGCTATCCAATCCAGGCATTCTTGTTCTGATCCCGAAAAACCCACATTTTGCCACCCTACCGGTAATGTCCGACCTTCTGGCCAAATGGAGTGCTTATCCTCTTTGTTACATACCACCCTGTAATTCATGATGTTTCGTTCCGCCGTTTGATAGTCACCACTTGATCCGCCTGAGCAAGCAGGTCAATATTTTGCGAGGCTACAATCCAAATCCCCGGCCACTTTTTAGGTAGTGCTGACCATATGGCTCTGGCTGTATCAGTATCCAGAGATGAATCGCAATCATCGACGACATAAACTTCGGCTGAATGACATAGCATACGGGCCAATGCCAAACGTTGGCGCTGGCCTCCTGATAACTGTTTGACACTACCGGAACCCAGCACAGTATCAAGCCCTTCAGGAAGATCAGATGAACCCGGTTTCAGATATACTGCCGTTAACGCCCACTCCATAGTTTCATCACTGATAGCGTCGTTACCCAGTGCCAAGTTATCTCGAACAGTACCGCCAATAAAGCCAGCACCCTGACGGGCATAAGTAACTTTAGGGCTTTGCCACCAATCAACGTCTCCACAAACTTCTTTGTTATTCCAAAGCACACTTCCTGATAAGTGTCGTTCCAGCGCTAGCAGACCGCGAAGCATACGACTTTTACCGGAACCCACTTCTCCATTAACGACAATGAGTTGATTGGGTGTAGCTGCAAACGAAATAGGTTGCGTATCGCTATTGCAACAAAGCCCCCTCACCGTCAGTGATTTCAGTATGTCATCAGCAATAGGGGCTTCGCTGACAGGCTGCTCTGTCTGTAACAGTGGCTGAATTCGCTCGTAGCAGACATCGGCATTTTTATAGTTAGCCAATGCGCGACCAAAAAAGAAGATCTGCTCACTGACCCAACCGATATAAGTCAAAAACAGAGCCAATTTACCAATAGTGAAATCACCACTGACAATTCGGGTACTGACAATAATCAAGACAATAGAGGTACCTAGCATCACGATGTTACGAAATAGCCCCGACAGCAGATCAGTGAACATTTGATGCTTTGCCTGCACCGCCCGACGACGTTCAAAACTTGCCGAAAGTCGCTCAATATGCAGATCCAACTTTCCACCAAGGCGAAGGTCACGGATTCCTGCCAATATGTCGGTGATACGACCCGCAATTTGGCCTTGATATTGACGTTTCTCTCCCTGTAATGCTCCGACCTTATGTTTGAGAGCTATACCCAGCCACAAACCACCAACCATCGGTAAAAGCGCCAATGTCGTCACAATGTCAGTACTCAGCAACACGACAAGTGCTATCAACAATAGTACCGCCCGGTAGAAGAAATCTGCTGTCCAGCCGAGAAAAGAGGCTACTTCATCACTGTCATTACGAATACGGTTGAGCATATCCCCTTGAGAAAGACGCAGATCCGCGCCAGAGTGACTGCAATTTATTCCCTCCAGAATGCGTTGTTTAAGATATGCGCTGACCTTAAAAATAAGGGTAAAATCAATCTGTAAGCCAAAAATCAGTATCACTGAGCGTAATACCATCGAGCCTACCGCCAATACCAATAGCCACCAAACCGCTGAACCTGCGGGATCGACAACAGCACTATCAAGAAGCCGGCTGATGGCAAAACCAACGACCAAAGGTAAGCCGTGGATCAGCGTCCATATAACCATGCTGATGGAGTAAAGAAAGGAAAATCTGCGCACTAAACTCAGTAAAGAAGGCAACATTTTTGATGGGAAAAAGTGGGTTAACCCCGTCATGATATAAGTTCCCTATGTTTTGTTAACGTTTTGATCCCTGCGCCATGAAGGAGTTCCTCGACACGGCCTTCATTCATGATAATGATTTGGTCAGCAGTGGATAATGTATGCAGGCGATGGGCAACGATGATCACGGTACGATTAGCGCTAATTTTTTCCAGTAATCTCATCCAACTCTGCTCAGTGCGAGGATCTAATAGCGAGGTGCCTTCATCAATAATGATTAATTGTGCGTCTTGAAGCATGGTTCTTACCCCGGCGATCATTTGGACTTCTCCTTCCGACAATGAACGTCCCCCGATACCCACCAAAGTATCCAGCCCCTCTGGTAATGTCCTCGCCCATTTATGGATCTCTAACTCTTCGAGCGCGCACCAAATTGCATCATCTGAAATGCTGTTATCGAACAGAGTTAAGTTTTCGCGTAGTGTTGCTGAAAAGAGATACGCTTTTTGGCTTAACACTGCCACACGATTGGAGAATTCATCAGGATGAATGGAAGTGACCTCAACACCAGCAAGGGTAACCCGTCCGCTATCAGGCTGAGCCAACCCACACATGAGATTGAGTAATGTGCTTTTACCTGCCCCCGTGCGCCCAACAATGCCTACTTTGCTTCCAGCGTCCACACTGAAGCTAACGTTATGTAAGACTTGCTTACCCTGACCTTCATAGCCAAAGTCAACCTGATCAAATTGAACTGACAAGGGGCCTTCTGGTAGCTGATTTTCTACACTGTTGTGATTGACTTTCTCCTCATCTCGTAACATCTTGACTACCAGTGATAAGGTCGCCATCAATCGTTGTACCTGATCTACTTCCGAAGACATGTCTTCCATTGGCTCTCTGAGTCGGTCAACATAAAGATAAATCATGGTTAACGTACCAATACTGATACTGTTATGACCGAGTAATTGCAGCCCAAATCCAAAACCCAGACCAAAACTCAAGGCAAAAAATAGCTGGGTAATCGGCCAAAATATGCGTCCGCTGACATAGGCTTTACGTTCTATTTTTAATAAGCCAGAAAGCATCTTCTGTAGTTGCAAAGCAGGCCAACGGCTCCTTCCCAATGAATGCAAATCATCTTTCGCGGCAAGAGTATCGCCGATAAAACCAAATATGTGGGCTCTCTCTTCACGGGCTTTTTTCCATCGCACTACTGCAAGGTTAGTAAGTTTCACCAGAACATAAGCCACAACGAGAACCAACACGGTAATTGCGATACCGACTTCTGGGATAATAGAAAACAAAATCACCAAAGTACCTAATGCTAATGCGATATTTCCTATAATCCGGAATCCAGATTCCGCAATAGTTTTTCCAATGATGTCCGCATTCCCCTCAATCTTTTCAAGGAGCTTACCCTGAGCTTCACTTTCAATTTGCAGGATAGACCGATTGTGCACAACATGATGAAATAGCTGACGCCTAAGTGCATCGGCAATACCCCAACCTGCACTGGTACTGCAATAACTGGTAACCAGACCAGCGATAACACCGCCAAAAGAGATGATTGCGTATCCCAAAGCCAAGAGGACCAGTTCATAAACGAAAGTACCTGCGGTAGCTTTATCGATGTAATGACGGATCACAAATGGCCCCACTAAATCGCAAACAAGTGTGGCAATTAATGCCAGGAAAGTGCCAATAATGGCTTTTTTCATTGTCCGGGCGCTCTGCCAAAGCAACTTAAAACCTGTTAATGGGTTAGGAAAGTTCATACCTTGCATATTCGTTTGTATCTTCATATTAATTTTTATGAGTTATCCGTTCATTAAATTCAGATAGGACCGTTTTTATTTGCTCTTTTGGCATGACATCACCTGCAAATTGAGCACGAATTTCCATCTGGCCATCATTCACACTGATGTTAAAACAAAGCAAATAATCTATCGGCGTTACCCGAGGCTTCCAGTAACCCGTTCCCTCTGTGGTGATATCAATAAAGATCGGATTAACTTTCTCCTCATCAGGCGTATTCAGAAATAAAAGCTCTCCTTCAAAATCCAGTCTTAATTGTGGTCGAGGAATTGCCTTTAATTTTTCAGTGATTTGAGGATTAACAGAAAGATAGCGAAGTGCTTCAAAGCCGAACCCTCGAGCAGGTACCTCACGTAACAGCCGCGCCACGTCAGTTGCATGTTCATCAAAACTGCGTCCCATCGAAAAGGGCAATAGGAACGGAAAACCACATGTAAACCAGCCGATAGTACGTCCTAAATCAACTTCGTCGAATAGGTCTTCTCGACCATGCCCTCCCAACTCAACAAGGATATTGTTGGCACGGGAAGGAAAATGGCTTTCTAAAGACCGAGCAAGCAGAGTCAGTAATCGGGCAAGTACGGGAAGTTGACTGTGCTTAGATGGTTTTAAAAACTGCTGAGTCTGTACTTCATCAAATACTGTTGTTTGCTCAACCATATTCGCCTCAATGCCAATAGCATCCGTACTTACTAACTGCTGTGCCTGTTCATAAGGTTGTGAAAGCCAATAATGAACACCAAACAACGCTGGATCATCCTGCACCAATCGGTGTAAACGCCTGGCCCAAGCGAGATACGAGGTTGTCGGAATATCTAATTCATGGGCTTCAGCTCCGCCAAGCAACTCCGCTAAATCTTCTGTAAGTAAATCCCAGGAATAAGGATCGACTACCAAGTGGTGAACTATAATCAACAACTTGTCCGGCAAATTATGAGCAGTTCGATAAAATTGTATGCGGCAAATTGGCCCATTCAGCAGATCTAACGACTTATGACCTATATTCGCTAACTCAGTAATTTTCTGCGATAAGCTATTTAGGGCTATCTGCTGCAATTCAAATTGTTCAATTGCGATACGGGCTTGCGGGTTAATTCCTTGCCACCTCCCCAATGTAGTAACCATAAAGCTGGCTCCCAAAATAGGGAATCTGGCCAATAGCGCTGCTGCCGCCTGTTCAACAGTCGCCAATGACAAAGTGCGACTCAGTGTAAACAACACACCATGATTACAATGATTTTCATTTGGATTATCACGCTCAAAAAAAGCATGCTGAGCTGGTGTCAAAGGGGCCAAATCACTTAATTCATTCGGCGCATGTCTGACTTTGGTTAGTGCGCCCTTCCACTTGGCTAATAATGCATTAATTGCAGCTTCATTATGACGGAAAGGGATGTATTCAAGGGTAATAGTCAGTTTCCCATCAACGATGGCCGCATTGATTTCCCATTCCAGAGGACGGTGCCCCGTTGCTGCCCGCCGCATTCCAATATCTTCTTCTACACTGAAAAAGCCATCATTCGGCTGCTTCGTATTGAAACGCCCTAAGTAGTTGAATCCAATGTTTGGATTCTGCTCCATAACATAAGTTTGTTGTAAATGGGTCTTGATATAGGGATTAGCTTCAATCATTGCAGTCGCAACTTCGACTACCGTAACCATAGCATTGACCGGTAGCACAAAGGGACCTATTGTTGTAAACCACCCCACAGTTCTCATTACGTCAATAGACTCGTTTTCCTCTTGCCTGCCATAACCTTCCAACTCAAGCAAGAGTTGACCGTTACCCTGTTCAACAGCAATGGTATTTGCAAGTCCCGTCAAAAGAACCGCAGGTATTCCTCCGTTAGGCACTAATGCCGAAATTTCCTGAATATATTGTGTTTCTGACTCAGATAACTTGACTTCAGCAACCGAGCGTTTGCCATAAAGGTTACTTACATGACTATTCGCCTGTACCACATCAATTGGTGTGGTCAACTGGATCGGAGGAAGTATTTGGGGAGATGTTGCTGTTTGTTGTTGAGACCAATAGAGATATTGCGTGCTTTTCCTCGGTAACCTCGGCATTTCTTTTTGAATAATAGCCTGATACGCAGTTTCAAGATCTTCCAGCAAGATTTGCCAGGAAACTTGATCCACAATTAAGTGATGTAATGTCAGCAAAACTCGAAAATCATCCAACATCACAATTCGTAGTAACGGTCCTTCCTCGATTGATAATGATGCATGAGCCTCATTGGCGATGGTTTCTTCCGAACAATCTGGTTCAGCAAACCAAAGTAAGTTGTCATAAGGCGAGCGCAAGGCTTGATAATGCTTTCCCTTCTCCTTGGGAAAACAAACTCGCAATTGTTCATGGTGCTCAACTAATGACTGTATCGCCAGGGATAATGCTTCTGCATTTAACGGCTCCGTTGTACTGATCACATGTGACTGATTCCAATGGTGCTGTTCAGAAAACCGCTGCTCGAAAAACCATTGTTGGATTGGTGTCAATGGTGCTTTTTCTATACGCGGAGTTGAATTTGCTGCCATTTCGCCTTTGGTACTCGCCAGTTTTGCAAGTGAAGCAATAGTTGGATGTTCAAGCACATGACGAGGACGCAAATTGATCCCCAAAGAGCCCGCCTCATGTATCAGACGGATACCAATAATGGAATCCCCACCCAAAGCGAAAAAATCATCCGTGATGCCCACTTTGGCTAGCTTGAGGTATTTACACCATAAATCACAAAGCTGTTGTTCCAACTTGCTGCGAGGGGCAACATAAGAAGCAGATTCAGGTTGTTGTTTTGCCAGTGCCTTTAATTGCTTACGATCGACTTTACCATTGGCATTACATAACAGCGCATCAAGAAAATAGAACTTGCTCGGCACCATATAATCCGGCAATTGCTCAGCCAAAAATTTACTCAACGAGCTAGCATCCACAACGACATCACTCGGCTGCGTCACGAAAGCGCTTAATTGCTCAAAGCCACCCATATCAACAAGTTCAACCGTACACATTGCTACACCCGGATGGTTTGCCAGCACTGCTTCAATTTCTCCAAGTTCGACGCAGCGACCACGAATCTTCACCTGGTTGTCGGTCCGGCCAAAGCACTCCAATATGCCATCCTCTCGCCAACGACCACGATCGCCCGTCCGGTACATACGGGTACCCGGGACAGGCAGAAATGGGTCAGGCAGAAAAGCTGCCGCCGTGAAGCGATTACTGCCGATGTATCCTCGCCCGACATTCGGTCCACCAATGAAAATTTCACCACCGACCATTGGAGGAACAAGTTGAAAATCTTTATCTAATACATAAATTGTCACGTTTGGCAAAGGCGTACCCACTGGACAATATAGACCATCAAACTGTTCTTCGACCCTTCCTTGAGTCACATCATCGGTACACTCAGCGGGACCATAAGCATTTAGCAGTGTCACCGTTGGTATACACTGATGCCAACGACGTGCCAGTTCCGTGCTTAACACTTCTCCGGTTGAGATCATCCCACGTAGCTGTCGCTGAACCAGCGTCTTCAGTGAAATTGATTTTTCAAGGATATCCAGGATGACTGCGATGAGAGAAGGAACCAGTTCAATATATTCAAATTTCTGCTCAATAATATATTGGATTAACTCTTGAGGATCTTTTACAACATCATCAGAAACAATAGAAACCGTCGCACCTGCGGTCAATCCGGTAAACATTTGCCAAACTGAGATATCAAACGAAATGGGTGCTGTTTGCGGTAATACCACTCCTGGTTTCAATTCACAGTTTTGGACCCGAAATGCCAGTAAATTAAGGAAGGAACGATGTTCAATTCCTACACCTTTAGGAAAGCCTGTCGAGCCTGAAGTAAAGATTACATAAGCTAATTCTCTTGGTGATGGCTCAGTTACCTGCTGATTAAGTAACTTTACCTCATCATCATCCACTAAAGCCGGGCTTTGAAAACTAAGTTCACTGAATGAGAGCCAAACTATCTGCGGCATATCTACAACATGATCTGCAATCAATGCTTTCGCATGTTTTAGCATATGCTGTTGCCGGGCTTTCGGTAAAGTTGGATCAATGGGTAAGTAAGCACCACCAGAGAAGAAAATACCAGTAGCAACAGCAATAAACCGAGCACTGCGTGGTGCCGAGAGCGCCACAATATCATCGGCACTAATGCCTGCATTTTTTAACTTCAATGCTACCGATGACGCCAACCGAAATAGTTCCCGATAGGTAAGCGACTCTGTTTCATCACGCAGAGCTATCGCATGGGGGTTACTTTCCGCTTGCTCCAACACTAGCCGATAAAACGATTTTCCTGAGCTATAATCAGGTTGTGAATTGAATCTGGCTAGCAATTTTGTTTGCATCGCGTCATCGACGATAGCCATATTATTCAGACAGATGTCGAGATCAAAAAGCCCCTTGTTTAACAGTGTAGCGATACCTGTCGCTAAATGATGAAGCGTCTGAGCCTCAGCAACAATTCCACTAACACTAACTACACCATCAATAAGTTCGATAACTATCCCAGTTCCCGTCTGAGCGCAATTAACGACAATAGGCATGAAATGCTCCAAGAACGGCATCAACAGCGCCTTGTCTATCGATCCATGATTAATCGCCTCAACAGCAGCCATGCGAACATTGCTTAACCATTCACGAAAAGTCACAGCAGGAGGTACTGTCAATAAGACAGGCAAACGCTTGCCTTGTTCTGTATTAATATGCAATACAACAGAGGATACTCCCCCAATACGGCGCAACACGATACTAGTCACTGCCGCCAAAATTGCCCATGTCAGCAATTCAGAGTTGCCCGCTACTTGTTTCAGTCGGTCAGTAACAACGGAGGAAAGCGGACATTGCGCACTTACCAAAGATCCCTCATGGTGAGGAAAAATATCTGCGGTTGCGGCAGCGGCCTTAGTTAAATCACCAACCCGCATCAGCCAGTATTCACGATCAATCAGCTTCATAGTTGTCATTTTTTTATCCACATCTAGAACTGAAAATCTGGAATATCGCTAAAAACATCGTCTTGACCATCAAATAAGGCGAAAAGAGTGGTTTCCTCGCCTAATGTCACTAGCTGTGTCAGTGCACCTATATAAATATTCAACCAGCGAGAAACCGTGTCTTGTGAGAAAAGAGAAGTGGAATATTCCAATCGCGCTTGAAGTTCATCACCATATTCAATACAGGTAAGATTGAGTGGATATTTTGCGCCATTAGGATCGACATCCAGCAATTCGACAGCGGCTCCATTTCCCCCTAATACCTTAATAGGATCAACATCATTCTGAAAATCAAACATTGTGAGATGATAGGAAGTATTTGCTATCAGTTTCTGAATTCGATCAGCAGGAAATGCACTATGTGAAATCGCACTGAGCGATGCCTGCCTAACCGCATTCAGCACTACGTGAAATGACTGGTGTGGATCAAGCCGTGCACGCACAATCACGGTATTAACATAACAACCAATGGTGTTTTCATCTTTCAGTTGCCGGTTAGCCACCGGCATAGCAACACAAATATCATGCTGCGCACTTATCTGCCATTGTAATGCCACCCAAGTTGTCAACATTATCATTTGCACTGTTACGCGAGAATTCATCGCCATCTGCCTCAACCTCTCGGTAACATCCTTCGATATCATCACAGGTAAATTAGCTCCCCGGAGGTCAGATGCTGTCCCCCCCTCACCATCACAAGGCAAAAGCAGAATTGGGAGGTTTGCTAAATATTCGTACCAGAAAGCCTCCAATTTTCGACCCTGTTCACTTTCAAGTAAGGTATATTGCTCCATAGCGTAATTTAAATAATCGTTCACAGGCGGGGATATTTTGTCACCACTAAGAGCTGCTAATACCAATCGCCATGACCAGCCATCAAAAAATAGGTGATGAAAATTCAGCAATAGTGCTTGACGTACTCCATCGCTAAAATTCACTTGCAACAGTTCGAATCGTGTGGGAGGAATACCATAAGGTGAGAGCGGCGCTTCAACCATCTGCCGGAGACGCTGAGTCAAAACGGGCATGCCCGTTGCAATAGTGTATTTTGTTAAATCGACTTCACTATGAACCAGTTTGACCTGCATCGGAGGATGGATTACCGGGTTAACGCCTTGTTCGCTGTATTCCAGACTACAACGCAGCATCAGCTGCTGTAAGACAAGTTCAGTTAGCGTTTTTTCCAGCCAGGCAACATCCGCCTCCGCATTGATAAGCAAAACAGCGGGAACATTATAAGCGCCAGATTCACCAGCAATTTCTGTTGCCGCCCAAATGGCTAATTGCTGACCAGAAAGTACATGCTCATTGTTCCTCGTTTCCATCTCCGGTGTTGTAAATACGGAGGATAATTGAACACTGTCTTTCACCAATTGATAAAACTCGTTCAGATCCAAGCAATCCAACAAATCCATCAATTTCAGATCCGTACCTAATGCCTCGTTCAGTCGAACCACAAGTTGCTCACCATTAAGTGAATTGCCTCCGGCCTCAAAAAAATCATCGTCAAGTGTTAATTTCGGTTCTTTCAGCACTTCTCTGACTTGAGTCAACAGTATCTCTTCAACATTTTCTCCTGAATTTAATATCGAAGTGTGCGGTACAACGTCAGAAACCATTGCAGGGTTCTCAATAGTCTCTGGCCAGCAATAGGTGGCAACAAAAGGAGCAAATGGCAGTTCAAGACGACGATTTATCTTGCGTTCACACCCTTGCTGCCAATCCAGATTGGCGCCATTGACAAACCAATCTCCAAGCAATGTCAACAGAGATCTTTCACTATCGTATGACTGATAACCCAACGTGTTAATGGCTGTTGCAAGCTCACCACAACGACTGAATCTCACCAAGCATAGTTCAGCCTGTTCTTGCAACAAGGTTTGCAAACGCTGGTGATCAAATGTTGAATCAGTGACCGGTTCATCAGCAAGACGCAATGCATCAACAAATTCAAGACCACCATCGACAACCTATGCAGCCAATTTCCCCACACCGTAGGCCAATAACAAGTCAATCGTCACCCCAAACGCTGTCAATACCGCATGATGTCCCAACAACCAAATAATCCAGCGCTGCCGAAGCGTCCAAGCTTTCCTTGAATATAAGTTCTCTGCTTGTTTTATTACACGATGAAAAGCCGGAAATGTTTCTCCTCGTTTCATCAATAATTGAATATCTATTGGAGAGCATTCATCAAAAATAAGACCAACAGATAACGAAGATGATGGTGAAGATAGTGAGATTGAACCGTGGTTCGTGAGTTGCTGCACTAAATGCGAAACAGATGAGGCCACGCAGCTCCAACGATATGGGAAATGCTCTCGTCCCAACATCAATATATCGGCAATCTCGTCAATTGATGCTTCGGTTGAGGATAACGCATTAGTTATATCCCCTATGGATTTCAAGATGCATCGCGACGGCAAGGGAGTGAATCCCCGGGAGCATAGGTAACTATGTGACCGGGGTGAACGAGTGCAGCCAACAAAGAGGCAACTTGAAAGATGACGGGTATATCTATGGGGATAGGGCAACAGGGAACAAATAGTGGCATAGTTAAGGGAGTTAAATTCAATATATTATTTTCCTCAGCCTATCGGGTGGTTGAATACATCTTTAAAGATGAATACACACTGGCCGATTTCCTAGGCAATATTTCAGTAGATTTGGCTAAGACTGCCATAGCGGCTTTTGCTTCTTGGGTTATTGGGACTTTTGCGGCAGCTGCATTTGCTACTGGTGCTAGCGTAATTGTTGTGGCTGGTATTATGCTTTTAGTAGGTATTGCAACAGTATCTATACTTGATTCATTAGATAAAAAATTTAAAATTAGTGAAACTGTGATTAATTTAATCAAAAAAGAAATAGAAAGAAAACCAAGAACGCCAGAAGCTAATTTCAATCAATTTCTTCATAACTGGGGGAATTATGGTAAATAAAAAAAAGATTTTGCATATTATAGGAGCTTTTTCTTTTATTATTCTAACGTTATTTACTTTTTTTCTAGCGGAGAAAATTTAATTTCCTTAGTTAAAATGGAAGATAAAATAATATTCTCAGGCCCTGTTTTTATGCTATTTTTTGCTTTTCCTTTCCTTTCATACTTTATAGTTTCTGTTATTTTCCTTAATATAAAAAATCGCTGGCCAAAACATCACGATAGTTTTATTAACTGTTTTGGGGTGATAGCCTTTGTTTCATTCTTTTTAAGTTTCCCCCTATCTTTTTATGTGGATTATAAATTAAAAAGTGAGAATTATTTAATATGTAAAAGAATATCCTTGGCGTCACCGAATACCTATGTAAAAGATATTAAGCTTTGTGATTAATATTATCTTATTTAATTTCTTCATAACTTGGGGAACTATGAAAAACCCCTCACGTTGAATTTTCGTATGCTGTACCTAACGACAGAGTTTTCCGCATGTTTTTAGGCGATGTGCACACAGGACATCCAGACCATTTTTGCCCGTGTCGTAAAACACCTGTTTACCAGCTACCTGCGCCAATGTTGTCATGTACAACTGTTTGGCTCCATTAACACATATGTGCTAATGTGGGAATGTGTAATTTTGGAGTTTGGAGATTATCCCATGAGTCGCCTAACCATCGACATAACAGACCAGCAGCACCAAAGCCTGAAAGCGCTGGCTGCCTTGCAGGGCAAGACCATCAAGCAATACGCGCTGGAAAGGCTGTTTCCCGGCGATGTTGATGCCAATCAGGCATGGAAGGAACTGAAAATCCTGCTCGGCACCCGCATCCACGAGGGACTTGCTGGCAATGTGTCTACCAAGAGCATCAGCGAAATTCTCGATGAAGAACTGACCGAGGGCCGGGATTGACCGGCTACGTTCTCACTACGGCGGCAAAATCCGACCTGCGTGGCATCGTCCGCTACACCCGCAAGCAATGGGGCGATGCTCAGGGTGCGCCGCTACATTGCTATGTTAGAACAGGGTATCGCCAACCTCGCCGATGGCCGGGGTGTGTTCAAAGACATGAGCGCGCTTTTTCTGGGCCTACGGATGGGGCGGTACGAACATCATTACGTCTTCTGTCTACCGCGTGAGGGAGCGCCTGCTCTGATCGTGGCTATTTTCCATGAACGCATGGACCTGATGACACGACTGGCTGACCGGCTCAAAGAGTGATGGCTTGGGCAGCCATGATCGAAATGGCGGCTGGTGACACGGCTGTTGGGTCTACCCCAATAATCTGTGCTCTTGCTATTTTTATTTTAGCGCTATCAGGTTTCTTTTTGGCTGGGGAAAATTTATTTTCCTTAATTAAAATGAAAGATAAAATAACATTCTCAAGCCCTGTTTTTATAATATTATTTTCCTCTACTTTCGTATTTTATGATTTTATTTAATATAACTGGCCGTTGTCCAAAATATCACGATAATTTTATTAACTGTTTTGGATTTATAGCTATAATTTCATTTTTTTTGAGTTTACCCCTATTTTTCTATGTGGATTATAAATTAAAAAGTGAGAATTATCTGGTATGTGAAAGAATATCCTGGATGTCACCGAATACCTATGTAAAAAATATTAAGCTATGTGATTAATATTATCTTACTTAACTTATTCATAACAGGGGTAACTTTGACATATATTTTCCTAAGGATATTTAAACTAACCACCTTGCAGGGAGAAATATTTTACATAATATAATGAGCCAAATTTTTATGATATTTGGCCCAGATTATTGAGGTTTTTAGGTAAAATTTTATAAACCTCTACCTTCATATAAAGCGATATATTTTCCACAATAATCTAAATATTTATAACCTTTAAGATACCATCTGACTCCAGCCCAATCATATACATTAGCAAAAGTACCATTATCTTTAGCAATATATTGAGTATATAGGCCATTGTTATGGGTTATACCTGAACTATAACAATTGTCCCAAGGAATATATACGCTTGCCGATGCAGCCCCAATTCCTCCGGTTAATGTAATACCTGCCGCTAATGCCCCAACTGCTAATAATTTCTTAAACATAAAAGTTTCTCCTTTAATAGTTTTATAACTTACATAATTTATAAATTTCACCTTAAGTGTATCGCTTTTATAAATTTTGTCAAAATCCTGAGGTTATAAAAATATTTATTTTAACCCTGGAAATATTGGAATTTTATTTTATTAAATAGAAAATTATTTGCTGAGAAATATAAAATCACATGTAATAATTCATGCTAAATCATCATTAGCCTATATTACAACTTTAAAAGCTGTTTATATTTTTCATTTTAAATTGGAAGTTTAATTTCTTATTTACAAAAAACTCCTCACACAATATAAATGGTCTTATATCAATTAAATAGTTTTCAAAAGATACAATTAAATAACCTGAATTTCATATTTATATGAATTCAGATTGCTCACTTTATCTTAAAACCTATATTAACAGAGTGTGTATTTAAAACCCCCTTCACAGTAAGCCGCTTAATGTGAAGGGGATTTTATCAAACTGGTATTTCTGCTTTTTATTTACTTTATCTCAAACTACGTGAAAGCAGGAAGGTGTATTACGCAGATTGGTTAAACTCAGATAATCCGATGTTTCTCTAATTGAACCTGCCGCGCAGCCTCACGAGCCATACGTCTCTTACGAGCATCACAAGGTTCCGGACAATCACATACTTTCTCCACTCCAATACTGCTTAAACCGCCACAGCTCCCTTGTATGCTCTTACGTTTAATCATATAGCCTAACGACATTCCTGCAAAAGCCAGCAGGAAAAAGACGAAGGCTGCAATAAATACTTTCAGCACTTCTTTCCCCTTCTCATTGATTTTTCTGTAGGTATGGCTCAAAGGCTTTACTGTAACGCTCTTCAAAACCATTTTTCGTTTTTATGATCATAAAAACCGGGATACTCAGATTTTCTGCAACTTCCATCCCTTTTTCCGGCCCTAAAACATTCAGTCCAGTAGAAAGGCCATCAGCACTCATACAAGCTGGAGCAATCACTGTAATAGAGACTAAATTATGCGAAATAGGGTTCCCGGTTTTTGGGTTAATCGTATGGGAGTAGCGCACACCATCTTGTTCAAAGTAATTACGGTAATCACCAGAAGTCGCTACCGACATATTTCCAGGCGTTATCACTTCCTGAGCATTTTGTGCCATGCCAGTGTCAGATGGCTTTTCAATCGCAATTCGCCACGGCAGATCTTTACCATTATGACCTGATGTACGGACTTCACCCCCAATATCAACCATATAGTCTTTGATATTCTGCGATTCCAGATATTCAGCAACAACATCCACGCCATAACCTTTAGCGATAGATGATAAATCGATATACAGCTCTGGCACGGTTTTAATCAGGTTATTGCCTTCTACCACCAGTTTATCTATCCCAATCCATTCACGACGTTTTTCCAATTCACTTGCAGAAGGCGCTTTCGTCACGTGCCCCTCAGGACCAAACCCCCATAAATTAACCAACGGGCCAACGGTCACATCCAATGCGCCATCCGTCAATTTATTAATGTAGATAGCTTCTTTAACCACTTTGGCTGTCGCGGGCGATACCGGGAATGGCCGATCAATTTGACGGCTTTGATTAAAACGACTCAATTCAGAATCAGGGCGATATGTCGACATCTGGTCGTTAACTTCTTCCAGCAAACGATCAATCTCTTTTTGCAGAGCTTCTGGCGAAAGCGCCGACGAACCCGTGACAAATTTAATGGAATAGTAAGTCCCCATTGTTTGCCCATGAATATTTTTCTGCTCCAGACCATCGCATGCCGCCAGCAGCAGTACGGCAAACATTAACGCTATCCAGCTACTTATCTTTTTACGCACAGTTAATTACTCTTTCCGAATTGTTAGCGCCCACAAAATTGTGGGCGCCAGTCATTAAAATCAAACTATTTTATGGCTTATCAGCCACCGAAATCATCCAACATGATGTTTTCATCCTCGACACCAAGATCTTTCAACATCTTGATAACCGCAGCATTCATAACCGGAGGCCCACACATGTAGAACTCACAATCTTCAGGAGCGGGATGATCCCTCAAATAATTCTCATACAGAACATTATGGATAAAGCCGGTGTAGCCATCCCAGTTGTCCTCGGGCAGTGCATCGGATAGCGCTACATTCCAGCTAAAGTTTTCATTTTCCGCCGCTAGCTGATCAAAATCCTCTGTATAGAACATTTCACGTTTAGAACGGGCGCCATACCAGAAGCTAATCTTACGTTTGGAATTCAATCTTTTAAGCTGGTCAAAGATATGAGAACGCATTGGCGCCATACCTGCGCCACCACCGATGAAGATCATTTCCGCATCAGTATCTTTTGCGAAAAATTCACCGAACGGACCAGAAATAGTCACTTTATCACCGGGTTTCAGTGACCAAATATAAGAAGACATAATTCCCGGCGGCGCTTCCGAATTTCTTGGCGGCGGCGTCGCAATACGAACGTTAAGCATGATAATACCGTGCTCTTCCGGGTAGTTTGCCATTGAGTAAGCTCGAATTGTTGGCTCTTTCACCTCAGAGACAAAGCGGAATAAATTAAATTTATCCCAATCCTCTCGGTATTCTTCCGGCACATTGTAATCGGAGTAACGAGCAATATGTGGTTGAGCTTCAATCTGAATATAGCCGCCTGCACGGAAAGGCACAACTTCCCCATCAGGGATCTTCAATTTCAGCTCTTTAATGAAAGTTGCTTTGTTATCATTGGAGATAACTTCACATTCCCATTTCTTAACACCAAATATCTCTTCCGGTAATTTAATTTTCAGGTCCTGTCTTACATTGACCTGACAAGCCAGACGACAACCCTCTTTCGCTTCACGCTTGCTAATGTGAGAAAGCTCTGTCGGCAGAATGTCGCCGCCGCCATCTTTAATATTTACCCGGCATTGGCCACAAGAACCGCCGCCGCCACAAGCAGAAGAGACAAAAATCCCCTGGCTGGACAACATATTTAGCAATTTATCACCGGCTGGAGCGGTAAAGCTCTTTTCCGGATCGCCATTAACTTCAACTCTAATATCCCCAGTGTTAACTAACTTTGATTTTGCGAACAAAATCAGCGCCGTCAGTACTAACACAATTAGGGTAAACATCACTACGCCTAAAATTATTATATCCATGAATGCTTCTCGCCTTTATAACTGCACACCAGAGAAGGACATAAAACCCAATGCCATCAAACCCGTAGTGACAAAGGTGATCCCCAATCCTTTCAGACCTGCCGGAACATCAGCATATTTCATTTTTTCACGGATAGAAGCCAGCAGAACAATTGCCAACATCCAACCTATACCTGAGCCAAAACCATATACGATGGATTCAGAAAAGTTATAGTCACGCTGCGCCATGAAAGAGACACCACCAAAAATCGCACAGTTAACGGTAATCAGCGGCAGAAAAATGCCGAGCGCGTTATAGAGTGAAGGGAAATAACGATCAAGGATCATTTCAAGAATCTGCACTAACGCAGCAATCACGCCAATAAACGTAATAAAATTCAGGAAGCTGAGATCAACCCCTTCGACCAATGCGCCGTCGCGCAACACCAAGTTATACACCAAGTTATTAGCAGGAACAGAGATCCCTAAAACCACCGTGACGGCAATACCCAGACCAAACGCTGTTGCGACATTTTTCGATACCGCCAAAAAAGTGCACATGCCGAGGAAGAAAGCCAACGCCATATTCTCAATAAAGACGGCGCGGACAAACAGGCTTATAAAATGTTCCATGTTGTCAGTTACTCCTTCTCAACCTGCGCCGGTTTCAAAGTCCTCAGACCCCAAATCAGCATACCAATAATGAAAAACGCGCTAGGCGCCAACAGGAACAAACCATTAGGCTGATACCAACCCCCACTCTGTACCGATTCCATCACGGTAATCCCGAATAGTTTGCCGGAACCAAACAACTCACGCAGGAAACCAACCAGTACCAGAATAACCCCGTAGCCTAAGCCATTACCGATACCATCCATAAAGCTCTCAATAGGTGGAGACTTCATGGCATAGGCTTCCGCACGTCCCATCACGATACAGTTAGTAATGATAAGGCCAACAAATACAGACAACTGCTTGGAAATTTCATAAGCATAAGCCTGCAAAATCTGATCTACCACGATAACCAGTGACGCAATAATCGCCATCTGTACAATGATTCGCACACTGCCAGGGATGTAATGACGGATCAACGAGATAAAAAAGCTGGAAAAGGCAGTAACCAATGTTACCGCTATTGTCATTACCAATGCCGTTTCCAACTTAGTTGTTACCGCCAGCGCTGAGCAAATCCCCAGAACCTGCAATGCAATCGGGTTGTTATCCAAGAGCGGCCCAAGAAGGACTCGTTTTATTTCTTTACTATCAGCCATCTTTCAACGCTCCTTCGCGTACTTTTTTCAGGAACGGACCAAAACCGTTATCCCCTAACCAGAAATTAAACATATTCTGGACACCGGCAGAGGTGAGGGTCGCACCAGACAAGCCATCAACACCATAAGAGTCATCGGCGGCGGCGCCGCCACGAACAATTTTGATCGCCGGATTGCCTTCATCGTTATACAGTTTTTTACCTATCCACTTTTTACGCCATTGCGGGTTATCCACTTCTCCCCCCAATCCCGGCGTTTCACCGTGCGAATAATAGGTGATGCCGCGTGCCGTTTTACCGTCCACATCAACGGAGATAAATGCATACATGACAGACCACAGGCCAGAACCATAAATAGGCAGAACGATTTCGCGAGTTTTACCCTGCTCATTTTTCACCAGATAGATTTCGGCCATATTGGCGCGACGACGAATTTTCGCCAAATCCTTTTCAGGTGCTAATGCAATACTAGTATCATCACTGCGCAACGCATCGTTCAGGTTAAACTTGCCCTGGCTGCTTTCAAGTGTTGCAGTATCCAGATTCAATAACTCGGTTTTGATACGGCTTTTGAATGTTTCTTTAACTTCATCGGCACTCATCTGAGGCTTGAGTAATCCAGCGACATCGAGGATATTACGCTGTTTATCCAGCAATTTTTGTTCCTGTTGCTGAGATTTTAGCCCTACCGCAGAACCTGCCACCACAATTGAGCAAACGAGGCATAGCACAAAAACAACGATAAATGTTCTGCCCACGCTGTCATTATTTTTAGGTTTATCATTAGCCACGGGCTTTTCTCCGCTTAATATTGGCTTGCACTACCAGATAATCAAACAATGGCGCAAACAGGTTTGCGAACAGAATCGCCAGCATCATACCTTCTGGATATGCCGGGTTGACAACCCTGATCAGAACACACATCACACCAATCAGAATGCCGTACCACCATTTACCTTTATCGGTAAATGAAGCGGATACCGGATCGGTTGCCATAAAGATCATACCAAAAGCGAAACCACCCAGAACCATATGCCAATACCACGGCATAGCAAACAATGGGTTAGTCTCTGAACCGATAGCATTAAATAGGTAGGAAGTCGCAACCATACCCAACATCACCCCGGCGACAATGCGCCATGAAGCAATACGGGTAAACAGAATCATCGCACCGCCAATGAGAATCATCAGCGTAGACACTTCACCGATAGAGCCAGGGATATTACCAATGAAAGCATCCATCCAGGTGATAGGTTGACCAGTAACGGTATTCACTAATCCATGACTACCACCAGCCGCCCATTGAGACAACGGAGTCGCGCCAGAGAAACCATCAACCGCAGTCCATACCAAGTCTCCCGAAATCTGTGCCGGATAAGCAAAGAATAGAAAAGCACGGCCAGCCAGTGCCGGGTTCAGGAAGTTACGGCCTGTACCACCGAAGACCTCTTTCGCAATGACAACACCGAATGTAATACCCAGCGCCGCCTGCCATAGAGGAATCGTCGGCGGAACAATCAACGCAAATAAAATCGAAGTAACGAAAAATCCTTCGTTAATTTCATGTTTACGGATAATGGCAAACAGTACTTCCCAGAAGCCGCCAACGACGAATACAACGATGTAAATAGGCAGGAAATAAGTCGCGCCAAGCAACATTTCGCTGCACCAGCTAGCACCTGGCGTCAGTGACGCACCGAAAAACTGAGCAACACGATAGTGCCAATCAGATGCCAGAATTTGCTGTAATTCCGCGCCACTGTACAAATGATACAGCGCAGGAATCGCCTGCTGACCAACGTTATACATTCCCCAGAACATTGCCGGGAATACCGCCAGCCATACCATGATCATCATACGCTTTAGATCGATAGCATCACGGACATGAGCACGACCAGAAGTTACTGTACCTGGTGTATAGAAAACCGTCGTTATCGCTTCATACAGCGGATAATATTTTTCTAATTTGCCCCCAGGCTCAAAGTGGCGCTCAATTTTTTCAAAATAGTTTTTCAGGCCCATGAAATCATCCTTCCTGCTCAATCTTAGTCAGCACTTCACGCAGTACCGGACCATATTCATATTTGCCAGGACAGACATAGGTACAAAGCGCCAAGTCTTCCTCATCTAACTCCAGACAACCCAGTGCCTGAGCGCTATCGGTATCACCCACCAGCAGATCCCGCAGCAAATGCGTCGCCATAATATCCAAAGGCATAACACGCTCATAGTTACCGATTGGCACCATAGAACGTTCGCCGCCATTCATTGTGGTTGAAAAAGCAAAACGCTTATTTTTCAGGAAATGACCAATGGTGGTGCGGGTGATGGAAAATTTATCGGCGCCCGGAATGATCCAACCAAATAACTCTTTTTCGCGGCCTTCACGCAAAACAGAAACTAACGTGTGGAAACGACCAAGATAGTGATGAACCTCATCTGACTGAGTACCGCACAATACGGAGCCTGAAATAATACGGTTTTCACCCTCTTTAAGCTGATCCTGAGTTAACTCAAGCAGATCAGCCCCTAAGCAGGTACGTATAAGCCGTGGTTTCTCAACCTGTGGACCGGCCAATGCGATGACACGATCAGTATAAAGTGTGCCGGTAGTGAATAATTTACCGATAGCAATCACATCCTGATATCCCAAGTGCCATACCGTTTTAGTCGCACTGACGGGTTCAATAAAGTGAATGTGAGTTCCAACTAATCCCGCAGGGTGCGGACCTGAGAACTGATTATAAGTGATTTGCGCATTATTACCGACACTCGGCAAGCTTCCTGCACTATGGCAAACATGGACTTTACCTTCGGTCAGTTTAGTCAGCACATTCAGACCATCAACAAAAGCCTCCTCCTCAGTAGCAATAATAACCTGTGGATTTGCAGCCAAAGGCTGAGTATCCATAGCGGTTACAAAAATTGCTTTTGGCGAGGAGCCAGGAGCAGGACTTCGGCTGTAAGGACGGGTACGAAATGCGGTCCATAACCCGGAATCGATAAGATTCTTTTCCACTTGTTCTCGGGATAACTGAGAAAGTTGGGAACGATCATAACGGTCAAAATCAACCTGTTCGTCTCCCATTATCTCAATCACAATTGACTGCAAAACACGTTGTTCACCACGATTAATCGCCACAATCCGCCCACAGGCCGGACTGGTGAAAACCACACCCGGATTCTTTTTATCTGCAAAAAGAATCTGGCCCTTCTTAACATGCTCACCTTCTTTAACCAACATAGAAGGACGCATTCCAACATACTCTTCACCCAACAGTGCTACATGGCGAATCGTCGGACCGTCTTCTATTACTTGAGCAGGCGCTCCTGCAATCGGGAGGTCGAGTCCTTTTTTAATTTTAATCATAAGATTTGCACAAGTTTATCAATTAAATCATATGCTACAGATTACCTGGTGGTAACATAGCCACTCTATAAAAAACCCCTTAAGTCACGAATCGTGCCCAGGTTATAATTCTCCGATAATTGTTGCGATTTTCTTTTAATCTCCGGGCGGTAATTTTAACATCTCCCTTCTTGGACTGTCTGACTAATCAAGTGATTTAGTTCAAGCAAACAGGAATAATTTTGGCGCTGAACCATTAATAGCTCGCAAAAAACGAATGATTATATCACCTTTACCGACAACCGATTATATTTTAACCTAACAATCACTTTGTAGTGATAAAGTTATCATCGTCATTTTCTATTCACAAAGTCGATGACTCATGGCAATCTTAAGCTAAATTTTTAGTCAGCCCGTTACGTCGCCATACGGTAGTCACATGAAAAAAACTGCGGTTTTTCCTGCAATAATATTGTTGTTTTCTAATTCACTCACTCCTGTCTATTCTCAGGATACTTTAGTTCAATTAAAGCAAAACTCCCCTGCGCAGACCGGCGCTCCTGTCTTTATCCAAATCTTCAAAGAAGAGCGGATACTGGAGCTTTATACTAAAAATAGTCATGGAAGCTACCAATTGTCTAAAAGCTACCCTATCTGTAATTACTCTGGCGGCCTTGGTCCCAAAACCACAGAAGGCGATCTGAAAAGCCCGGAAGGGTTCTATCGTGTAAAAACCCATCAACTCAATCCAAATAGTCGGTATTATCGATCTATTAACCTCGGTTTTCCCAATGAATACGATAAATTCAGAGGCTATTCCGGCAACTATTTAATGATCCACGGAGAGTGTAAATCTATCGGTTGTTACGCTATGACTAACGGTTACATGGATGAAATCTACGATTATGTAGAAAATGCATTATTGCGCGGGCAGTATGAAATTAATATCAGTATTTATCCATTTAGAATGACGCCTCAGAATATGTTACGCCACCGTTCATCCTCTCATTATATGTTTTGGCTACAGTTGCAACCAGCTTATGACTATTTTGTAAAAAATCACCAGCCGGCAACAATCAGCGTCATTAATGGTCAATATGCGGTTAATGCGACACCTGACAAATCGCCGCTTTTGCAGCATCAATCACAATATGCGTTCACCAAGATGAAATAATGCATAGCTACCCGGATCAATACGATTCCAGTCTTCATTACCGGTTAACGGTTGAGTAACAATGACAGAAACAACATCATCCGGCTGTGTATGCTGTTGAAAATCAATCTCAACATCCTGATCCAGAAGTTTTGCTTTTCCAAACGGCGCCCGACGGGTAATCCAATAGAGGTTGGTTGAACAATATGCCATCACAAAACGCCCATCTGACAGCAACATATTGAATACGCCCTTTTTGCTGAGTTCGTCCGCCAGTGAAGCGATAAAACGAAAAACCTGAGGCCAGTTGGAAGGGGTTCTTGGATATTTTTGTGAAAGTTGATGCAAAATCCAGCAAAAAGCATATTCACTATCCGTTTGCCCAACGGGGCGATATTGACCCGTTTCAAGCTGCCGATAGCCCCGAAGCTGCCCATTATGGGCATAAGTCCAGTTGCGTCCCCATATCTCACGAATGAAAGGATGAGTATTTTCCAACGCGACATTACCACGGTTAGCCTGCCGGATATGAGAAACCACCACTCTGGATTTAATCGGGTACTCTTGTACGAAGCGAGCAACGGGCGAATTGTAACTTGGTTGATGATCTTTAAATGTGCGACAGCCCCGCCCCTCATAAAACGTGATCCCCCAACCATCTTTATGAGGCCCGGTATGACCCCCCCGTTGAATCAGACCACCTAAACTAAAGCAGATATCTGTTGGCACATTTGCGCTCATGCCAAGTAACTCACACATTGCCCACCTCTGTAGCCTGTAAAATCAGGCTTTAATCATCTCTTTTTCGATAAGTTGAATCAGGATATGAATAACTTTGATATGAATTTCCTGAATACGATCTGCATAACCAAAATGTGGGACACGAATTTCCACATCAGCGGTTCCTGCCATTTTACCGCCATCCTTGCCTGTCAGCGTAATAACTTTCATGCCTTTTAAGCGGGCAGCTTCAACTGCTTTGATAATATTACCGGAATTCCCGGAAGTGGAGATACCGAGTAACACATCTCCCTCTTTTCCAACAGCTTCCACATAACGAGAAAAAACAAATTCATACCCAAAATCATTACTGACGCAGGAAAGGTGGCTGACATCAGAAATCGCAATCGCTGGATAACCAGGGCGATTTTCGCGGTAACGGCCTGTCAATTCTTCGGCAAAATGCATCGCATCACAATGCGAACCCCCATTACCGCAGGACAGTACCTTGCCACCCGCTTTAAATGAATCAGCCAATAATACCGCTGCTTTTTGAATTGCTTCAATATTTGCATCGTCACTTAAAAACTTTGCCAGCGTATCCGCGGCTTCGTTCAATTCACTACGGATCAGGTCTTGATACATAGGCTCCTCACTTCGGTCAGGTAATCTTTAATGTTGTGCCGGATGGCAGTTTACCGGATCAAGAGAATTGAAAGAAGACAACATCACGTTTCTGGAGAATTAATCCGCTCCCGATCACCACGAGTTTGTGAGCTACATTGTAATTAAGATGTAAAGATATTGCTAAAAACAATTTCCTGGTCTAAAAAGAGAAGAACACCCTAACAGGTCCGACCTCTGATGACTTACCTGACCCTGAGATTAACCAGGAGCTTTTATTATGACCACATTGAGTATTATTCTATTCTTAGTATTGATTGGGATACTTTGCTATCACAAAGTCAATCTCAGTCTCAGCAGCCTACTGCTCCTTGTCTATACCGTCTTGATGGGCGCTATTGATGCATGGAGCTACTGGATGTTGTTACCAACGGCCATTATTCTGTTCCCACTGAATTTTGCGCCAATGCGCCACTCCTTATTGACTGTTCCGGCCTTAAAAGCTTTCCGTAAGGTGATGCCAAGTCTATCTCGCACGGAAAAAGAAGCTCTTGATGCAGGTACCACCTGGTGGGAAGGCGAACTATTCCGCGGTCAACCCGACTGGAAAAAATTGCATGACTATCCAAAACCTCAGTTAACCGCTGAGGAACAAGCATTTCTGGATGGCCCGGTAGAAGAAGCTTGCCGTATGACCAATGATTTCCAGATAAGCCATGAACTTGCTGATTTGCCGCCTGAGTTATGGCGTTACCTGAAAGAACAGCGTTTCTTCGCCATGATCATTAAAAAAGAGTATGGCGGTCTGGAATTTTCAGCCTATGCACAGGCGCGAGTCCTGCAAAAATTGGCGGGGACATCCGGCATTCTGGCAATCACCGTAGGTGTGCCTAACTCTCTCGGCCCGGGGGAATTGTTACAGCATTATGGCACTGAAGAGCAGAAGAACCGCTATCTACCCGGACTTGCCCGTGGCGAAGAGATCCCATGTTTCGCATTGACCAGCCCGGAAGCCGGCTCTGATGCCGGATCAATCCCAGATACAGGCGTAGTCTGTATGGGAGAATGGCAAGGCGAGCAAATTCTGGGTATGCGCCTGACCTGGAACAAACGTTATATCACGCTTGCACCTATCGCTACCGTACTCGGTTTGGCTTTCAAACTGTCCGACCCTGACCATTTATTGGGTGATACAGAAGAATTGGGCATTACCTGCGCATTGATCCCGACCAATGTACCGGGGGTAGAAATTGGTCATCGCCATTTCCCACTGAATATTCCATTCCAGAATGGCCCAACTCGCGGTAAAGATATCTTTGTTCCGATCGACTACATTATTGGCGGGCCAAAAATGGCCGGACAAGGCTGGCGCATGCTGGTTGAGTGTCTGTCTGTCGGCCGCGGTATCACTCTGCCGTCAAATGCAACCGGCGGTTTGAAAAGTGTTGCTATGGCGATTGGCGCATACTCTTATATCCGCCGCCAATTCAAAATGCCAATTGGTAAAATGGAAGGAATTGAAGAGCCTCTGGCACGCATTGCCGGTAACGCCTATTTGATGGATGCCGCTTCAACGCTTGCAACAACCGGTATCATGCTAGGTGAAAAACCCTCTGTGTTATCCGCTATCGTCAAATATCACTGCACCCACAGAGGCCAAAGATCTGTTATTGATGCAATGGATATTGCCGGTGGTAAAGGTATTTGCCTTGGTCCATCCAACTTCCTTGCTCGCGCTTATCAAGGCGCGCCTATCGCCATTACCGTTGAAGGCGCCAATATTCTGACCCGTAACATGATTATCTACGGTCAGGGAGCTATCCGCTGCCATCCTTATGTTCTTGATGAAATGGCTGCGGCTGAAAATAATCGTATCAAAGACTTTGACAAGGCACTGTTTAGCCACCTTGGTCACGTTGCCAGCAACATGCTACGCAGCTTCTGGCTTGGCTTAACCAATGGCCGCACCAGCAGCACACCGGTCAGTGATGCAACACGCCGTTACTATCAGCAACTAAACCGCTTGAGTGCCAACCTTGCGCTATTATCAGATGTGGCAATGGGGGTATTAGGTGGCAGCCTGAAACGTCGTGAACGTGTCTCCGCCCGTCTTGGCGATGTTCTGAGCCAAACCTATCTAGCTTCCGCGACGTTGAAGCGCTATGAAGATGAAGGTCGTCAAAAAGAAGATTTGCCGCTCGTTCAGTGGGCCGTTCAAGATAGTTTGTATCAGGCAGAACAGGCGATAGATAATTTACTGAGTAACTTCCCGAATCGTCTGGTTGCCGGTCTGATGCGTGTTATCGTCTTCCCTCTAGGACGTGTACATTCAGCGCCATCTGACCATCTGGATCACAAACTGGCTCAGATCTTACAACAACCTTCGGCTACCCGTGATCGCATTGGCCGAGGTCAATATCTGACACCAAGCGAGCACAATCCTCACGGATTACTGGAAGAAGCTCTGCACGATATTATTGCGGCAGAACCGATCCATGCCCGCTTGAGTCGCGAAGCAGGTAAACGCCTTGGTTTTACTCGCCTGGATAAACTGGCAGAACGCGCACTCGCAGAACGTAAGATCACTCCAGACGAAGCCGAAATTCTGAAACGCGCCGAGGCAAGCCGTCTACGCTCTATTAATGTCGATGAGTTTGAACCAGAAGCACTGGCTGTCGCTGCCCCGGTCAAAAAACCGAGAACAAAAGCGGCCTAAAACTGACGATTAAAGAGAATTAAGAGCTAAATTAATCATGGGGCGATATCTTAAAGTATCGCCCCAGATTGTTGGATAACCCATTTAAAAAAACAAGGGATGTTTTCACATCATCGAAAATTTCAGATAATGTGTTGTCGTTTATTGGCTTTCTCCGATGCTTTAATCGCATCAACGAGGGTGAAAAGTCTGACAGATTAATATAAATAAGTGAAAGCAACCAACGCAGCAGTGATTTAAAGAATGAAGAGAATAAATCAGCCAGTAAATAACCTGATGATATAAAAATACCCCTTTATATCTTTTCGAATAATCAGATCTTTTTCAGGGCTTAAACCCGGGTAAATTAACCGTTTTACCTATTCTTTATTGCGCTATTTTTTTATGACTTACTTTGTAAAATAACGACTAGAAAACTTTTTAATGCCCGTAAACTGATAGTTAAGTTTTCTCATTTTTCCTTTCTCTGTATGTGATTTTTTTAGGTTTAAAACCAGCGAGGATAACAGATGAGCTAATGGTATTAAAAACAACGTTCATTTCTTTAATAATCTTTAATGCTTTTTAAGTGTTTTTGTGCTTTTTAACTGATAATTTGTTTAATACGGTTAATCCTGTTAAATGTTTTAATATAATCGCACGTTTTTGTTATTGGGTTAATGTTATTATTTTGTCACCTTATTAATTCAATCTAAAACCCGTTTTTCTTGATGTTTTTTCTTCCAATGTCAGAAGAGTATCGAATCTTTTACTCACTTTAAAAAATCTTTAATCACTGCTTTTTACTTTTAATGATTAAATTTTTTACCTGTTTTCTCATGGTACTCTGGTTCTGTTTTCCAGATTTTAAAACCATATTGACAGACGAAAAATGGCTGTCCTTAACCATTCTTTATGAAAATTGTGTAAATACCTATGATTATCAGGTAGTGGACAATCTGTTATTCCCACATACTTGCCGCTTCCCGGATCAGATGCCAGAGGGTTGTGCCCGGTTTTGTACCTGGAACATCAAAAGACATCGTACCCTGAGCAAAGAAGTACTGCTTGCCCGGCAGGCTATCGGTTTGCCAGATCCCGCTGACCAGTGCAGGGTGGTCGCCTCTCAGAGGAGTCACTTGCAGCGGTCCCCGGTCATAACGGGCATACCAAGCCAGGGTGGAAATATCATCAAAATGACCGTCACCATAGAAGTGCAAGGAATGGCCTTCACGAGGTATCACCCGTATCGGGCGTATCAACTGGTTAATGGCAAAATAACTCTCCGGGACACTGCCCGGGAGCGGCGTTAAGTCCGGGTATTCACCGGCCCGGATAATCAGGCCATCACGGTAAGAAGTCATCACCACATCCCGGTAGGGACGCAGCACCTGACGTATCCAGTATTCCCCACCCAGCCGGTTTACAAATCGTTTGGACAGCAAGGTGATCCAGTTAATGCCACGGATGGAATGTCCATACTGTAATACCGCAGTATGAACCGCAGAATTGACTTGCAGGGAGGGGTAACGCTGCGCTAGCTGGTATTCTAAAGGAAAGTAGTCATGGTAATCTCTGGGGATAACCAGGCTGTAGCCACAATCCCCACTGTCCGGTTCGAGTTGTTCACACAGAAACTCCAGCCAGGCCATAAAACGAGTCATGCCATCTTGTTCTTTTAGGTAATCCCAAGGAAATGTCAGGCTTAGGTAAGAGCTACTATCGTCACCATCAGCTTCATCGGAATCAAGGTAACGCATCAGATAGCGAGGGGCTTCATAGAGATTTTTGGCATCACTGACTACCCAACTAGAGGGCTGGTTTTTTTTCCGATTAAGAATACCTTCTTCAACTTTGGCAATATTTTCTGGGGAATATTTTTTTAATCCCTCCAGCGAATGACGATGAAAACGCAGGTAGGTACCAAATTCTTCGCGAAAGCGCCGGTAGCAGGCCAGAATGCGCTGTTTTTTCTCCGAGGTGTAGCCTTGTTTAAAAAACAGGGTGATAGAAATCCCAAGACGAGAAACAGTCAGCCCATCGCCATTGAGGAAGGTAAACGCGGTCAGTTGTGATTTCAACTGGGCAAAGTAGTCTGAAGTTTCCATATTTTCTCCGTTAATTATGAAGCGGTGGCGAATGTCACACTCGCCAATATTGCCAAGACAGAGGCTAACGCCGCGGCGCTCACTGCGGCGGCGGCAGCTAAAATTTCCACCAGTGCAATCAATGCGGCAGCGACGGCAAGGGTGACAAGAATAACAACGGCAACACCGGCAATAATCACCACCATTTCCAGCATGCTTTCACCCACCTCTTTCAATATCTGCATCCAGCTAATATTTTTTAGCTCTTCCAAGGTGATATCTGAACCCTGCTGCACCGTCTGCCAGCGGGCTTTTATCTCACTCTCCGTCCAGGTCACGATTTTCCCCGTTTGTTCACTGACCCAGGAAAATGCGTAGCTGACCTGATGGCTTATCGGGTCAATAATCTCTTCACACACCCACTTGCCGGTTTGATTGAGCCATGAACCAAACTGGGCAAGAAGCTCCCGGGTACTGTCGCGAACATAATTCAACCCGTTTTCAGCCAGACTCGCCACTTCCTGCCCGAGGATAACCCAGTCTTCATAGCTGGGTAAAAAAGACCAACGGGAAGTACTGAGAAGCGGTGGATTTTTTGTCAGCGGCTGCGGAATGGTCCCCGGCACACCCTCTGCGGGAGGAGCGGGTAAAGCTTCGTCATCAGGAGGCGAACCCGTCGGTAGCGGGGCCAGTGGGATGGGATTTTTATAGTGTTGGGAACCGGGCTGATAAAGTTTTCGCCACGCTTCATCATACTGTTTTTACTCTTCTGTGCGATTATCGCTGATACGCATTACACCAAAGCGGTCTTCGGTTGCAATTTGGATGTAATCTATTTCTTGATCTTCGGCAAGTTTATCGCCCATAAATTTCACTTAAATCAACATTTTCAAATTATCAGGGTGCACAGAACCATCGAAGTAGGTGGCATTTCTGCCCGGCCAGCGGAGAGTTTCATCTTTAACCAGAATAATATCGGGCCGACGGATAGCAAACACCACTTCCGCTTTATAGGGCCACAGGAAGTCATGTTTGAGTTCCTCAACCTTAATCAACCCACTCATAATGACCTGATTAAGAAAGCGAATAGCCCCCAGTTTGGTGATAATCATTGCCGGCAGACGCAGGGCATATTCGGCTTTTCTCGCCAGATAACAGGGATCTTCATCGGCGGGAAAGACCCCTATTTCCATCGTACAGGTGATTGATGTGACAGCCGGGCACATTTTGCCGCTATTGGATATTGCCATACTTACTTCTCCATAAATCCCATAATACTCTACCAGCGTGTTACCACCGGCCCGGTTGCAGATTTTCGTCAGCCTCGTTCTGTCCGGTCAGGGTTCTGCCCATCGTGTCGGTTCTACCTGAGATGGCCTTACTACTAACCAGTTAATATCTGATTAATAGTGCAACAGATTTAATTTAAAAATATATAGGAATATTCCGAAAGTTATAAAAATAAGTGTGTTTTATCGCCTAAATTTAATAATTTATATTCATTAATTTAACATTTTCGAATACAAATAAATTTGCAATCAATAGTGGTATCGGTTTTATATATCACATGCTTTTTAAGGAAATGCTGTCGGACTGACAGGATTAAGGGATAGGTTTATCAACAGACTGGACGATACCTTAAAGTATCGCCCCATCTTTTATGGTGTAGAGGGACAGGGTACTTCTTCCAACGCTAATAACTCTTCAATTGTTTGGCGACGGCGAATTAATTGGGGGCTACCATTAACAAACAGCACCTCAGAGATCAGCGGGCGGCTGTTGTAATTGGAAGACATTGACGCACCATAAGCACCAGTATCATGAAAAACCAGATAGTCACCAACCCGAACCGGCGGCAACGCTCTTGGCGCAATGCCTCCCCCCTCAATCTGTGTAAAGATATCGCCAGATTCACATAACGGCCCCGCAACTAATGTTTCTTGCAATGAAAATTGCTCAATCTTACGTCCATCAGCAGGCAAAACTGAAATATGGTGATAACTGCCATACATTACCGGGCGCATTAAGTCATTAAATCCCGCATCCACCAGCACATAATTACGGTTCCCCATCTGCTTAACCGCCCGAACTTCTGTCATCAAAATGCCAGATTCCGCTACCAAAAAACGTCCCGGTTCAATTTCCAGCTCAACTTTATGACCTAAATGCTGCTCAATTCTTTTACGCGCATCATCCCACAACCCAAAATAATGAGCGATATTGATTTGCTCATCTCCCTGATGATAAGGGGTCGATAAACCACCGCCGGCTGAAATCGCCTGAATATCTTCACCACAAAGAATAACCTGTTCAACCATCGCATCGCATACACTGGAAAGATGATGATAATCAACACCAGATCCAATATGCATATGTAAACCAAGCAATTTCAATCCATAGTGGCGTATTTTCTCAATCGCTCGTGGAAGATCCTGATACCAAATACCATGTTTGCTATTTTCCCCTCCCGTGTTCGTCTTCTGGCTATGACCATGACCAAACCCGGGATTAATCCGCAGCCATACTGGATGCCCTTGTTTACATTGACCAATCTGTTCCAACATATCGATAGAACCCGCATTAACCGGAATATCCAATTTGGTTACTTGTTGCAACGTCGGCACATCGATTAAATCAGCAGTAAAAACAATGTCTGACACTTCTTGCCCTGGACAAAATCCGGCCCGCAAAGCACGCTCAATTTCCCCTAGCGAAACAGCATCAACTTTCACACCATACTCACGCATCAGGCGCAAAATATGAGTATTAGAACAAGCTTTCTGAGCAAACCTGACGACATCAAACTGACATAATAATTTGATTCTTTGGATAATTGTTTCACTATCGTAAACCCATAATGGAGTACCGTACGTTTCTGGCAGACGACTCAAATTCTCCGCTATCAGATTAGGACAACTATTGCAGGTAAAATTGCGGGTAAAAGTACTCATCAGGGTTTCTCTCACAAAGTCAGCAGATAACCCATTATTGACAGCAAAAAACAGGAATAAAAATATCCATTTCGTTATAGTCTATTCATCTGTGATATAGAATTATCATTTGAAGGAACAATTTATGTCTTCTTGTTCATGGCGCCATATTGAAATCTTCCATGCGGTAATGACGACAAAAAACCTGACAGAAGCGGCTATTTTATTACAAACATCACAACCAACCGTCAGTCGTGAATTAGCACGATTTGAGCATCTGATAAAATTCAAACTATTTGACCGAGTAAAAGGCCGCCTGCATCCGACAGCACAAGGATTACGCCTTTTTGAAGAAGTTCAGCGCTCTTATTACGGACTTGAAAGAATAATGAATGCGGCTGACAATATACGTAAATTTCAACATGCTCAGCTTTCCATTGCTTGCTTGCCGGTATTTTCTCAATCACTGTTACCGAAAATTTGCCGCCACTTCACCTGTCAATACCCTGATACTAATTTAACCATCATTCCACAGGAATCACCGCTACTGGAAGAGTGGCTTTCAGCTCAACGCCATGATCTGGGTTTGACAGAACATTTGCAGACACCACCCGGTACACAGAGAGAAACATTGATCACGCTGAATGAAATTTGCGTATTGCCCGCCGAGCATCCTCTCAGTCATAAACCGCTATTGACTCCCGAAGATTTCAGCGAGCAAAATTTTATCAGCCTTTCAATAACGGATAGCTACCGGCAACTCATTGATGGCATATTCGCAGAACACCATATTCGCCGCCGCATGATTATGGAAACTCACAGTGCTGCATCAGTATGTGCAATGGTGCGAGAAGGCATTGGCGTTTCTATCGTCAACCCACTGACCGTACTCGATTATCTGGACAGCCACGACAAATCTGAAATATGCGCTCGCCCATTTAGTATCGATATTCCTTTTACTGTCAGCCTGATAAAGCCCATTCATCGCCCTTCTTCTGCCCCAGTAGATACTTTTATTGAACACCTAAAAGCACAAATTGCCCTGTTTCCTCAAAAACTAAAGTCAGCTTTTCAGCATTAGTGCTTGCCAGTACGGAGAAGAAGCAAACCACTGAACCAGAAAATCCAGTAATGCTCTCAACGTTGCTGGCATATTTTGACGACTGGCATAAATACCATAAATTCCCATCGCCTGAGGTCGATAGTCTGGCAACAACTGAATCAATTTTCCTGACGCCAAATGCGAAGCAACAGAATAATAGGGTTGCATGGCGATTCCCGCCCCTTGCAACGTTGCCTCCATTAATACAACCGATTCATTAGCACTTAAAGTACCGCTAACAGGAACAGAATACTTTTCCCCTCGGCGTTCAAATAACCAAAGACTTTTACCAAAGAAGTTATAAGTCATACAGTTATGCAAAGCTAAATCAGCAGGCTTTTGCGGAAGCATTTTTCCTGCCAGATAAGAAGGAGCGGCACAAACTACAGAATGGCATGTTGATAACGGCCTGGCGATCAAATTCGGTTCCAGATTATTCGTGATGCGTAACGCTAAATCTATCCGCTCCTCGACCAAATTTATTGCCTTATTACTCATTTGCATATCAATAGCTATCTGAGGATAAATCTGCATAAACTCAGGAATCGCCACAGACAATGCGCTCACCGCCAGAGATTGAGAACTGCTTATCCGTAAAAGACCACTCAGCTCCTGTGCTTCTACAGGTTGATGAACCGGTATCTCTTCCGCCAATTGCAATAATTTACGACTGCGCTGATAGGCGATCTCTCCTGCCGATGTCAGGCTGATCTTTCTCGTTGTACGATGTAACAGACGTACTCCCGCCCATTTTTCCATTTCAGCCAGATAGCGAGATACCATTGCCCGCGACATATCTAACCGTTCCGATGCGGCAATCATGCTGCCTTGTTCTACAATTATAGTGAACACTTGCGCAGCAGTGACTCTATCCATCAATTAGCTCGATTTATGCAACAAATAATTGCCAATTATGCGGTTTTTTCATCGAAAAACGCAACTTATTATGAACCTCATTGACACAACATCAGGAATTCAATCATGACTCGCAAAACAACACTAAATATTGCTCTGGCAGGTATCCTTTCCTTGGGTACCATTTCTCTGGCACAAGCCACTAACCTAAAACTGGATGTTTTCAATCCAGGTGAAAGAAGCGTATTTCCCGTCTCTTCTGAGCTCATCATCGGTGATAGAGAAGTTGTATTGATCGATGCTCAGTTCCAAAAAAATGACGCTGAAGCACTGGCCAGAAGAATTAAGTATACCGGCAGAAAACTGACAACTATCTATATCAGTCAGTCTGATCCTGATTTCTATTTTGGCCTTGATACACTGACCAAAGCGTTCCCTAACGCAAAAGTTATTGCATCACCAGAAACCATTAAAGAAATCAAAAAAACCAAAGATGGCAAACTGGCTTATTGGGGAGGTGTTCTGAAAGAACAGGCCCCCAAAAAAGTTATCGTGCCGCAACCGTTGGAAGGTAACACTTTTACAGTTGACGGTGAGAAGTTAATCGTCGAAGGTCTTGATGGCCCCGCGGCTGACCGTACTTTTGTTTGGATACCAAAATTAAAAGCGGTAGTAGGCGGCGTCACCGTTTCAAGCAACATTCATGTCTGGATGGCAGATACACAGACTAAAGAGTCGCGTAAAAACTGGATGCAAACATTAGATCGTATACAAGCGCTGAAACCAACCATTGTGGTTCCGGGACATTTCATTGGCAACACACCAATGACATTGGAATCAGTCAAGTTTACGCAAAGATATCTGACTACTTTTGAAAAAGAGCTGGCAAAAGCGAAAGATTCAAAAGCGCTGATAGCAGCAATGGAAAAGTGCTATCCAAAACTTGCGGACAAATCCAGTCTCGAATTAAGCGCCAAAGTGCTGAAAGGCGAAATGAAGTGGCCCCAATAAGTAAATTAACTCTTTTTCAGGAATAAGTAATATGCCCGGAATGACTCTGCATTATATCTATGATCCACTATGTGGCTGGTGTTATGGCGTTTCCTCTCTGATACAAGCAGCAAAAGAGGTCGCAAATGTGAAAATTGAATTGCATGGCGGCGGAATGCTGACAGGGGATAACAGACGCCAAATAGACAGCACATGGCGTGATTATGTCCTTAGTCAGGATAAACGGATCGCAAGCCTTACCGGGCAAATTTTCAGTGAGCAATATGTCGCACTGTTAAATGATAAATCACTGATTATGGATTCATTACCACCAATATCAGCCATTCTTGCAGCAGAAGAGTTGGCTGGTAAAGGTGTTGAAATGTTACTGGCAGTACAAAAAGCGCATTATGTTCGTGGATTAAAAATCAGCGAAACTGAAACATTATTGAATTTAGCAAATGAGTTACAGCTTGATTCAGAACTGTTTCAGCAAGAGCTGGCACTGAATAATGAGTCAGAAAGTCTCCAACATATTAGGAAAAGCCGTGAACTGTTGGCAGCCGTTGGCGGCTCAGGCTTCCCTACGTTTATTTTAGAAAATAACAGAAACGAGCTATCTATTATTTCTCTTGATAAATACTTGGGACAACCAAAACGTTGGCAAGACGCGCTGATTCACTATCAGTTTTAATACCACAATTTTAACTACTGGCGCCCATACATTTTCAGCTATCGGGCGCCATTCACAATAACCCATCCATTCCCAATAAGTGCATATAGATCATGATGATCGCAGAAATGGCTATATAGGGGCCAAAAGCAACAGACTCTTGGTAATTTTCTCGTATTCTCCACATCCAAAAGTACCCAATAAGACCAAACAGTGAGGATAAAAACATTAATAAAGGAATTGCACCAATCCCCAACCAAGCACTAACCGCTGCCATTAACTTAAAATCACCATATCCTAACCCCTCTTTATGACAAATTATTTTGAATAACCAATGGAGTGACCATAAAATCAAATAACCCGCAATAGCACCGACTACAGCGTGTTCAATAGGCACAAAAATTTGATTTAAATTCAATAATAATCCTAACCATAAAAGGGAATAATTTATTATGTCTGGTAATAATTTAATTTTTATATCAATAAAAGAAATTATAATTAGCATCCAAACAAATATCAAAACCACATATAAATTGAAATTCAATGGAAAACAAATCATAAAAAAAGCAGTTATAAATAGTGTTACTAATTCAACCTGAAAATAACCAAAATCTATTTTTTCATATCCATAAATAGTTTTAGGAAATACCGATATCATTTTATTCAAAATTATCCCTGCCACTACCCCGACAAAAATAGCCAAAATAATGATTTTAATGTTAAAATCCATTTAATAAAATACCTCCAACATTATTCCATTATGAATATTTCAATTAAATAAAAAAACAAATATCAATTATGGTTTCGACATAAAAATATAGTAATAAACAACGACCTTTTAAAACAACACAATAAATATAAAATAGTCAAATTAAATATAAATATGCGAGCAGACTCGCAACATTTATTCAGAGATAACAATCCGTATCGAGATAGCTTGATAATTTGATTAGGCCTCCCTTATCATACCCTCCATTATTTATTGCCTTATACCCCGCTGGAAGGAAAGAAAAACATGCGTATACCCCGCATCTATCACCCGGAATTACTCTCATCGAATACTGAAATTTATCTGAGTGATGAGGCGGCTAACCATGTCGGGCGGGTTCTCAGAATGAACAATGGTCAACCGTTACAACTGTTTGACGGCAGCAATCAGATCTTCAACGCTCAGATCACCGAAGCTAGCAAAAAATCCGTCAAAGTACATATTAGCAATAGCGAACTTGCCGATAATGAATCGCCACTTAATCTTCATCTAGGGCAAGTCATATCCCGCGGCGAGAAAATGGAATTCACCATTCAAAAATCTGTAGAGTTAGGGGTCAATGTTATTACGCCTTTAATTTCTGAACGCTGTGGCGTAAAGCTGGATGGAGAACGGCTGGCTAAAAAACTGCAACAGTGGCAGAAGATTGCTATCGCCGCCTGTGAGCAATGCTGTCGCAACCGTATACCTGAAATTCGCCCAGTGATGCAACTCGAACACTGGTGTGCGGAAGATGATGGCAGTTTAAAATTGAATCTACATCCACGAGCCAGCCAAAGCATCAATACCCTGCCTTTACCCGTAGAAAAAGTACGCTTACTGATCGGCCCGGAAGGTGGATTATCGATAGATGAAATTGCTATGACAGCTAATTACCAATTTACTGATATCCTATTAGGACCACGAGTGCTGAGAACAGAAACGGCAGCGCTCACCGCAATTACCGCATTACAAGTGCGTTTCGGCGATTTGGGTTAAGGAGAAAGAATGATCAAACTCGGCATAGTGATGGACCCCATTTCATCCATCAACATCAAGAAAGACACCAGTTTTGCCATGCTATTGGAAGCGCAGCGCCGCGGCTGGGAGCTCCATTATATGGAGATGAGTGATCTCTATCTGCACCAAGGGGAAGCCCGCGCACGTACCCGCCTATTACAGGTAGAAAACAGCCCACAGCAATGGCATCAGTTCGATAGAGAACAAGATCTGGCACTGGAAACATTGGATGTCATCCTGATGCGTAAAGATCCACCATTTGATACTGAATACATTTACGCCACTTATATTTTGGAACGTGCGGAAGAGAAAGGCGCTCTCATTGTCAATAAACCACAAAGCCTGCGCGATTGTAACGAAAAACTATTCACAGCTTGGTTCCCTGATTTAACACCAGATACATTAGTGACTCGCAATGCCGTTCAGTTGCGTGAATTCCACCAGAAACATGGTGATGTCATCTTTAAACCACTAGATGGTATGGGCGGCGCATCGATATTCCGCCTGAAAAAAGATGATCCAAACGTTGGGGTTATCATTGAAACCCTGACGGAACATGGCAATCGTTTCTGCATGGCGCAAAATTTCTTACCGGCCATCAAAGAAGGCGATAAACGGGTATTAATTGTCGACGGCGAACCCGTTCCCTATTGCCTGGCTCGTATCCCTGCCCAAGGTGAAACTCGCGGTAATCTTGCCGCGGGCGGCCGTGGTGAAGCTCGCCCGCTTTCAGAAAGTGACTGGGCTATCGCCAGAGCTGTTGCTCCGACTTTACAAGAAAAAGGGTTAATTTTTGTTGGTCTGGACATTATTGGTGACAAACTGACTGAAATTAATGTCACCAGTCCGACCTGTGCACGTGAGATAGAAGCCGCTTTCCCTGATATTTCAATCATCGGCATGTTAATGAATGCGATTGAAGAACGGTTAAAGAAATAAAAAATTCTTTTTGCGAATTTGCCTGTCAGGGTTTGTCATTTATACTTTTAGCCCACATACTGTGGGCTAAATAATCCTTACACAGCAAGGTTAATTACTAGAAATAAAATGAATCTACAGCACCATTTTCTTATCGCCATGCCCTCATTATCTGATCCCTATTTCAAACGCTCAGTTGTTTACATTTGTGAACACAATGAAAATGGGGCTATGGGATTGGTGATAAATAAACCTATTGAGCAAATCTCCGTTCGGAAAGTTTTACAAAAGCTGAAAATATCACCAGAAGATCGGGATGAAAGCATCAGTCTAAACAAACCTGTCATGACTGGCGGCCCACTGGCTGAAGATCATGGTTTTATATTGCACACACCAAAACCAGGTTTCAATTCAAGTATCAAAATTTCCGATGACACAATGATCACCACATCCAAAGATGTCCTTGAAACCTTGGGTACACCACGCCAACCAAAACAGATATTGGTCACGTTGGGGTATGCCAGTTGGGAAAAAGGCCAACTTGAAAAAGAGATAATGGAGAATAGCTGGCTAACAGCAAACGCTGATCCACATATTATTTTCAACTCACCCATTGCGGACCGCTGGCGTGAAGCTGCATCTTTGCTCGGTATCAATATCTACAATATTGCTCCACAAGCAGGACATGCGTAGATGAGCAACCGTACAATAATGGCTTTTGATTTTGGCACCCGCAGCATCGGCGCAGCCATCGGGCAAGAAATCACGGGTACCGCTAGAGCATTAACCTCGTTTAAAGCCACAGATGGTATCCCCAATTGGCAACAAATCGAAAAATTACTTAAAGAGTGGCAACCCGATTTAGTTATCGTTGGTCTTCCCCTTAATATGGATGGCACTGAGCAATTAGTCACAGTACAAGCACGTAAATTTGCAAACCGGCTGCATGGCCGGTTTGGCGTACAAGTTCAACTCCAAGATGAACGCCTGACAACCGTTGAAGCCCGCGCTCATCTGTTCGATCGAGGTGGTTATAAAGCCTTAAGTAAAGGAAAAGTAGATGCTACTTCCGCTGTTATTATTCTGGAGAGCTGGTTTGAACAGCACTATTAAACGTTATTAATAGCGATCAATTAACAGCAATCGTATAACCGCGATTCGCGATTAACTGATATACCCGTTATCTTTCAAGTTGCCTCTTTGTTGGCTGCACTCACTCACCCCAGTCACATAGTTATCTATGTTCCCGGGGATTCGCTCCTTTGCCGTCGCGATGCATCTTGAAATCCATAGGGTATAGCATTTTCTTTAATCTTCCTCTCCGTTTGCTCTGCCAGTAATCCCTGCAATTTACGCTGCTGCCAGCCTTGCTCATAGGTTTGCATCCCACTGGCAGCGCCCGTCTGCATAAGCGTTGTTATTTGATGATTTTTTCCTTCTCGTATCAAATGGCTCACAGCCTGATTAACTACCAATATTTCATATATAGCGACTCGCCCTCCTCCCTGAGCAGAAACTAATTGCTGGGCTATCACCGCTTTCAAACTGCCTGCTAGCTGACTACGTACCCACCCTTTTTCTTCGGCAGAGAAAATATCTACCAATCGGTCAATTGCCTGTACAGCACCTCTGGTATGCAAAGTCGACAATACCAGATGCCCAGTCTCTGCCGCAGTTAACGCCAAACGTATTGTTTCCTTATCCCGCAACTCCCCCAACAGCAATACATCAGGATCTTGCCGGAGCGCCCCTTTTAGCGCAGCCTGATAACTGGGCGAATCCAATCCAATTTGTCGCTGTTGTATCAGGCAATTGCGGCTGTGGTGGATAAATTCCACAGGATCTTCCAATGTAATTATGTGCTGACAACTGTGGCTGTTCAGCATATCCACAATGGCAGTCAACGTTGTCGACTTCCCGCTGCCTGTAGCGCCGGTTACCAGAATCAACCCACTCTCTTCCCGCAAAGCCATCTCACGGATAATTTCAGGTGCTTTTAGCTGTTCCAGAGTTGAACACTGAGAGTGAATTAAACGCAAAACGACTGATAACCCGGAGTGCTGACGAAAGATATTGCCTCTCAATCGTTGGCCATTTTCTGTCTCCAACGCAAAATCCACATGCCCGCCAGTTAATAGCTGTTGTCGCTGATTTTCTGATAAAAATTGTCTACTCCACTCTTCCAACAATAGATTATTTACAGATGGCAGTTGAGTTTGCGGGCAAAGCACTCCATTTATACGTAATACGGGAGCTTGTCCAATACAAAGATGCAGATCCGAAGCATTATGCTTTACACTAAGGGCCACTAACTTATCCATATTCATTTTTTAATCTCCTGAGTCACCATGAACAATATTGAACAAAATTTACAAGATGTCAGGACCCACATAGCCATTGCCGCACAAAAATGCGAACGCGCTCCAGAAGAAATTACCTTGCTTGCAGTCAGTAAAACCAAACCTGTGGAAGATATCGAAAAAGCAATCGCTGCCGGGCAACGCCATTTTGGTGAAAATTATGTGCAGGAAGGTGTGGAAAAAATTGCTTATTTTGCCAATCGTAATGATTTGATATGGCACTTTATCGGTCCGTTGCAGTCTAATAAAAGCCGTTTAGTGGCAGAAAATTTTAACTGGTGCCATACCATTGACCGCTTAAAAATAGCACAACGCCTGAACGAACAACGCCCGGAGGGAATGGAACCGCTGAATATTCTTATTCAAATAAATATCAGTGATGAACAGAGCAAATCAGGTATTCAACTTGATGCACTACCTACTCTGGCTGCCGAAGTGAACAAACTACCAAACGTAAAGCTCCGGGGTTTAATGGCAATCCCAGCGCCGGAACCTGACTATGAACGTCAATTGGTGGTTTTCAGGAGAATGGAGCAAGCCTTCCTTAGCCTGAAAACTAAATATTCTCAAATAGATACCCTCTCAATGGGGATGACTGATGATATGGCCGCTGCGATTAATTGTGGTTCCACATTAGTACGAATTGGAACAGCAATTTTCGGTGCGCGTCAGTATCACAATTAACCATTTCAACACTACGAGGTATTTAAATGGAAGAACGTAAAATTACCTTTATTGGCGCAGGTAATATGGCTCACGCCATCATCGCCGGATTAGTAAAAGGAGGGTACCCTGCTGAACTGATTAATGTCTGCGCGCCAAGTCATACTCGCCGTGATGCACTAGCAAAAGAGTATGGCGTTAACAGCGGTAGTGACAATATTCGCTACGCACAGGAAGCCGACGTTGTTGTTCTGGCGGTAAAACCGCAAGTGATAGCGGATGTTTGTCAGCCTCTGCAAGAAAAGGTAGATTTCAGTAACAAACTGGTTTTGTCTATCGCCTCGGGTATTTCCGTTGCACGCTTTGATGCTTTATTACAAGACAAACTCAATATTGTCCGTATCATGCCAAACACGCCGGCGTTAATTGGTCAGGGGTTGAGTGGATTATTCGCATCTGAACACGTCAGCCAGTCTGACCGTGATTTCACTCAAGCATTAATGAACAGCGTCGGTAAAACCTACTGGGTAAAAGATGAAAGCGGCATCAATGACATTATCGCCGTAGCAAGCAGTGCGCCCGCTTATTTCTTCCTATTTATGGAGTCAATGCAACAGGAAGCAGAACGTTTAGGTTTTGATAGCCAGACAGCCCGTGAAATTGTTTTGCAAACGGCAATAGGTTCTGCGGCACTGGCCGCATCAAACGTAGATCTCCCTTTTGCAACCCTGCGTGAACAGGTAACATCTAAAGGCGGTACTACTGCGGAAGCATTACGTATCTTTTATGAAGGCAGATTGCCGGAAACTGTATCCAACGCTATGCAGGCGGTTATTCGCCGGGCGCAGGAAATGGAAAAACAATTTTAATTTTATCAAGGCCGCTAAATGCAATTTTTACACTTTATTCTATCCACCGTTCTGGATTTATACATCGCTGTTTTATTACTTCGTGTATGGATGCAATGGACTCGTTGTGATTTTTATAACCCATTCGCCCAATTTATTGTGAAAATAACTCAACCGATCGTTCGGCCATTACGCCGGGTCATACCGGCTATTGGCTCGCTTGATACTGCCTCCATTGTTGTCGCTTATGTTCTGGTATTGTTTAAATTTATCATGCAACTTTGGTTCAATACCGGTTCGGTTGCTTTCCACGCACTTTTCCTTCCTGTCGGGTTAATCGAATTGCTGACAGCAGCAGGTAAACTGGTATTTTGGTTGGTGCTGGCGCGTGCTTTACTAAGCTGGATAAGTCAGGGGCGCAATCCGATTGACTATGTTTTGATGCAACTGACAGAACCGTTGATGGCGCCTATCCGCCGTATTATCCCAACGATGGGCGGCCTTGATTTCTCAGCAATGATCGTCATTTTGATCCTCTACGCCCTGAACTATCTTCGTGCTGATGTTCTCTCATGGTTAATACAGTAAATAAGAATTAAATTGGATTCAAAATAATGCAAAAAGTCGTTCTGGCAACCGGCAACCCCGGAAAAGTTCGTGAACTGGCACAATTACTGGCTGATTTTGGGCTGGATATTGTTGCTCAAACTGAATTAGGCGTAGATTCAGCCGAAGAGACCGGGCTGACATTTATTGAAAATGCCCTTCTTAAAGCCCGTCATGCCGCGCAAATTACCGGCCTACCGGCGATTGCGGATGATTCTGGTCTATCCGTAGATATCCTTGGCGGCGCTCCAGGTATCTATTCAGCTCGTTATGCCGGTGAAAACAGCACCGATCAGCAAAATCTAGAAAAACTGCTAGATTCGATGAAAGATGTTCCTGATGATCAACGTCAAGCTCAGTTTAACTGTGTGCTGGTTTATATGCGCCATGCCGAAGATCCAACACCGCTGGTATTTCATGGCCGCTGGCCGGGAGTTATCGCACATCAACCTGCCGGTAATGGGGGGTTTGGTTATGATCCCATCTTCTACATACCGGAATTAGGCTGTACTGCCGCTGAATTAACGGGTGATCAAAAAAATGCCGTTTCGCACCGTGGTCAGGCACTAAAAATGATGTTGGATACACTCAGCAATGCTTAAGCTTCCACCACTAAGTCTTTATATCCATATTCCCTGGTGTGTACAAAAGTGTCCTTACTGTGATTTCAACTCTCATGCATTGAAAGGTGATGTTCCGCATCAGGAGTATGTTGACCATTTATTAGCAGATCTGAAAACGGATCTGCCAATGGTCAACGGACGGGAAATTACGACTATCTTTATTGGTGGTGGAACCCCCAGCCTACTTAGCTCACAGGCAATGCAACAATTGCTGGATGGTGTCCGTGCTCTCCTACCGGTATCGCCGCAAGCTGAAATTACTATGGAAGCCAATCCGGGTACTGTGGAAGCTGATCGTTTTAGTGGTTATCAGCAAGCGGGTATTAACCGAATATCCATTGGCGTGCAGAGTTTCAGCCCGGATAAACTGGCACGCCTTGGCCGTATCCACGGGCCGGATGAAGCCAAACGGGCGGCATGTTTAGCCGCCAGTCTGGGGCTACGCAGTTTTAATCTGGATTTGATGCATGGTTTACCGGACCAAAGCCTTGATGAAGCGCTGGATGATTTACGTCAAGCAATCGCATTATCACCACCGCATCTTTCATGGTATCAGTTGACTATTGAACCTAATACCAGCTTTGGCTCTCGCCCTCCTGTTCTGCCCGATGATGACGCTTTATGGGATATCTTTTCACAAGGTCACCAATTGCTGACAGCAGCAGGTTATCAGCAATATGAAACTTCTGCTTATGCCAAACCAGGCTATCAATGCCAACATAATCTCAACTACTGGCGCTTTGGCGATTACCTTGGTATTGGCTGCGGCGCTCACGGAAAAATCACATTTGAAGATGGCCGTATTCTGCGCACAGTGAAAACCAAACATCCCCGTGGATATATGCAAGGACGCTATCTGGATAAACAGCATCAGGTAGAAAATGAAGATCGGCCATTTGAATTTTTTATGAACCGATTCCGTTTACTGGAAATAATGCCAAAACAAGATTTCAGTGATTTTACAGGGTTATCTGAAGACTCAATCCGTACTCAAATAGGGCAAGCCTTAGCCGCAGGTTATCTTTCTGAAACAGCAACACACTGGCAAATCACGCAAAAAGGCAAACTGTTCCTAAATTCATTATTGGAATTATTTCTGTAGTACAGAAATTGCCTTTGGAAAATTCAGCTCCGTAAAGATTATCTTTGCATAAAATTGATACCGCCACTGGTTTCGTTTCTATTCATAATACATTTCCCCCACTGAATTTCGGTGGGGACTCCATTAGACGGTGGCGACTGATTGCCCCATGTTGGATTCCTGTTCCTTTCGGAGGAGTGATTGCACCCCAAAACTTAAATAATATATAAGTGACAAATTAACCAAGGCATTAATATTGAAATAATAATTCACAATCTAATTTTCAATGATAAAATCCCAATATGTAAAAAATAAATTAACAAATACACCACAAAAAAAATAATATAAAAATTTATTAATCCACCTAGCCTAAAAATATATTTATCCATGTAAATAATAATTAATATCGACCATCAATAAGAGTATTAATTAAAATTTAATAAAACCATATTTTACACAAGATTAATTTTAATATATGTGAATTACGCCACAATAATATCATTTGAATTATCTCAAATACGACTATATTTAATTTGTGCTTGGTTGTATTTCTATTGATAAGCACGAACCTTTAAAAAATTATTTTTAATTTCACTTTGATTGGGGTAAAAAATGAACATTGAAAATAAAGAAATGTTATATACTTTATCCAAAGAAGACCTTGCTACAGCACTGACGCCGTATTATAAAGATTTTTATGATCAACTTTCGGATCATCAAAAAGAAAATATTAGTTTTGACATGGTTGTAAATGATGCTTACAAGAGATTGCATTTTAATAATTCAGCTCCAACTGACACTGATGGAAGATCAAAATTAATAGAGTACGCAGGTGTATCTCCATGCACTCTTGCAATTGGTACAGTTGTCGCAGGTGCTTTTAAACTTGCATTTAAATTCATGGGCATACATGAACCCGAAAGAGAATCAGCCACACAGATATTATTGAAAAAATTAGGTCATGAGGCTATACATGAGTTATTGACTATAGTTCATGACCTTAAGAATTCGAATTCTATTACTGATAAATCAAAGAATACCTGGTCATTAATTGCTAAAGTTAAGGATGATATAGGTATTTCTGGAATAACTAATTGCTTAAAGGAGTCAATGCATTGGTACGACTGGGTTATTACTGGAATAACTGCAATAGCACAATTAACTATATGGTTTGCTACAGATGGAGCTGCATTTATTGTAGAAATAGCACTGGCTGGCCCTGCTATAGCCAGATTGGTACTTGACTCTGTAGACGCGGTTAATACTTGTTCATAAAACCTTTATCTGTAATCTCATTTAATTATCAAGGAACTTATTATTTATTATAAGTTCCTTTCAATATAAATATCATCCTTAATATTATGAACTCGAATGAATCAGACTCTAAAATATAAAACAAATAATGTTTTCACCTTGTAAACTCAATATAACAACCACCATTAATATCTACAAATAATTTTTCTGTTCAATTATATATAACAGAAATATATTTATCATTCCTTAATAACGGAATTAGTTTTTACACCATATATTATAACAAATTAAAGTTCTATTTTATGAATAAATAAGACATTATTTCGAATAGAAAATATTTGTCTATCTTTTAAATTATTAATGCTGGAAATACGAATAATAAGCCAACTACTCATAGAATAACCTGATTATCACTTAAATTCAGCTCCCATAGGCGTATACTTAAAATAAGTCTGTGTGGAGGTAAATGAAAATGGCTAAAAATCAGATTCAATTCCAAAAAGGCATTTCTATTCATGAGTTTATTTCA
>NZ_RCWD01000020.1:22958-97722 GCF_018448965.1 Photorhabdus hainanensis | reverse complement strand
ATTTATCAGATGAACATGAAGAAAATGTGATTAATGTCACGCAAAGTGGCTAATTAATCGCCATCAATGCCGATTTTTCATATTGAATTCTTTGATTAATAAATCGCTCAATAGCTCCTTTTTCAATTTTCACCATTTCTTCTGCACTAGCTAGAAGATCAGCAAACAATTCATTTTTCATAAATACCTCAGCCGGAGTTGCCTCTTTACCGGTAATTTTGATAGCAGTGTAAGTGTTGGCAGAAAACGAGTTAGTAAGATTGGTAAAAAATCCTATGTCCATCTATAACTTAATTGCCACCGAATCATCATTTGTTAATAAATTACTTTATGGAGCCAATTATTTGTGAATATTATTAAAATTCCCTCTCTGCCCAATCCATTCCCATATATGTCACATCCATTAGTCAATGTAGAAGATCCGGAAAATTGCGAAATTGAAGCAGCTACGCGTGAATATGCGGATCGCTTCCGTTTATACAGTAACGAAACACAGCGGCAGCGTTTATGGCAAATGGGAAGTGCACGGTTGGCAGGGTTGTTCTATCCAAAGGGGAGTAAGGAGTTGTTACAAGTCGGTTCAGATTTTGTAATGTGGGTGGTTGCCTATGATGATGAATACTGTGATGAAGGGCCATTAAGCGTAAATCCTACCGCTTATATACATAATGCCGCTCAACTACAGCGTACGCTAGAATCCCCCGAGTATTTGGTAAATAATGACCGTTATGCTATGGCTATGCGTGATTTACGTATCCGAATTGAGTGCTATGCATCTCCTGAGCAAGTAGGTCGTTTTATTGAAGGAATGCGCACTTATTTCATGGTTGAAATGTGGAAAGCTGTGGAGCCAAAACCTTTGCTCAACGATTATTTGGTGATGCGTATGTATGGTGGGGGTAGTTGGGCACTTCTTGTGCTAGGCCATATTATCGCAGGTATTAATATTAGCCAGGATGAGTTAGAGGATCGCCGGGTTCGTGCATTGTCAGAAATGATGGGATGCCTGACAGCATGGGATGGTGAATCTTATGCTTATGCTAAGGAACAAGAGAGAGCTGTAGATGATAAGGAACATAATGTTATTAGTGTCATATGTCGACAATATGGTTATACGGTTGAACAGAGCATGGAGCATTATTGGGAACTGCGTTGGCGGGTAGTTAGCTTGTTCTTGCGGTTACAAAAAGAGGTATTGATTACCGCATCTCCTGAAGTTTGTGATTACATTAATGGATTGACTGCCTATTACAGCGGTAGTTTGGTTTGGGTGCGTGATAATAAGCGTTATTGTTCCGTCAGTGGTCTTTCCTACGACAATCTATTTGAAGGGGGATTGTTCACTGATATCCTGCCGCCGGAAAGTTTCGAATCGTTGGGGCTTCCCTCTTTTGAGTGGTGGTGGGAATACGATCCGGCTCGTAAAACTCATATGAATTAACCTAATGCTACTGGGATAACACCTGTCGGCCAAGTTGGGTGCAGTAGATTCGAACCGTACTTGCACGGTGCGACCCAACTGCCGGTAAGGCGCTATTTCGACGTCGATATAAAAAACTTCGCCCCGGAAATAAATCACGGCTTGCCGGTGATTGTTAACATGCTCACACTTTCTATTGCGTGCGAAACCCTTGGTCTGTAAGGGATAACGAGCGGAGAATATCATAGTGAAAGCATATCAACAGACAGTATCGGAATGGTTGCGCCTTGCGGGTGAACGTCAAGGCGTGGCTTTGAGCATTGGCGGCGATGGTCACTGTACCGTGCCTTTCGGCCAAGGTGGAGAGTGCGTCGTTGAAGTACCGGACAACGACGACGTTCAGGCATTTTATCTCTATATTCCTTTGTTGCGATTACCGGTAGATGAATCGGGCCAGTTGATGCTGACTCGGGCTGCCCTTGAGTTGAATATGTTTGGTCTTACCACCGGCGGCAGTCAGATCAGTCTGGACAGTCGTACCAATTATTTGGTGTTGAGCTTCTCCGCGTTGATCGAGATGTTCGATGAAACGACATTTATGCAGACTTTGGGGGAGTTTCTCGATCTTGGGATCAGCTTGCAGTCTCAGTTTCAGGTGATCAGCACCCAGCAGAATGGAGCATCTGCGCCGCATCCGTTACCCGGATCAGCCATCGCATGCTAAGTGACAGTCATCTGAATAACTAAGGAGAATAATAAGATGTCTATTCAAGGTATTGGGCGCTCTCCCAGCGCCACGGCATTGGCGCCCCTTTCGAACGGAGAAGTACAGGCGCCATCTCGTAATAATAATGTTCATCATCATCTTGCCTCCCATTACACCAGTACTGGTCTTGGTACTCAGGTGTCGCCGGGCAAGGTGCTGACCACTACACTGAAATATCTGACATTGAGCGCCCCGGCTCGCAAGATTGGCACTGCCATACAGGGAGGACATGACTCCCATGCGCAGAGTGCCAAAGGTAAGGCGCGTTACTGGACTGGGGCCATTATCAAGGGATTGGCTAATATCACGGGCGGTGCTAGTAGTGTAACGAGCGGTGCAATTTCAGTCGGTGTCGCAGGCGTTAAAAACTTGGCGGAATCCACCGGGCGTTTGCTGGCGTCCTCTGCCTTGGGGCTGGCTGGAGCGGGCGCGAAGGGAGTTTCGCATCTACCGCTTGGCGCGTCTGATCGTTTGCAGGCTGGAACGCGTGCCGAACAATTGCTGAATTCTGCCAAGGTTATCGCCAAACCCGCGTTTGTGGCTAAAGCAGAGCAAGAGCCGTTGAATGCTGTGGGAGCTAAAGCAGTGATGGATGCGGCCCAATTGGCGAGAATCAGTTGCTCCAGTAGCTATCGGGATATGCCCGCGGGTTACAGCCATGCCGCTTTAGCTGATATCCCGTCCTCAATACTGGCTCGCCGGGAGGATGGCACTGGCGGAACCGGCAGTGAGTTAACCCTGCATGTTCGTCCCAGCAAGGGGCAGGATGATCCTTTAATCCTTGAGGGAGATGGCTGGTCAGCGCTCAAGGTCGCTGTCTACAAGCGTGACGACACTATGGTGCTCTCCTTCGTGGGCACTCAGCCAACCAAGCGTCCTGGTACTGTGAAGAGTGATGTCGGCGCGGCTTTGGGGATCAAGGACAGCGCGTTTCAGGATGCTGACCGCTTGGTCAAAGCCTTTACTAAACAATATGGCGGTAAGGTTGAGGTTCTGGGCCACTCTTTGGGCGGCGGGCTGGCGCAATATGCGGGCATTAAACATGGGATCAAGGTCACTGCATTCAACAGCATGGGTTTGCATGTAGGATTGCGGGATCGGTTAGCCGACAAGTTGGATAGTGCCAACGTCACCCACATCAATACCAGTAGCGATCCGCTGAGTCAGAAGGCCGAACATGGTATTTGGGGTCTGGATGCCTCTTCTCAGGTAGGCAAGCGTTATGTGATTGAGCATTCAGGTGGTCACCGTATGGAATCGGTGACCGCGGGTTTGGAAGCCTTACTGGTTTAACGACTCGATATGTCAGGACAACGCCTCCTGGGGAGGCGTTGTCGCTGCTAACAGACACTGTATTGAAAAACATAAGCATTTAACGCAATTGCGCGTTATTTCAGCGCTTTGAGGATTTGCCAGGCTGCTTTGATGCGAGCCTCGTTGGGGTAGTTTTTGTTGGCCAGCAGCACAATACCCATTTGCTCTTGCGGCACAAACGCGACATATGCTCCGAAGCCATTGGTGGAACCGGTTTTATTGATAAAAAGCGCATCCGTTGGCGGCTCTGGCGGCGATAGTTCCGTAGTTTTATTGGCTTGAAAAGCGAGCTGCGCCGAGTTGCCGCTCAGTACCTGCTCAAGAGTAACGGGCCAGTGATAAAGCTCCCAGCCCAGCCCTTGCGTCATCTCACCCACTCGGTAATAACCGGTGTGGGTTGCCCGAATGGCCTGTGCCAGTTTGCTGTCACCTACGCGGGAAGGATCAATATTTGCGTCAACGAAGCCGATCAGCTCCTGTGCGCTGGTTTTCAGACCATACGCTTCTTCATCCAGTATGCCGGGGTTTATGCGAATCGGTTTATTCTCTTTTGAATAACCCCATGCATAATTTTTCATCTCCTGCTCGGGGACGTTAAACCAGGTATGGCGCAGGCCAAGCGGTGAAAGAATTTGGTTTTTCACCAGTATTGAGTAAGGTTTTTCAAGGCGTTGGGCAACGATATAGCCCGCTAGGCCAATGCTGGGATTGGCGTACTGGCGGTAGGTTCCGGGCGTGTATTTTGGCTGCCAGTGCTGAAACCAGTCCACCATTTTGCTATTGCTGTCGATCTCATCAGGGAATTGTAACGGTAGGCCGCCCGCAGTATAAGTGGCAATATTCAGCATGTTTATGTTGTCAAAGGCGCTGCCTGCAAGCGGTTGAAAATGCTGGCTAGCTTTATCGGAGAGGGAAATAGCTCCTGTCACTTGCGCCCAAGAAATCAGGCTGCCGGCAAAGGTTTTGCTGACTGAGCCTAATTCAAAGATTGTCTCTTTAGTGACCGGCGTGTTGCTCTCTTTTGACGCGTCACCGTATTGATAGAAAAAATGTTGACCGCGGAAAGTCACCGCAATCGCCATTCCTGGAATGTCATATTCCTGCATCAGAGAATGTATGGTCTTATCAACAGTATTTGTTAGACGGGTCTGATCGGGTGTATTCGAGGCTTGAGCGCCGAGAGAAGCGGCAAGCAGCAGCCCGCCAGTCAGCACCGAAAATTGTTTTGTCATGTGGCGTGTCCTTAAATTACAGTGAGAGTTTTCAGTCCGGGATTTTATCAGGATTTATATACCCAATCACAAAATTTGTGATCTTTATCACCTGACAAAATAAAACTTTGCGGTTGCTGATTGAAAACCAAGCGCTTTCGTTTTTTTATATCAATTGTCACCCAAAGTGTGGATAAAAACTGATTTTTGGGTAACTAGCCAGTAGCCAAGAAATTTAACGTTTCTTTTCGTTTTGTTTCCAATCGAAATCTTTTATGCTGATTTTTGTCTATATAATAGACTGTAATAGCGATCACAATTTCGTTTGGTTGCTTTTGCTGTAATTAAACCGAAAGAGAGGGAAAGCAATTCATCACAGGCGGCATAAATTTATCGCTGAAAATCTGAGGAGTATAATGGAATGGCTGTGGATACCGTAAAAAGACGTGAACAGATTATCGACTTGTTGTGTCATGAAGGCAGTGTGCGTGTTGAGCATCTGAGCACCCGTTTTGGGGTTTCCAGCGTCACTATCCGTAATGACCTGCGTTATCTAGAGCAAAAAGGTTGTGCATTGCGTTCCTATGGCGGCGCCATGTTGAATCAGCAATTCGCCTTTGATCGCCCCTTGCAAGATAAAGGCCGGATGAATCGTGATGTGAAATCGCGTATTGCGGCCAGGGCGGCACAGTTTGTTCAGGACGGTGATGCCCTGATCCTTGATTCCGGCTCGACTACCACGCAAATCGTACCATTTCTTAAAGAACGGCGTGATTTGGTCGTCATGACTAACGCGTTGAATATCGCCTATGAACTGGCGGGGTTTGACCGGATGGAGGTGATGGTGCTTGGCGGAAGTGTGCGTCAGAACTCCTACTCGCTCTATGGTCCGGCTGCGGAACAACAATTACGTCAATATCGCTTTGACACCCTATTTCTTGGCGTCGATGGTTTTGATCTGGAAGCAGGGATAACCACGCCACATCCCGGTGAAGCTCACCTTAATCGCGTAATGTGTGAGGTGGCGCATGAAATTATCGCGGTGGCGGATGCCAGTAAATTTGGGCGCAGAAGTTTTTGCATGATCCGTCAAGCTGGACAGATTCATCGGCTGATTACTGACAGTCGGATCCCCGATAACTACAAGCGGGCATTAATTGAACTCGGCGTGGATGTGGTTATTGCCGACGAATAGTTCTTACCGAGATTTTTGCCCGCATGGGAGACACCATGCAGTCATTATTACAACTTATCCGTCGTCATAAATCAGGTGAAGCGGTGGGGATCTATTCGATCTGTTCCGCTCATCCTTGGGTATTGGAAAGCGCTTTACGCGTCGCTAAAGAGCGTAAGACCTCGGTACTGATTGAAGCAACTTCTAATCAGGTCAATCAGTTTGGCGGTTACACAGGGATGCAGCCGGCTCAATTCCGGGATGTAGTTTGGCAGCAGGCCGATCGCATTGGGTTGCCGCGTGATCGTATCTGGTTAGGAGGCGATCATCTTGGACCAAATGCCTGGCAGGATCTTCCCGCTGAACAGGCGATGAAACTGGCTGAAACGTTGATACACGATTATGTGGAGGCGGGGTTTCGTAAGATCCACCTCGATTGCTCGATGTCTTGTCTGGATGATCCAACGCCGCTGGGCGACAACGAGGTTGCGGTACGCGCGGCTCGTTTGTGTCAGGCGGCTGAACGTTGTTGGCGGCAGGTGGGGGGCGAACCACCGGTTTATGTGATAGGTACCGAAGTGCCGGTACCGGGCGGAGCTAAAGAAGCATTAGAAGGAATGCAGGTCACTACGCCTCAGGCTGCGGCTACAACGTTGAATGTTCATCAACAAGCCTGGCGACTGGCTGGATTGGAACCGGTATGGCCGCGAGTGATTGCGCTGGTGGTGCAACCGGGTGTGGAGTTCGATCACCATCATATCGAACATTATCAACCTGAACGTGCAGCGGCGCTGAGTCAATATATCGAATCTCAACCCTATTTAGTCTATGAAGCCCATTCCACTGATTATCAAACGGCGCGAGCTTACCGTGAATTGGTACGTGATCACTTTGCCATTCTGAAAGTCGGTCCGGCTTTGACTTTTGCTTTACGTGAGGCGTTGTTCGCACTCGATAAAATCGATAGTGAATGGAATGGGGAACAGGGCGCGGCTCATCTGTGCGCCACGCTGGAACAGGTCATGCTTGAGCAACCGGAGCACTGGAACCGCTATTATCACGGTACGCCGCATCAACAGTTTATTGATCGTCAATACAGTTTGAGTGATCGCGTTCGTTACTACTGGCCGCATCCTCAGGTACAACAGGCAGTGGATACTTTGATGGATAACCTGCGTTGTCGCCCGGTTTCCCTTTCACTACTGAGTCAGTACCTGCCTGAGCAGGCGCAGGCGGTTAATGCCGGCAGGCTGGATAATGACCCACACGCTTGGGTGTTGGATAAAATTCGTTCTGTGCTCTTGAGCTATGCGCAGGCTTGTGAGCCAGAGGTACAAGGAGTTTTAACATGAATGAGCTGTTTTCCTATACCGAAGTCTGGTTGCGTGAGCATCATGCGTTGCATACTGCCAGAGAGATCCATCAACAGCCTGAGCTTTGGCGTCAGTTATATCAAAATCTGCAATGTGAGGAAGGGGTGTGGCGGCCCTTTTTGCAGCCTTTATTATCAGATCCAGAGTTACAGATAGTGCTGTGTGGCGCAGGTTCTTCCGCGTTTATCGGGCGCACGTTGGCGCCTTGGTTGCGTGAGCAGTGTGGACTGAATGTAGTCGCGTACAGCACCACAGATATTGTGCCTTCTCCTTTGCAATATCTCGATCCAACACGTTCAACCTTGTTGATTTCCTATGGGCGGTCGGGCAATAGCCCGGAGAGCGTGGCGGTGGTAAAACTGGCGGATCAACTCCTGCCACGCTGTTATCACCTGATGCTGACCTGTAATCCCGGCGGCGCGTTAGCGCGTTATGCCGAAGGGCGCGCTCACGTCTGTTCGTTGAATATGCCACAGGGTGCTCATGACCAGAGTTTTGCTATGACGTCCAGTTTCAGTTGTATGACGTTAGCAACAGTGTTGCTGCTAGGGCCGTTGACATTGGAACAGAATGGAGCGTCGTTGATGGAGATGATCGCGTTGTGTGAGCGGGAAAGGGGGCAGTGGCAGGCACAGGTTAAGCGGCTGGCCTGCAGTGGTTTTAAACGCATGATGTGTCTAGGCTCCAGTTGTTTTACTGGGATAGCCGAGGAGGGGGCGCTCAAGATGCTGGAGTTGACCGCCGGGTATGTCGCCACCCGTTACGACTCATCAATGGGGGTGCGTCATGGGCCGAAATTTATGATCGAACGCGATACGCTGGTGGTCATGATGCTCTCTGCTGATCAGCATCGTCGTCGTTATGATCTCGATCTTTGGCATGAACTGAATCATGACGGATTGGCGTGTCAAATTGTTGCACTGAGTGGCACACAGGGGAAAGGGTTCACGGTGATTAATAGTGAACAAGACGATATCTGGCTGTTGTTCCCCTATTTGATATTTTTGCAGATGTTAGCGTTTGAAACCTCGCTGGCACTGGGCATAACGCCAGACAATCCATGTCCGACAGGGGAAGTCAACCGCGTGGTGAAGGGGGTGGAAATTTATCCTTATCATCCACCGTATTCACCAAGAATAAAATGTAGCAGGAGTGATTATGTCGATACCGAATATTTTAATGACCCGAATTGATAACCGGTTGGTGCATGGTCAAGTCGGTGTGACCTGGACCAATTCACTGGGGGCCAATTTGGTATTGGTGGCTAACGATCAAGCTGCCGGTGATTTGATGCAGCAAAATCTGATGGATATGGTGGTTTCTGATGGGGTTCAGACGCGTTATTTCACCCTGCAAAAAACCATTGATGTGATTCATAAAGCGGCTGAACGCCAGAAAATTTTCATCGTCTGTAAAACGCCGCAGGATGTACTGACGCTGGTAAAGGGCGGAGTACCGATCCGCTTCGTTAACGTGGGCAATATGCATTTTTCTGAGGGAAAGCGTCAAATCCATAAGACGGTTTCGGTTGATGACAGTGACGTGGTGGTGTTTCGTGAACTGGAGCAACTGGGCGTCACTTGCGAAATTCGGCGGGTGCCGGATGAAGCGGGAGAACCTATCGCCAAATTGCTGGTGTGAGGGGTGAGTTATGCTGATTGATGCGATATTGATTGGGTTGTTAGCTGGCTTAGCCGGGGTGGATCTGTTCGATGGGTTGACTCATTTTCATCGTCCAGTGGTAATTGGGCCGTTGGTTGGGTTGATTTTAGGGGATGTACAGACGGGTTTGTTGGTGGGTGGCTCACTGGAATTAGTCTGGATGGGCATGGTGCCGCTGGCAGGCGCTCAACCGCCAAATGTGGTGATTGGCGGGGTGATTGGTACTGCGTTTGCCATTTTGACGGGAGCTGATCCTAAAGTCGCGATTGGTATAGCGGTGCCATTTTCCATTGCGGTACAAGGTTGCATCACTCTGCTGTTTACCGTCTTCTCACCCATGATGCATAAATGCGATCAGATGGTGAAAGTATTGAACTGGCGTGGCGTGGAGCGTGTGAATTATCTGGGTATCGCCATTCTGTTTTGTTTCTACTTTATCGTGGCATTTCTGCCGGTCTATTTCGGCGCTGACGCCGCCAGCGTCATGGTACGGAAGGCGCCGCAATGGTTGTTGGATGGTTTGGCGGTTGCGGGTGGCATGATGCCTGCGATTGGTTTTTCTATGCTGATGAAGATCATGATGAAAAAGACCTATATCGCTTATTTCATTCTGGGTTTCGTTTCAGTCACCTTCCTTAATATGCCGATTATTGCTGTAGCACTTGGCGCTTTTGCGATTGCATTGATCGATTTCTTTAACCGTTCCCGTATGGAAGAGGCCGCTGAACGTAGCGTGTCTACCACTCAATCTCACACTCAATCTCAGGAGATGGAAGATGGCATTTAACGACACCGATGCGGCTATGGCCGCTAAAGCTGAGAACAGGATGGCGCAGGCGCTGGCAACCAGTCAGGTTGAGCAGGATGATTATCAGGACACGATACCGAGTGAGGATCTGACCAACGGCGATTTGAATCGTATGGCGTGGCGCTCTTTGTTGCTACAGGCATCATTTAACTATGAGCGTATGCAGGCGGGAGGCTGGTTGTACACCTTGATCCCTAGTCTGCGTAAGATTCACAAGAATCCGCAAGATCTTTCAAATTCTATGAAGATGCATATGGAGTTTATCAATGTGCATCCGTTTGATGTCACCTTCCTGTCTGGGTTGGTGCTGGCAATGGAGAGGAATAAAGAGAAGATTTCCACCATTCGCGCGGTGAAAGTGGCTCTGATGGGGCCGCTAGGTGGGATTGGCGATGCATTGTTCTGGTTGACTCTGCTGCCTATCTGCGCGGGTATCGGGGCTTCTCTGGCGCTACAAGGCAGCCTATTCGGTCCCATTATATTTCTGCTGTTGTTCAATATCGTGCATTTCGGCTTGCGTTTTGGTCTGGCTCATTATGGCTATCGTGCAGGAACCAGCGCGTTGACATTGTTGAAAAAGCATACCAAAAAGATCTCCCATGCCGCTTCGATAGTAGGAATGACGGTAATCGGGGCGTTGGTGGCTTCCTATGTCCATCTCTCGACGCCGGTGGTGGTAAATGCCGGTAAGGCCAGTGTGGCGTTGCAGAAGGATGTGCTGGACAAACTGATGCCGAATTTATTGCCGTTGTGTTTCACTTTGCTGGTGTTTTGGTTGATGAAAAAGGGATTTTCCCCGATCAAATTAATTGGTTTGACCGTCGTGATCGGGATTGTAGGGAAGTATGTTGGTTTTCTTTAATAAATGGCGCTGAGGAGAGGGAATGTTAGGTATTGTAATCACCGGTCATGGGCATTTCGCCAGTGGGCTGTTGCAGGCAGTGGAACAAGTCGTCGGACGACAACCTCAGTGCTGCGCTGTCGATTTTCCTGAGGGAATCAGTACGCAACAATTATTGCTGTTGTTACAGGCGGCTTGCGCCGCTTGTGATAGTGGTGAAGGTGTCATTATTCTCAGTGACTTACTGGGTGGATCACCGTTCCGGCAGGCGGCGCAACTGGCAATAGCTAATCCATGTTATGAAGTTATCACCGGTACTAATATGCAATTGGCGGTAGAGATGATGCTGGATCGTGAAGATATAACTCTGGAAACATTTCGTGATATGGCGCTGGAATGTGGGCGGCGGGGATTAACCAGCCTGTGGCATGAACAACAGAAACGAAGGTATGACAGCCCGAATCTGGATGGCATTTAAGGAGCTTATATGTACCTGATTTCTAGTCGTCAAATGTTAAAAAAGGCTCTGCGTGAAGGCTATGCGGTTCCTGCTTTCAACGTCCATAATCTGGAAACTGTCCAGGTGGTAGCAGAAACCGCTGCACGTTTGGCATCGCCGGTTATTCTGGCAGGTACGCCAAGTACTTTCAGTTATGCGGGGACTGACTACCTAGTGTCAATCTGTCAGGATGCCGCTCGCCGCCACAATTTGCCGCTGGCGTTGCATCTCGATCATCATGAGGAACTGGAGGATATCAGTCATAAAGTGACCGCGGGTGTGCGTTCGGTAATGATTGATGGCTCGCATTTACCCTTTGAAGAGAATATTCGTAAGGTAGCTGAGGTGGTACGATTTTGCCATCGTTACGATGTTAGCGTTGAGGCGGAATTGGGGCGGCTAGGCGGGCAGGAAGATGATTTGCAGGTTTCCAGCGCCGATAGTTTCTTTACCGATCCGCTGGCGGCGAAAGCCTTTGTTGCCCGTACCGGTATTGATTCTCTGGCGGTGGCGATTGGTTCTGCGCATGGTTTGTATCATGGTGAACCGCGTTTGGATTTTGATCGGTTAGCAGCAATTTGTGAACAGGTGGATATTCCGTTGGTGCTGCATGGCGCATCGGGTATTCCTGAAGTGATGATACAGCAGGCGATTGGTCTTGGTGTATGTAAAGTCAATGTGGCGACCGATCTAAAAATTGCTTTTGCTGATGCGGTAAAGCGCTATTTCATCCAGCATCCAGATGCGAATGATCCGCGTAAATATATCGCGCCGGGAAAACAGGCTATGCAGGCAGTAGTAGAAGAAAAGATTCGGATTTGTGGCAGTGCAGGCAAGCTGTATTCGTGACGGTTCTGTTTTTTTATTCTGACTATAAGGAAACTGCTGTGAAAATAAGAACGTTAAATAGAATTACGTTGAGTTTATTAGCGAGTTCCGTGTTGTATAACACGCCAGTCTGGGCAGATAGCTGGTTGTTGGACGGTAATAATTACCATGTAACTGTTAGCGACGAACACGGTAAAGTGACGCAATTAAAATTTGAAAATCCAAAAAACCACGATCACATCATCATTGATAATCTGTTTGAAATCACGTTGAAATCAGGAGAAAAACTCACTACTAAAGATTTTCAGATTACTGATATCAGCAAAAAGCGCAATCGTATTGTTGTCTCCCTGAAACATGGCGACATTCAGGTAAAAAATATCATTACGGTGGAGGATAAAGATAAGTACGGCTCGTTTGAAATCACTATTACACCGCAAGAAAACGCGTTGGAGCTCAGCTCTGTCTCGTTGATGCCATTTCGCACTAAAGTCCCTTTTGTTCACGGCTCTATCGCCAGTTCACCGATTGTCAGCGATAGCTTCTTTATTGTTCCCGGTAATCCATTGATTACCACTGAGGCTTATAAAGGGAGCGCTTCGCAAAAAATTGCGCTCTCTATCCCGCTAGAGCCGGGGAAAACGTTAAGTTATAAGACATATGTTGGTGTTTATCAGCAAGGGCAATTGCGGCGTAACGTCAATGAATTTTTGAACAATGCTCGTCCGCGTCAATATAGTCCTTACCTACATTACAACTCTTGGTACGATATTGGTTTCTTCACTCCTTATACCGAACAAGAGTCGTTGACGCGTATCAAACAGTTTGGGCAGGAGTTGGCTACTAAGCGCGGTGTGAAGTTGGGTGGTTATCTGTTTGATGATGGTTGGGATAACCTTAAAGGAGATTGGGGTTTTAGTCAGGCATTTCCCCATGAGTTCAAAAATCTTAAGAAGGAAGCAGATCAATACCATGCTCGTTTAGGTATTTGGCTTTCGCCTTGGGGCGGTTATGGTAAACCGGGTGAGCAGCGTGTTTCTCATGCTGAGGAGTTTGGTTATGAAGTGATAGATGGCAGATTTGCGCTTTCAGGCCCTAATTACTACGCCAATTTCCATAACCGGGTGCTCAACCTGATTCAACAACAAAATGTATCCATGTTTAAGCTGGACGGCACCGGCAATGCTGATCGTGTGATTAAAGGGAGTTCATTCACCAGTGATTTTGATGCCGCTATCCATCTTATTGAAGATATGCGCAATACAGGCAATGAACTGTTTATCAACTTGACCACAGGCACCAAAGCCACGCCTTCCTGGCTATTTTTCGCCGATTCTATTTGGCGTGGCGGCTATGATGTGGAGTTTCTCGGTACAGGTTCCAAAGTGCAGCAGTGGCTTACCTATCGTGATGCGGAAACTTATCGTAATGTCGTAACAAAGGGACCGCTGTTCCCACTGAATTCATTGATGCTGCATGGCATTGTTTATGCTAAACAGGCTAAGCATCTGGATAAACAGTCACCTAAAGATTTTGCCGATCAGGTTTGGAGCTATTTTGGCAGCGGCACACAGTTACAAGAGATGTATGTTACGCCTGAACTGTTGACCACCGAGGATTGGGATACGCTGGCAAACGCGGCGAAATGGTCAGAGAAGAATAAAGATGTGCTGTTTGATACCCATTGGATTGGTAAAGATCCCACCGACCTAGCGGTGTACGGTTGGGGAGCCTGGAGTCCGAAAAAGTCGATTATCACTTTGCGCAATCCTGCTGATGAAGTGAAACAATATTATCTGGATCTGCAAAGCGATCTCGAATTGCCTGATGATCAACCTTCGGTATATGACGTTAATATCGATTATGGCGAGAACAACTCGTTGCCGAAGTTTATCAATAAAACAGCGCTGATTACCCTTCAACCGTTAGAGACACTGACCTTTTCTTTGACGCCATCGAAATAATCACAGTGTTATTAAATTGCCCCGAATAAACGACTTTATTCGGGGCAGTGATTGTTTTGGGAAATTATTGTGATGGTGTCTTATTAGAAAAAAATCAGCATATTGTCAATAAATTAACATTTCAGACATATTAGATTTTGGTTCTGCTAATAACTTTTTCTGCCGCTATGTGTGATAGAAAACCTGAACGACTCCCGTATTCTGGATGATTTGCGACGAATTGATCGATTCGGCGGATTAGCAATGATGGAAGAGTTACGTTGATTTTCTCTGACTTTCCCATTAATCGTGTAATATCCACATCAATTAATGTCCATATTGCTCCTATATATTCAGGGTCGGCAAGGTAGTTTTCTACGTTTGTCGCCTCTGGTACTGATTCATTATCATCAATCAGCAATTCGATATGCGCTTCAATTGCTTCGCGGACGCTTTCTACTGCGTCTGTAAAATTATCCCCTCCAGAAAAGCAACCCGGGATATCAGGGACACGGACGCCGAAGGATGAGTGGCCTTTATCAATCGCAACTGGATATAACATTTACACCTCCGAGAAGTGGACTCAAAGTCCCGCCTGTTTCTTGATACTTTTCAATGTTGGTAAAGGTATATCCTTTTATTGTTATTGGCTAATGGTCTTGTCAGAATTGTCTGTAACTGAGTGGTGGAAACAAGTCACGGCAATTGTTTTTTTAAATCTATTTAAAGGACAAAACTAATGAAAGCGTTGATTGTAATTGACATGCTGAACGATTTTGTCACAGGAGTACTCGCCAATGAGGCGGATGCGATGAAGATCGTACCGGTAATCAAGCGGCTGATTGATCATGCTCGGAACCATCGTGATTGGCTGGTGGTTTATGCTAATGACGCTCATCGAGCTGATGATCGGGAAATGAGTATTTGGGGCAGACATGCAATGGCTGGAACGTCAGGTGCTAATGTCATTGAAACATTGGCTCCTATTGGGACGGAGCGTGAAATTGTTTTGCCCAAGCGATTTTATGGGGCTTTCGATGGAACCGAACTGGAAGAGGTTTTGAAAGTATATGGTGTGACGGAAGTTGTGTTAACCGGCCAGCATACCCATTGTTGCGTCAGACATACGGCCTATGGCGCGTTTATACGCGGTTATCGAATCAAAATTTTGTCAGATGCTGTGTGTGTTTTTCCCGGTGTTGATCAAGAGGATGCTCTTAATTATCTTAAAACCATTTATGGCGCTGAGATTACAACGAGTAATGTTTTAACCGGGTAATATGGAATAGCCTATTAATATAGTTAATGGATCAAATTGCTGAGAATATATCAGCTAAAACTGATCTGGCAGATGCCAGTGAATATTGGCGCCTGCCAGCTAAATATTAACTAAACAGCGGGTAAATTACGTCCATAATAGATTTCTTGTATCTCTTTTTTCAAGAGATGGGTAATTTCCTGCTTTTCCGTTTCACTCAGTTGCTCTGGTGTGGCATTAAATAGGTAATCATTCAGGTCAAATCTTTTTAGCATCATTTTTGTATGAAATAGATTTTCCTGATAAATATTAACATCCATCATGTAATACTGCGATTGCACTTCCTCGGTCATATAATTCTGAATCGAGCTGATTTCGTGATCGATATAGTGTTTCATGCCATTTACATCTCTGGTGAAACCACGGACGCGGTAATCCATCGTGACAATATCTGATTCTAATTTGTGGATCAGATAGTTCAGCGCTTTGAGAGGTGAAATAACACCGCAGGTTGATACTTCAATATCAGCTCTGAAAGTGCATATGCCGCCGCCCGGATGGCTCTCTGGATAAGTGTGCACACAGATATGGCTCTTATCCAAATGAGCAACGACGGAATTAGGTAACGGACCGGGATTTTCAGTATTGTCGACATCCTTTGGGTCCATCGGCTCTTCGCTGACGAGTATGGTGACGCTTGCCCCTTGCGGCTCATAGTCCTGGCGGGCGATATTCAAAATATTTGCACCAATGATCGAACATGTTTCGCTGAGAATTTCCGTTAAACGGTTAGCGTTATATTGTTCGTCAATATAAGCGATATAACTATCCCGATCAGCTTGGCTTTTGGCATAACAGATATCGTAAATACAAAAACTCAGGCTTTTTGTCAGGTTATTAAAGCCGTGCAATTTCAGCTTGTGCAATTTATTTCACCTCCTGGCTAATGGGTGATTATGGGTTCTCGGATAGTGCATCCAGCAGATATTGTGGTAGAGCAAAGCTACCGGTATGAACGGCTGGATTGTAGTAACGGCAGGTAAAACCCGCGTTGTTAAAGCGCTGTTGCAATGTCGCCAGATCCACATGGCGTAGCGCCGGGTTCTGGCTCGCCCAGGCAAAGGTCATAATTCCACCATAATAGGTTGGAATCGCAGCCTGATAGAAACCGCTGTCAGCAAAATAGTTGCTCAATTTTTTATGGCTGGTGACTGCTTCGTCCTGTTGCAGGAAACAAACACCATTTTGAGCAACAAAGATGCCGCCTTCATTCAGGCAGCGTTGGCAACCTTGATAGAATTCGGAGGTAAATAATCCTTCACCAGGCCCAATCGGGTCCGTGCAGTCAGAGATAATGACATCGAATTTCTGATCAGTGGTATTAACGAAATTAACGCCATCGTCAATGATCAAATTGAAACGTGGATCATCATAAGCACCGGCATTATGGTTAGGCAGATACTGACGGCAAAATTCAACGACACCAGCATCGATTTCAACCATCGTGATGCTTTCAAGATATTGATGACGGCAGACTTCACGTAACATACCGCCATCACCACCGCCGAGAATCAGTACTCGTTTGGCGTTTCCGTGGGCAAACAAAGGAACATGAGCCATCATTTCGTGGTAGATAAATTCATCACGTTCAGTGGTTTGTACTGTGCCGTCCAGCGCCATAATGCGGCCTAAGGCCGCGTTTTCAAAGATAATCAAATCCTGATGCTCAGTTTTATCGTGATAAAGCACTTTATCGACGGAAAAATACTGACCAAAGTTGGCGTGCAGGGTTTCGTACCAAATTTCTTGTTGTGACATATCTTGGCCTTTCCTCCACTGTGACAGTCATGAAAATTGGGTTCACATAATAGCCAACAATTCTCATAGTTGCACGGTGAAATTTACCCCTTTAGAGGGATGAGGAAAAGCACTATTTAACGTAGGCGAATAAACTCAGCGAATCTCTGGCGAGAGCATGGCACTTTATCGCATTGGACAGGTAAATTCCTTTTAGATCCTGATAGCTTTCTTCATTGAGTTTGTCCATCAATTGGCTGTTGTAATTCGTTAAATCCCACTTATTACGCTGAGCAAAATAAATAATGGCTCGTTTAATTTCCCGGTCAGGAATTTGGCTGTAACCACAGTCATATTTCAGGTAGATAAACACCGCCGTCAGATCCGCCAGATCTTCAGCTTCATTTTCTGTCAGCGCTTTTGCGGGGTGGGAAAAACCGAACAGAACGAGTATGTAAGTCAAGAGAGCTAATTTTCGCATTTGTATTATTATAATCAATCCATGTCATATTACGTTAACATATTAATATCTTTGTTAGGTAAAATTTATTTTTTTAAATTACTGTAAAGATCGACCTAAATCACATTCCCTCTGCTTGACCTTCCTGTAAGGGTAACCTTTACGTTTCTTTTTATGAAATGTTTTTTTATTGTTTATTTTTTGCCGATTTAATCAGGAAATTGATATGCAACGACGTGATTTTATCAGATTAAGCGCGGTTATTGGTGCATCCAGTATATTGCCTGTCTGGAGCCGTTTCTCCTTTGCTGAATCTTATCCAGCACTGCCCATTCCTCCACAATTAGAGCCAGATGCGGCAGGTAAAATCGCTATTGAAATCAAAGCGGGAAAATCCAGTTTTAAAGCAGGAACCGTGACGAAAACTTGGGGTTACAACGGTGATTTACTAGGGCCGACACTGAAATTGACGTCAGGTCAACCTGTCACTATTGATATTCGTAATCATCTACCAGAAGAGACGACGGTTCATTGGCATGGTCTGGAGATTACTGGGGAAGCCGATGGGGGGCCGCATGCGATGATTGCGCCAGGTGGGAATCGGACGGTTAGTTTTACGCCTGAACAACCAGAAGCGACTTGTTGGTTCCATCCACATACGCATGGCAAGACGGGTTATCAAGTTGCAATGGGGCTTGGTGGATTAGTACTGATTGAAGATGAGAACAGTATTAATACGGGGTTGCCAAATCAGTGGGGGGTGGATGATATTCCGGTGGTTTTGCAGGATAAGCGCCTGAATAAAGAGGGGCAGATTGATTATCAACTGGATGTGATGAGTGCTGCTATTGGCTGGTTTGGCGATATGATGCTGACCAATGGCGTTGTTTTACCTCAGCATATTGCGCCACGTGGTTGGTTACGTTTGCGTTTGCTGAATGGTTGTAATGCCCGCAGTTTGAATATCGCGGTCAGTGATGGTCGTGAATTGTATGTTGTTGCCAGTGATGGCGGCTTGTTAGCGGAGCCGGTTGCGGTTAATGAATTATCGATTCTGCCGGGAGAGCGTTTTGAGGTATTGGTGAATACGTTTGATGGAAAAACTTTCGATCTGGTGACTTTACCTGTGGTTCAGATAGGAATGACATTACCGCCATTTGATCAACCGTTACCTGTTTTACGTATTCAACCTCAGCTTTTTTCTAGCCGTACAATACTGTCGGAGCGGCTTACCACGCTTCCTGCATTGCCCTCTCTTACCGGTTTGAATCGGCGTCGTTTACATCTTGCGATGGACAGTCGTCTGGATATGCAAGGGATGATGATGCTATCTCAGCGCTACGGTGAGCGGGCTATGGCGGGTATGGGGATGGATCATGGGAATATGAACCACGGAGATATGCATCATGGTAGTGAATTAAATTTCCATCGTGCGAACACCATTAATGGGCAGTCTTTCTCCATAACAGAACCCGCTTTTGATGTGAAACAGGGGCAGTATGAGCGTTGGGTGATTTCGGGGGTTGGCGATATGATGCTGCATCCGTTCCATATCCACGGCACCCGTTTTCGTATTTTGAGTGAGAATGGCCGCAAACCTGCTGCTCACCGCAGTGGTTGGAAAGACATTGTTCATGTGGAGGGTAAGGAGAGCGAAGTGCTGGTTCAGTTCAAGCATACTGCGGGAGTGAAACATCCATTTATGGCGCACTGTCATCTACTGGAACATGAAGATACCGGTATGATGCTAGGTTTTACTGTCAGTAAATAATTTTGCTGGCCGCAATGGAACGCAACAAAGCGTTGTACAGGGATTACGGTAGGTATTAAAATAGGTGTAGATTTTGTATGTTATTTATCCTAATTTGAATGAAGGTATTGAGATGCTTAATGCAAGGTTTGATTCAGAAAAGGCTATAGAGGCCATTCTGTACGTTGCCTCTATAGCACCAATTTCTGACATTTATCATGTGGGTAAAATTCTGTATTTTGCTGACCGACTGCATTTAGAGCGTTATGGCCGGTTAATTACGGGTGATAATTATCTTGCAATGAAAGATGGCCCTGTGGCAGAGAATGCCTATGATATTATAAAAGTAGCCAGAGGGGACGGGCGCTTTATTCCAAATGGGTGTGATGTTGATGTTATTCGATCATCGTTGTCAGTAGAAGGACGTTATGGGAATCACCAAATACGTGCTTTGCGTGATTTCGATGAAGATGTATTTAGTGATTCAGATATTGATTGCATAAATGAAGCAATTGAAAAATATGGGAATCTTTCTTTTAAAGAAATACGTGATATCAGCCACGATAGTGTTTGGATGGCGGCTAACCAGAATGGTGAGATTCCATTGGAAGCGATAGCTGCCAGTTGTAAAGATGGTGACAAGTTAGTTGCTTATCTGACTTCTACAGAGTAGCTGATGACTAATCTTGGTGACAGATTTCCCGTATCTTTTAGGGCGGAATTTTCAGCCAAACAGAATTTGGCTATAGGAGATGTTCTTTATCTTCACTGCCCTTTTACAACGCCTCCAAAGTTAAAATATTTGTTGGTTTGCTGCTGTGAGCCGCTGCTTGTTCTGATCATTAATTCTAAAATCAGCGAATTTATCCAATTACGACAGGAACTTCTTCAATGCCAAGTTGATTTGCCTCAGAAAGATCATAAGTTTTTGCAATGGGATTCGTTTATTAATTGTATAGATGCTCATGCGGCATTTGATATTAACGATATTAAGGAAAGGATCAGCACTGATTATCATAATATTGTTAAGGGTAAAGTCACTGATTATTGTATGCGTGAAGTTTATAAGGCGGTTAAGCGTTCCCCAACAATGAAACGTGGTCAGAAGCGCAACATATTGGCGTCGTTACAACAATTTGTCGATTAGCGGTGAGCTATTATTTTGAATAATAGTTTTGGTGTATGATCTATAGATTGGTTTCTCTTCTGGATACTATAAATATCCTTATCTTATGCCATACTTGCCTTGAGATATCCTAAGGGAAAGGAACTGTTCAATAATATTGCTGGAAGAATGGCGTATTAATTGGCATATCAACTGGTTATAATCTTTTATTGATTTTTATATATTTATTCATTAAAAACAATTGGTTAACTTTATAATGAAACACACTGTAGAAGTTATGATCTCCGAACAGGAGGTTAAGCAGCGTATTGCTGAACTGGGAAAACAGATCACTGAGCACTATCGTGACAGCGAGAGTGGGCTGGTGTTGGTTGGGTTGCTGAGAGGCTCCTTTATTTTTATGGCTGATTTATGCCGTGAAATTCAGATCCCTCATCAAGTCGATTTTATGACGGCTTCCAGTTACGGCAGCGGTATGAATTCCACTCGTGATGTGAAAATCCTGAAAGATCTGGACGAGGATATTCGTGGTAAGCATGTACTGATTGTGGAAGATATTATTGATTCAGGTAATACCCTGAATAAAGTACGTGAAATTTTGGCGCTGCGTGAGCCAAAATCACTGGCAATCTGTACCTTGCTGGATAAACCTTCCCGCCGTGAAGTTGATGTTCCGGTGGAGTGGATTGGTTACTCAATTGAGGATAAATTTGTGGTGGGTTATGGTATCGATTATGCGCAACTTTACCGTCATCTGCCTTATATCGGCCATGTGATTTTGCTAGAAGAGTAGTTTTCTCGTATTTGAAAACGGCAACTTTCGGGTTGCCGTTTTTGCTTTGTGATTCAGACATGGTGTGTAGTGTTGTAGCTGGCTAAGTAAAGCCCTCTTATTACGCTATCAGGAGTGAGCCAGTATTGGTTTTATTTCTGGTCTTTTGTGCTGTGAGGCAATCCACAGTTCATATTGGGACTGCATTCCTGTCCACATTTCGGCACTAGTACCTAATGCAGCTTCCAGTCGCAGGGCCATATCAGCAGATATTCCTGCATTGCCGTTTAATATGCGAGATAGTGCAGCTCTGGTTATACCGAGAGCCTTTGCTGCCTCTGTGACAGATATGTCACCAAGATATTCACGCAAAACTATGCCTGGGTGTGCAGGTTTATGCATTTTCATTTCGTTGCCCTCAGTGATGATCTTGATAATTAACGAGAATTATATCTTCGCCCTCAAATCTAAATGTTAAACGCCAATTATCGTTAACAGATATTGCCCAGTGACCGCTAAGATTTGCTCCTTTTAGTGGATGAAGTTTCCAGCTAGGGGCATTCATATCTTCTGGTTTTTTAGCCATATTCAATGCAGTTAGCTGGATTTGCAGCTTTAGGGCATGCTTAGGCTGAATGCCAGCGGTAGAACCAGTTTTGAAAAATTTTTCCAATCCTTTGTGTTTGAAGCTTTTAATCATACTAGTCTCGTATACTGTATATGCACGCTATACGAAAGTCGTCATGGCATGTCAACAAATACATATAATTTCTGTAATATTTAAGTATTCAATGAATGATAACGGGTATATTACATTTGTATTAGCGAAAGCCGATGTAAGCCTCTATGCCTAATGGGAATTCTCCCCCCCCTAGAATGTGATGACAATGGCGTTACATCTGTGTATTATTTAGACCACCTATAGCATAAGGGGATTTGAAATGAACGTAATAAGTGAGAATCGTAAAAATAAGACACTCAACTTGAGGATTAGGCAGGAGGATCGGGATTTAATAGACAGAGCGGCAAAAGTGAAGGGAAAAACCGTTACTGAATATGTCCTTGATACAATCAAACGTGATGCTGAAAATACTTTATTGGAATATTCCTTTATGGTTATATCTCCAGAAATTTTTAATGCTTTTATTGCTAAACTTGATGCTCCGGCTGCTCCAAATGAGCGTCTTATCAAAACGGCAAATATGAAAAAACCGTGGTGATAAAGTGATTAATGATCCAACTTTGTTAACAGATGAGCACAATTTAAATAGTTTTACTTCAGGAATTGACACCCTGGACAACTGGTTAACAGACAGAGCATTAAAAAATCAAAAAGAGAATGCTTCGAGAACCTATGTTGTAAGCGAAGACAGGGATGTTATTGCTTATTATTCGTTAGCTACCGGCTCAATCATGTCAGAAGAGGCGATAAGCAAATTTAAGCGTAATATGCCAAATCCCATTCCGGTGATTATTTTGGGCCGCTTAGCTGTTGATAAGCGTTATCAAGGAAGAGGGTTTGGTCGCTATTTAGTCAGAGATGCTTCCGTACGTGTCGCTCAAGCGGCAGATTTGGTGGGTGTTAGAGGGTTGATTGTTCATGCTATCTCGGAGAACGCTAAGGCGTTTTATAAGTCTGTGGGTTTTAGTGATTCGCTTTTAAATCCAATGACGCTAATGATCACGCTAAAGGATTTAAAAACTGTTTTTAAAATAACAGATTAATACCATCTAGCAAAAACAGTTGTAAACCTTCCACTATTATTAATATCTCTGGAGAAAAATATTGTCATGAGTTTAAAGGGTGAAATATACTTTTTTAAGTGTGAGGAAAACATTTTAATATAATTTATAAACTGAAAATCTGTATAAATCTTCATTTAATTACGCTGTAGAAAGGATTAAATATAACCTTTTCTACAGCGTATTTTATCAGTAACTTAGAAAAATCACTTCTTATGCGTCAATTTAGAAACGGTCTGACGGTAGGCCAATTCCAATTTTTCACGGCTGTCAGCCGTCACTTCAAGATCCTGCAATTGACCATTATGAATACCGTAAACCCAACCGTGGATCATCACTTTTTGGCCTCGTTTCCATGCTGATTGCATAATGGTTGAGTGACCAAGGTTATATACTTGCTCAACAACGTTAATTTCGCACAGACGGTTCAGACGCTCATTGGGGGGTAATTCACCTAGCATAGAACTGTGTTTATACCAAAGATCACGGATATGTAGCAGCCAGTTGTTAATCAATCCCAGTTCGGTGCCATCAATTGCGGCTTCGATACCACCACAACCATAGTGTCCGCAGATAATGATATGTTCAACTTCCAGTACGTCTACCGCATATTGAATAACTGAAAGACAATTTAAGTCAGTATGAATAACCAGGTTTGCAACGTTTCTGTGAACAAATAAGTCACCGGGAGCGGCATCAATTAGTTTTTCTGCTGGCACTCGGCTGTCTGAACAGCCAATCCATAGGAATCGAGGTTTTTGTGATTTTGCTAATTCTTTGAAAAAATTTGGGTTTTCTTCGTTAACCGATTCTGACCACTGCTTGTTATTGGCAAGCAGCTCTTCTATTTTTTTCATCATGATTCATAGCCTGGTAGTGTTTCTTTAAGATAGAATCATATACAACATCAATTGAAATTTTAATATTTTGTTGCTGTTTGTTTTTAATCTTTCTGCTGTTTTTGCAAAGCAAGTCAGGCAGAAAAGGAGCATTATGTTTCCACATTGCACGTAAAGGCGACCAGATAATAAAGGTGTTTTGTAATTTATGACTTATGCATTGGAGTTAACGCAGCTGACTAAGACTTACACTGATGGTGTTAAGGCGCTGCGTGGGATAGACCTGAATGTGGAAGTTGGAGACTTCTACGCATTATTGGGTCCGAATGGTGCAGGGAAGTCCACCACAATCGGCATTATTAGCTCTCTGGTAAACAAAAGCAGCGGTAAGGTTAAGGTGTTTGGCTATGATATTGATACCGATATTGTGAATGCTAAACGCCAGTTAGGTCTTGTTCCGCAAGAGTTTAACTTTAATCCGTTTGAGACGGTGTTGCAGATTGTTCTCAATCAGGCCGGTTACTATGGTGTACCGCGAAAAGTGGCGCAAGCCAGAGCGAAAACTTATCTGTCGCAGTTAGATCTGTGGGAAAAACGTGATCAACGAGCGATTCGTCTGTCTGGTGGGATGAAACGACGTCTGATGATTGTACGTGCTTTGATGCATCAGCCTAAGTTATTGATCCTTGATGAACCAACCGCCGGTGTTGATATTGAACTTCGTCGCTCTATGTGGAATTTTTTGCAACGGCTGAATGCACAGGGAACGACAATTATTCTAACGACTCACTATTTAGAAGAAGCAGAAATGCTGTGCCGTAATATTGGTATTATTCAGCATGGTGAATTGGTGGAAAACACCAGTATGAAAAATTTACTCAGTCGGGTGGAATCTGAAACATTCTTCTTCGATCTGGCGACGCAAAACCCAACTCTTGAACTGGCAGGATATAATTATCGACTGCTGGATGCCTCTACTTTGGAAGTGGATGTTCAACGTGGTCAGGGAATAAATAGCGTATTCACCCAATTAAGTGCTCAGGGTATTCATATTCTGAGTATGCGCAATAAAGCGAACCGTCTGGAAGAGTTATTTGTCAACTTGGTGAACAACAAGCAAGGAGATAGTAAATGATTCAGTTGTACTGGGTGGCGCTAAAAACTATCTGGATTAAAGAAATTACCCGTTTTGGTCGCATTTGGGTACAGACTTTATTACCGCCGGTTATTACCATGTCGCTCTATTTTATTATCTTCGGTAGCTTGATTGGTTCGCGTATTGGAGAAATGGGCGGCGTCGATTATATGCAGTTTATTGTCCCTGGCCTGATTATGATGGCGGTGATTACTAACTCTTATGCCAATGTTTCTTCCTCTTTCTTTGGCGCGAAATTCCAGCGCAGTATTGAGGAATTATTGGTAGCGCCGGTTCCGACACACATAGTTATTGTGGGCTTTGTTGGTGGTGGTGTTGCCCGTGGTGTTTGCGTCGGTATTTTGGTGACATTGGTTTCTCTATTTTTTGTTCCGCTTCATATTCATGCGTGGTGGATGATTGTTGTTACATTGCTAATGACTTCCGTTCTGTTTTCACTAGGTGGTTTGCTGAATTCGATTTTTGCTAAGACATTTGATGATATCAGCATTATTCCGACCTTCGTATTAACGCCATTGACCTATCTTGGTGGGGTGTTCTATTCATTGACATTATTACCCCCATTTTGGCAGGCGGTTTCCAAGCTTAACCCGATCGTTTATATGGTTAGTGGTTTTCGTTATGGTTTCCTGGGAATTACTGATGTTTCTTTGATAATTACATTAAGTGTTTTGACCGCATTTATTATGGTTTTTTATCTTGCTGCTTGGTATTTAATTGAAACAGGGCGGGGATTAAGGACTTAATTGTAGATTCTTTTGTTATGTGAGTAGTGATGAATGGGTAGGGGAAATGCATTTGCAATGTCTTCACAACTGCAATGTCTTCACAACCTACCCATTATTGAGCGCTTAAATTAATATTTAAGCTACCTGAACTGGCACGGCTTTAGCTATACGGCTCATAATATTATCACCGTCGAAGTAAGCGATATTAGGCTTATGATGACAGGCATCTTCATTAGGGATTTGTACATATGAGCAAATAATCAGCCTATCACCTGCCGCCGCACGGCGTGCGGCCGCGCCATTAACTGAAATTATTCTAGAACCACGTTCAGCGGCGATAGCATAAGTGGAAAAACGCTCGCCGTTATCCACGTTATAGATATCAATAGCTTCATATTCCAGAATACCGGCAGCATCCATAAAATTCTGATCAATTGCACAGGAACCTTCATAATGTAGATCTGCCTGAGTGACTTTCACCCGGTGCAATTTCCCCTGTAGCATCGTGCGCAACATGGTTTCTCTCCTGATTCGATGACAACTTAGAATCTGTTATTTTATTTTCCTGCATCAATAACGCCTGATACAACGGCGATTATTGCATTAAGTCTATCTGTTGATTATCGATTAAACGGGTCTGCCCTAACCAGGCAGCCATCAGAATAACCGCTTTCTTGCTTTCGGTATTTAATGGCGCCAGCGTTTCGGCGTCACGGATAAACAACTCATCAGGTACAAAACCTGCTTCGCGTAGCTGTTCGGCAGCTTGGGTAAGCATTTGTTCTGTGTGACGTTCACCTTGTGCCATTTTTTCAGCGATAGATCGCATGATCTTGCTGAGTTCTGGGGCGATTCGATGTTCATCGGCTGTTAAATTGTTATTACGTGAACTGAGAGCCAGGCCATTTTTATCGCGCACAGTAGGTACTGAGATTAGCGTAATGTCATAAGCCAGGTCGTCAATCATTTGGCGAATAAGTTGTAATTGCTGAAAGTCTTTCTCGCCAAAATAGGTCAAATCGGGTTGTACCAAATTGAATAGTTTGCTCACCACGGTTGACACACCACGGAAATGACCGGGACGACTGGCCCCTTCCAGCATGGTAGAAAGCCCAGGAACTTCAACATAAGTCTGATGTTCCATACCGTTAGGGTATATTTCCTTATCGGTAGGAGCAAAGACCAGATCGGCACCGTGTTGATGAAGTTTTTCGCAATCTTCCTGTAAAGTACGGGGATATCTTGCCAGATCATCCTGACGATTAAACTGCATCGGATTGACGAAAATAGAGACAATCACAATATCTGCTTGCCCTTTGGCTGTATCGACTAACGTCATATGGCCATCGTGCAAGTTACCCATTGTTGGCACCAGTGCAATGCGTTTTCCTTCCTGGCGCCAGCGGCGGATTTCACGGCGTAGAATCGGTACGGTTTCGACAATCAGCATTGCTTAATACTCCTTAGTATGTTTGCAGCCTTCGGGCTAACAAAGGGTAGTTTATTAATAAAATGAGTGTTCTTTACCTGGGTAGGAGCCGCTTTCTACTTGCTCTTTATATAGGCGGATGGCATCAGGTATATTTCCCGCTTCTTCAAGGAAGTTTTTCACAAACTTAGGCGGGCTTACTGTGATGCCTAGCACGTCATGCATCACTAAAACTTGCCCATCAGTCACATTACCGGCGCCAATACCGATTACTGGGATCTGTAATGCATCGGTGATACGTTTAGCCAAATCAACGGGGACGCACTCTAGCACCAGCAGTTGTATGCCCGCCTTTTCTAAGGTAATGGCATCTTTTATCAATTGATTCGCTGATTCTTCATCACGCCCCTGAACTCTATACCCGCCCAGAATATGGACTGACTGGGGAGTTAGCCCTAAATGAGCGCAAACGGGGACAGAACGCTCGGTAAGCATACTAATGGTATCGTATAACCAGCTACCGCCTTCAAGTTTCACCATGTTAGCGCCAGCACGCATAAGCTTGGCCGCGTTTTCACAACTCTGCTCTGGTGTGGCATAACTCATGAAAGGCATATCGGCAATAATAAAAGTATAAGGCGCTCCGGCACGGACGCAACGAGTGTGATAGACAGTATCTTCAACTGTCACTGGAATGGTGGTATCAGCCCCTTGCACTGTCATACCTAGTGAGTCACCCACCAGCATGACATCGATACCTTGCTCGGCGAACAGATGGGCAAAGCTGGCGTCATAAGCGGTAATAGTCGCGAATTTACGTTTTTCTTTCTTGAGCTGATTCAGATCAGTCATGGTTATTGGTTTCATTATTTATCTTCCTTCTCCTGCAATTTTTCTTGTTATGTACAGAAATCGGCCACGGACTGAACTGAGATCCTTATATGTAATGATTAGAATCAGAGGACTGCGGTTGCAGCCAGAGCGCCAGGCCGTTTTCTGGAATATGTTTTAGTCTTTCAGATAAAGCTTCCCCGTCAGGAAATATAAGATCGGGGGCAATTTCAGCTAACGGGTAGAGCATAAATTCGCGCTGTTTTAATCCGTAGTGAGGCACTGTCAAGCGTTCAGTATTAATCACCTGATCGCCAAATAGCATGATATCCAGATCAAGTGTTCTTGGCCCCCAGCGCTCATCTTTTCTTACCCGTCCTTGAGCCAGTTCAATCGCCTGAGTGTGATTGAGTAATTCTTCCGGTGTTAGCGAGGTCTCCAGCGCGACTGCCGCATTCAGAAAATCAGATTGATTCTGCGGCCCCATTGGTTTAGTACGATACAGTGAGGAACAGGCAATAAATTCTGTTTCCGGTAAATCCCTTAATGCGGCAAGTGCGTTTTTTACTTGCTGCATAGGTTCCGCCAGATTGCTGCCAACAGCGATATAAACACGAGCCATAATTATCAGCCGTTCCTGCTCAGTCTTTGTTTATAGTGACGGCGCGGTCGTGTACGACGGCGGACAATCTCACTACCCAGGTCGGAAATCATACTCCGTTGCTGTGATGCATTGACTTGCTGAAACTCTCCCCACCAATGGGCAAGTTCTTTTAGCTCATTGCGGTTTTCGACATTGGCCCTGAGTTCTAGTAAATCGTAGGCAGCACGGAATTTCGGGTGCTCCATCAGCTTATTTGCCCGCTTACCATGACGGCGTGGCAGGCGTAGCTGCAATTGCCAGATATCACGCATGATGGTTGTCAGGCGCTTAGGAATAGCAATCGAGTGGCATTGCTCATCCAGAATATCATTCATAGCTAATGCAAAAGCGTCGTAGTAAGCCAGGCCACCTTCTTGGGACAGTTTTTCCGCATGTTCAACCAGTGGATACCAGAGCATCGCGGCGAACAAAAACGCCGGATTAACCCGTTTATCGTTCTGTAGCCGGAAATCGGTATTCTTCAAAACCTGATTGACCATACGTTCCATTGGCGAGTCGTTATTTTCGGTGAAATAGCGTTGAACCAATGGAAAAAGTGGTTGAAATAGGCGGTACTCGCGCAGAAGTTGATAAGTGCTGTAGCCTTGACCGGTTTGTAAAAGTTTTAGCGATTCTTCAAACAGACGGGCTGGTGGAATATTACTCAGCAGAAAAGCCAAACGAGAAATCGGTTCGGCGGTATCTTCGCTGATGGTCATATTTAGTTTGCTGGCGAAGCGGATCGCACGCAGCATTCTTACTGGATCTTCTCGATAGCGAGTTTCAGGATCGCCAATCAAGCGGATAACACCGGTTTCCAGATCATGAAGACCACCGGCATAATCACGCAGAGAGAAATCATTGATACCGTAATAGAGGCTGTTTATGGTGAAATCGCGGCGCATAGCATCTTCTTCAATTGATCCGAAGATGTTATCCCGCAGTAGCATACCGCTTTGTGCTTGTTGTGACTGATTTTTATCACCGGAACCCGTTTGTTCATGTGGACCACGGAATGTTGCGACTTCAATCACTTCCTGACCAAACATAATATGAGCTAAACGGAAGCGGCGTCCGACCAGACGGCAGTTGCGAAATAGCTTGCGCACCTGTTCTGGCGTTGCGTTGGTGGCAATATCAAAATCTTTCGGTTTCGTGCCGAGCAATAAATCACGGACGCCGCCGCCAACCAGATAGGCTTCGAAGCCGGATTTATTCAGGCGGTAAAGAACTTTCAGTGCGTTTTCACTGATATCTCTGCGGGAAATACTGTGTTGTTCCCGTGGAATTATCGTTATTAATGAGTCAGTATGAGGATTCTCCTGTTCAACCTTCCTTTGTATTTCCACATTGGATGAAGATTGATAAGGGTTTTGGCGATTAGAGTGAAGAGTTACGTACTCTTCCTGAGTAGAACGATTAGATCCGGTGACTGATCCTTCACTGGCTGCCTGTGTTTCGCGGTTAATTTTCCCTTCGCGGATCAATAAGTTACGGCAGAAATTTGCTACTCGGTTAAAAATGGTACACCTCGATAAGTAACTAATCATATAAAACAAATAAAAACAGCGGCTAATCATAGCCTACTGTGTATTTTTTGAGAATGGTTGTTATGACTAACCGTAACTTTATTCACGTTATCTATGTATTTTACCTTGTCGTGGAATTCGGTCCAGCTCCCAACGTTCTGTTGCTTTTTTCAACAATTGATCACGAGAAAGATCTTGCCAGTTTTCTATGAGAGGTTGATTAAGGAAAGATAATGCCTCAATCAGTAATGGCCGGGGATCATCCAATGGGATCGGCTGAGCATGATTCTGTTTGGAAAGTTTATTGCCATCCTTATTCAGAGCGAGTGGTAAATGAATATAGTCGGGTATTTTCAGATTTAACTGCTGATAAAGCGCCATCTGACGGACGGTTGGTGCGATCAAATCAGCCCCTCTTACCACCTCGGTCACCCCTTGGTAATCATCATCAATAACAACGACCAAATTATAGGCAAATAAACCGTCACGACGGTGAATAATAAAATCTTCTTCAGCCATGACCGGATCGGCGTTCAGATATCCTTGCAATTTATCTTCAAAACCGTAAATCGGATGACGCTGTTTGAATCGAATTGCTGCATGATCAACGGGCAAATTTAATTCACGACAGTTCTTATCATAAAAACCATTAGTCTGGTGAATGCGTTGACGGGTACAGGTGCAGTAATAACTTAAGCCTTGTTGTTGCAATTGATTAAGGATATGACGGTAAGCCTCATGGCGCTGAGATTGGTAGAGAATTTCACCATCCCAGTGTAAACCGTAATGCTCAAGCGCATGAAGAATACGGTCGGCAGCACCGGGAACTTCTCTGGGCGGATCAATATCATCGATACGTATCAGCCACTTTCCCTGACAAGCGCGGGCTTGCAAATAGCTGCCAATGGCAGTGATTAATGAACCAAAATGCAGGTCGCCAGAAGGTGATGGGGCGAAACGCCCGATATAAGAGTGGGGACTATAAGCGTGGGGACGTTCAGATTTTATCATATGGGGATCAGTGGAGTTGTTTATACGGCGCCATGAAGACGCCGTATTCGGAACACCATTAATTAGCCAGCCATCTGTTTTTCACGGATTTCGGCCAGAGTTTTACAATCAATACACAAATCTGCGGTTGGACGGGCTTCCAAACGACGGATGCCGATCTCAATGCCACAGGATTCACAAAAACCGAAATCGTCATCTTCGACTTTTTTCAGGGTTTTCTCGATCTTCTTAATCAATTTACGCTCACGATCGCGGTTACGTAATTCAAGACTGAATTCTTCTTCCTGCGCCGCACGGTCAACTGGATCAGGGAAGTTCGCTGCCTCATCTTGCATATGAGATACAGTACGATCTACTTCATCCCTGAGCTGATTGCGCCATGCTTCAAGAATTAGCTTGAAATGCGCCAACTGGGCATCGTTCATGTATTCTTCACCTGGCTTTTCTTGGTAAGGTTCTACCCCAGCGATGGCGAGAATGCTTAAGGACGAGGTTTTACGTTTTTGCCCTTCTTGCATAATACTTCTCCTACACACGCACTATCAAACAAACCCCTAGCGGGGAAAAAAACAGGCCGCTATAAATAGCAGATGGAGCATGGGTTGGCAATTGTTCCTGCCATTAGTTTCACAATGGTGTGAAAGCAAATGTATTGCATGCCTTTACACCTTGTACAACTTGGCTGCAAATAATTAGGTAAATCGATAAATTAATTATTTTAGTACAAAAGTTAACTTATCGCCTAAAATCATCCCTTTTCCGGTCATGTTGGCCTGGTAACAGATAACTTCGACCCCAGAATTTTGCGCTTGTTCCAAAAGAGATGAATAATTATGATCAATATGTGCCGCCGCCGCGACCTGCCTGATGCCGGAATGCAAAACCGCAAAGAACAAAACCGCTCTTTGCCCTTGTTCTGCTATGTGTTGCAATTCCCGTAGGTGTTTTTGCCCGCGGGTCGTGACAGCATCAGGAAAATAGCCGCAATTTTCCTGGAGAAGAGTCACTGATTTCACTTCAATGTAGCAATTAACTTGCTGTTCTGCCTGTAATAGCAGATCTATCCGGCTGTTCTCTTCGCCATATTTCACTTCGCGACTGATTTTCTTATATTCAGAAAATTCTGGAATAGCATTTTGTGCAATGGTCTCAGCGACTAAATCATTTGCTCTGAGCGTATTAACACAAATCCAGTGGCCATCCTGCGTTTCTGTTAATTCCCAACTGTTGGGGTATTTACGCTTGGGATTATCAGATGTGGAGTACCAGACCGTATCTCCCGGTGTCGCGCAGCCGGTCATTGCGCCTGTATTGGCGCAATGGATGGTCAGTGTTTCGCCTGCTGGTGTGATGACATCAGCCAGGAAGCGTTTATAACGACGAATTAGCGTGGCGGATTGTAAGGGTGGATGGAATTCCATAAAAACTCCTTGATGACTGATGGCATAAGATTGAAGCGGGCAATGCTACAATGCCGACGGTTGAAAGTTAACTTTCTTTGTATGGAGTGTTTGTGTCTTTATTGCCTGTATATGAGATCGTCGAGCCTGTCCTGAGCGCGTTGAAAAGTTCACAACAGGTCCTGCTTCATGCTCCGGCTGGCGCCGGGAAATCGACAGTTTTGCCACTGGAAATTCTGAAAAAGGCCGATTTTTCTGGGCGTATCATAATGTTGGAACCACGACGGATTGCCGCTCGCAGCGTTGCCAATCGCCTTGCAGCTCAACTGAATGAAAATATGGGGCAGACGGTGGGTTACCGGATGCGTTCAGAAACGAAAGTGAGTACAACCACCCGCCTTGAAGTGGTAACGGAAGGCATTTTAACCCGTATGTTGCAGCAAGATCCCATGCTGACCGGGGTTTCTCTGGTGATTCTGGATGAATTCCATGAGCGTAGCTTGCAGGCCGATTTGGCGCTGGCGTTGTTGCTGGATGTACAGGCAGGGCTGCGGGATGATCTGCGAATTTTGATTATGTCAGCGACGCTGGATAATCAGCGGCTCCGTTCTTTATTACCTGATGCGCCGGTGATTATTTCTCAAGGGCGAAGCTTTCCTGTGACCAGACATTATTGTCATTTGCCAGCTCATCAACCTTTTGAACAGAATGTAGCTACCGTTGTATTGCGGTTACTCCAACAGGAACAAGGTTCCGTGCTGTTGTTTTTGCCGGGTAGCGGAGAAATTCAACGGGTATTTGGACTTCTTAGCGGGAGAGTTGCTGAGGATACCGATTTATGCCCGTTATACGGTGCGTTGTCATTGGCTGAACAACAAAAAGCTATCGAACCTTCACCATGTGGACGCCGTAAAGTTGTTTTGGCGACCAACATTGCGGAAACCAGCTTAACGATTGAAGGTATTCGATTGGTGGTTGATAGCGGTCTTGAACGCACGACGCGTTTTGAACCCAAAAATGGGCTGACTCGCCTGATCACTCAACGCATCAGTCAAGCTTCTATGACACAACGGGCTGGCCGAGCGGGACGACTGGAAGCCGGAATTTGTTGGCATCTGTTTAGCCAAGAACAGGCAGAAAGAGCGGCAGAACATAGCGAGCCTGAAATGCTGAATACTGATCTCAGTAGCTTATGGCTCTCCTTATTGCAGTGGGGCTGTCATGATATTTCCCAATTGCATTGGCTAGACATGCCGCCGCCGGCAGCTCTGGCAGTAGCCAAGTCGCTGTTATTACAGTTAGGCGCGGTCAATAACAATGGTCAGTTAACGTCCAGAGGCAGAAAAATGGCGGAATCTGGCAGTGATCCGCGTTTAGCGGCGATGTTATGTTCAGGGTTGGAACAAGGGGCCGATATGCTGGCAACCGCTGCTATGCTGACCGCGATTCTGGAGGAACCGCCCCGAGATGGTCAGCCGGATATCACTTATTGGGTTGAACAGCGACAGGCTCATTGGTTACGGCGGGCAAAGCAGTTAACCAGGAATATGGGCGATCATTTTGGTGAGCCGGATGGTGGATTTGCTGCAATGCTATTAGCCCAAGGTTTCCCTGACAGAATAGCCAAAAATCGGGATAAGAGGGGGCGTTTTCAACTGGCGAATGGTCTGGGAACGATAATCAATGATGAAGAAAAGTTATCTGGCGAATCGTGGCTGGCGGCTCCTTCGTTATTACAAAACAGCAAAAATCCTGATGCGCGTATTTTGCTGGCTTGTCCTTTGGATATTGAACGACTGGTACAGCAACAACCGAATTTATTCAGTGAGCAAAGTGTCGTTGAATGGGATGATAACAAAGGAACGTTGCAAGCCTGGAAACGGCTACAATGTGGCAGCCTGACAGTAAAAGCCCAACGATTGGCAAAACCTTCCGATGAGCAATTACAACAGGCTCTGCTAAACTGGTTACGCAGTGAGGGATTACATGAGCTGAACTGGCCACCTGCGGCGGTTCAGTTGTGCATCCGTATCCAATGTGCGGCCAAATGGTTGCCTGAAATGGAGTGGCCGGCAGTAGATAATGATGCATTAATGGCTTCTCTTGATGATTGGTTGATGCCGTTCCTTACTGGCGTACGTGATTTGAAAGGGCTGAAACAGATTGATTTATTGCCGGCGCTGGAAAATTTGCTGGATTGGCAACAACAACAGTGTCTGGATAATGAACTGCCTATTTATTACACTGTCCCTACCGGCAGTCGGATAGCAATTCGTTATTTCAGTGATAAACCACCGGTATTATCTGTTCGGATGCAGGAAATATATGGCGAGCAGCAAAGCCCCTCTCTGGCAAAAGGGCGGGTAACACTGGTGCTTGAACTCTTATCGCCAGCCCAAAGGCCATTGCAGATCACGCAGGATCTGGCTGCTTTTTGGCAAGGCTCCTATCGTGAAGTACAAAAAGAGATGAAAGGGCGTTACCCAAAACATTTATGGCCGGATGATCCGGCAAATACGCTACCTACTCGGCGGACAAAAAAGTATACGTAATAGAATTTACTCCTTGTTTTTGCTGGTGAATAAATTCATTAAAAAATATGAAAATCCATTAATAACATCTGAGCGGTTTTGGAGAATTTTGGAATGTCTGGTGAAGATCGTCAACCAATCGGACGTAAAGGCAAAAAGTTGGTATCCCGCCGTAAACGGCCATTAAAAAGACGGTATCTGTTGGATGATGATGATAATGGCTATGAAGATGATGACTACGATAATGAAGAGGATCAACCCATGACAACGAAAGGAAAGTATTCTCGTCCACCCAAGAAAAAGTGGCGTTGGTTCTGGTTGTTATTCAAGATATTTATTATTTTTGCCGTATTACTGGCGGCTTATGGTGTCTATCTGGATGCCAAAATCCGCGATCGTATTGATGGAAAAGTCTGGGAATTACCGGCGGCAGTCTATGGACGCATGGTCAATCTTGAACCGGGCATGAACTACAGTAAGAAAGAGATGGTACATCTGCTGGAAGGGATGCAGTATCGCCAGGTGACAAAAATTACCCGCGCTGGGGAGTTTTCTGTCAGAGGTGAAACCATTGAAATGTTGCGCCGTCCGTTTGATTTCCCTGACAGCAAAGAGGGGCAGATCCACGCTCTGCTGACTTTCAGCGATAACCGTTTGGCAGGGATCGAAAATCTGGAAAACCAGCGTCAGTTTGGGTTCTTCCGTCTTGATCCGAAGCTGATTACCATGTTGCAGTCCCCCAATGGGGAGCAGCGGTTATTTGTGCCACGTTCTGGTTTCCCCGATTTACTGGTTAACACTTTGCTGGCGACGGAAGATCGCCATTTCTATCAACATGATGGCATCCGTATTCTTTCCATTGGGCGTGCGGCACTGGCTAACTTGACTGCCGGGCGTACGGTTCAGGGGGGAAGTACCCTGACGCAGCAATTGGTGAGAAACCTGTTCCTGACCAATGAACGTACTTTGGTGCGCAAAGCCAATGAAGCCTATATGGCGGTGCTGATGGATTATCGCTACAGCAAAGATCGGATTCTCGAACTGTATCTGAACGAAGTTTATTTAGGCCGAAGTGGTGATGGGGAGATCCGAGGATTCCCGCTGGCGAGCCTCTACTATTTTGGTCGTCCCGTGGATGAATTAAGTTTAGATCAACAGGCGTTGCTGGTCGGTATGGTGAAAGGCGCTTCACTCTATAATCCGTGGCGTAATCCTAAACTCGTTCTCCAGCGTCGTAATGTGGTGCTCAAGCTGTTACAAAACCAGCAAATTATTGATGAAGATCTTTATAAGTTATTGAGTGCTCGTCCACTGGGGGTAAAACCGAAAGGTGGTGTTATTACCCCACAACCGGCGTTTATGCAGCTAGTTCGTAAAGAATTGCAGGATCGACTGGGGGATAGAGTAAATGATCTGTCCGGCGTAAAAATCTTCACTACTTTGGACCCGGTATCTCAGGATGCGGCTGAAAACGCGGTAGAAGAGGGAATTGCCAACCTGAGAAAAACCCGCAAAATTGCTGACCTTGAAGGGGCAATGGTGGTTGTCGATCGTATCAGTGGTGAAATCAGAGCGATGGTTGGGGGTTCTCAACCTCAGTATGCTGGATTTAACCGAGCGATGATGGCGCGTCGTTCAATTGGTTCGCTGGCGAAACCTTCGACTTATTTGGCGGCATTGAGCGAGCCGGATCAATATCGGTTGAATACCTGGCTGGCGGATGAACCTCTTGCGGTAAAACAGCCGAACAGCAAGGTTTGGGAACCGAGAAATTATGACCGTCGTTTCCGTGGGCGAGTCATGTTGATAGATGGGCTGGCAAATTCATTGAATATTCCTACGGTGAATCTTGGATTGGCGGTTGGTCTTGATCATGTCAGCAACACCTTGATCCGGCTTGGCGTACCGGAAGAAGTGATTCAGCAGGTTCCGGCCATGTTACTGGGTTCTCTCAGCTTGACGCCGTTGGAAGCGGCGCAGGAATATCAGACGATGGCGAGTGGCGGCAACCGTGCGACGCTTTCTGCGTTACGTTCTGTCATTGCGGAAGATGGCGCCGTGATATATCAGAGTTACCCACAGGCTGAACGGGCTGTACCGGCTCAGGCGGCTTATCTGACGCTATATGGTATGCAGCAGGTGGTAGCGAATGGAACTTCTCGTTCTCTGAACGCTAAGTTTGGTCGTTATAATCTGGCGGGTAAAACGGGTACCACCAATGATCTGCGTGATAGCTGGTTTGCCGGAATCGATGGTAAAGAGGTGGTGATAGCGTGGGTTGGCCGCGATAACAACGACCCGACTAATCTGACAGGCGCTACAGGGGCGTTGAATGTGTATCGCCGTTATCTGGAAAATCAGACGCCGCTGATGTTGAATAATATTCCACCGGAAGGCATTGTCGATATGGCGGTTAATCAGGATGGCAGCTTTAGCTGTAGTGGCAGTGGTTGGCGAACATTACCGGTTTGGACTTATGATCCACAAAGTTTGTGCCAGCAAACAGAGGTATCAGCACCTGTTCAACAGCAAGAACAAGCACCGGGCTGGTTGCGGGAGATGTTTGGCCAATAATAAATATTTGATGAGATAAATGACAAAACGCTGATCTCTATGGTCAGCGTTTTTGTTTTCTGGGTAAAGTAGAGCGCTATTCATCCCACAGAGCTGTTCACTCCCTTTTTACCTGCTTTCCAAACATACCGCGTTATTATCCTTTTAGTCTTATTTTTGTTATTTAATTGTAAATAAATTATTATAAATTATGAGTTATTACGCCCATCATAGGCAATAAAATCGGCAATTTTCAGAATATTCCTATATCTTCTTTAAGTAAAATCTGATTAATTGTTGATCATCTGTATTAGCTTGATGGCGATAATAATATGACGATAATTTCAATTAGCTTCACTCTCCATGCTGTAAACCAATGGAGAAGTGAATAGATGGCAATAGGATATTTCTTGCTCGTTGGTGATAAGACAACCTGTGGCGGACAGATTATCACTGGTGACCACACCATGACATTTAATGGACGGGCGACCGCTCGTGAAGGGGATACAGTTACCTGTGGCAAACATCCCGGTACTTACATGATTGTCGGTGGTGTATCTGACGTGTTTGACATGGGCCGCAAGCTGGCTGGCACATTGGACAGTGTGAGTACTTGCCCCTGTCGGGCTAGGTTTATCAACTCGGAGATGGACAGCTATGAGAAGCAGGAGCAGCCTAATCATCGGGCTACAGCGCCTGTGAATATGGCGGCTCAGAATTTCTCGTCGCCGGTGAAGGAAACGAGAAACGTTCAGCCCGCACCTCCTGTGACTAAAGAGCCTCCAATACCGGTATTTGCGAAATCCTGCTTACGGGGTAAAGGTTGTACTGATGCCGGAACCGAAGCCGAACCGGCGAATAACTTCGGCAGAATGGCGATATATCAGGTTCCGTCATCTCCCACCCCGGTGACGCCACAAAAACCGGAACCATCTCCACAAGGTGAGAAACAGCCGCCTGAGCCGGATAAACCGCAGGATAAAAAATTACCGTGGTATAAACGGTGGTTCCGTAGTGGTGAAGATAAAGCCGCCGCTACCGCTGTGGCCGCCACTGCCCGCAGCGCGGTAGCGGAAGGGGAAACGCTGGTGATGCGTTACATTGGCGGCGGCGCCATCAGTGCAGGACGTTGGCTGGCGGCGCCGAATCCGGTAACGGTTGGATTAATGGGGCTGTTTTATTCACCGAAGTTGAATGAAGGCGAGGAGGATTACTTAACCCCGTATCGTTTGAGCCAGATAGCGGAACAGTACGGTAAAGCTTCTACCCGTGTACGTTTTCGCTGGATCAGAGATGAAAAAAGCGGCAGGATGACAGTTCAGGGATACCACGTCAGCCCGGAAGGTGGTCTGGATAAAGTACCGGTTCGCATGATGATGCAGAATCGGACCACCGGTAATTACGAGTTTTGGGAACCGGGAGAAAACCGGCCGACAATTTTATGGACGCCGAGCGAGCAGGAATTCAAAGTTCCACCGCATACCGGGAATGAAGAACAACCGTTTATTCCGTCGCAAATAACCGTGTTGCCGATCCCGGATAAAGTGGGCAGCGATATTGAATCGTTACCGATGCCGGAAGAGAAGGATTTCCGCGATTATATTCTGATCCTCCCCGTTCCTAATATGCCGCCGGTGTATGTGTATTTGAGTAAACCGCCGGTGAAACCGTTGGAAGTGGGAGAATATCAGGATCTGGCTGGACGTAGCCGTAATGATGGGTTGGATATTGATCATATTCCTTCTCAGGCGGCATTGAAAATTTATTTGATTGAAAGGTACGGAGAATTAGATTCTGGTGTGCTCAAAAATATCTTAGAGAATAGCGTTTGTATTGCTGTTTCTCGCTGGGTTCATCAAAAATATAGTGAAACTTATGGCGGGCGAAATACACCAACGAAAAGGATTCGGGATGCATCCGATTTGAAAGCAGCAGTTGATAGTAACTTTGATGCTATGACTCCAGGTCTGAAAGAAGAAGGTTATACTGATAGTCAATTGAATAATGCCCGGAAAGACTTACATAAATTTAATCAAGAGAAAGGATGGTACAGGTAATGAGAGATATTGTTGAAATAATTCATAGTCTAGGGAAAACAGCAGATCTATTAATTGAAAAACAACTTATCCCAACGGGAAAGTTTGAATATTTTTTTGAAGGAGACGATGAATTTCTCTGTATACCAGAGGATGGATTAACGTTAGTTTTTGAAGATAAATCAAGGTTGTTAATCTCAGTCGGTATTACTCTAATTGCATCTGGGCCAAGGATGAAGATTTATAGAGGTGAAATGCCGCCCCCATTTTTGTCTGAAATGGATAAGACAAAGGTTAAATCTGTGTTAGGAGAGCCATCAGAGACAAAGGGTGCTGTTAAATTGCCAGTTATTGGAATGGTTGGAGGATGGGATACTTATATTGACCGGATGAGCGATCAATACCCAAATACACGAATAATTTTTGCGTATTCTACAGATCAGAAGGTGAGTAATATAACGTTTAAAAAAATTTGAGTGAAGTGTGATTTCTAATTATTTGTCTTGGGTAAAGTGGATAGCGATATTAAATCGCTGTCCATGCAGGAAGAGAAGGATTTCCGCGATTATATTCTGGTATTCCCAGCCGATTCAGGCATGGAGCCGATCTATGTGATGTTTAATACTCCTCGGAATCAACCGGGAGTGGTAACTGGTCGGGGACAAAAAATCGAAGGAAACTGGTTAAGTCGCGCAGGGCAAGGTATGGGAGCACCAATTCCCAGTCAGATAGCAGATAAGTTGCGTGGGAGAAAGTTTAATAACTTTGATAATTTCAGAAATGCGTTTTGGAAAGAAGTTGCTAATGACCCTGAGTTTTCTAAGCAATTTAAAACTGCGAATATGGGAAATATGAAAAAGGAAAAGCTCCAGCTCCAAGGAAAGACGAATGGAAAGGAAAAAAGAAAAAATACGAGTTACATCATAAAAAGCCTATTTCTAAAGGTGGAGATGTTTATAATGTTGATAACATTAGTGTTGTTACGCTAAAGAGACATGGTGAACTACATAGTTGGAGGTGAATAAACTATGGAAAATAATGTAATGAATATTACTGAAAATGAATTTTTATCCTTGATAAAGAAAATATTTAATGGAAATTTTCGAACAGAGGAGGAAGAATCAGAAGCTATAGATGAATTTGAAAGAATTTCAGAACACCCCTCTGGCGGTGATTTAATCTTCTATCCAGAAGATGGCATTGAAGATAGTCCTGAAGGTGTGCTTGAAGTGATAAAGGAATGGAGAACCAAAAACGGCAAACCTAGCTTTAAAAAATAGAGATTGAGTAAGTGATGAAAAGGATTTTTATAATCCTTTTCATCACAATCAAAGAGAATACCTCACAACTATCATACCGATATTGAATCGTTACCTATGCCGGAAGAGAAGGATTTCCGTGATTATATTCTGATCCTCCCAGTTCCTAATATGCCGCCGGTGTATGTGTATTTGAGTAAACCGCCGGTGAAACCGTTGGAAGTGGGAGAATATCAGGATCTGGCTGGACGTAGCCGTAATGATGGGTTAGATATTGATCATATTCCTTCTCAGGCGGCATTGAAAATTTATTTGATTGAAAGGTACGGAGAATTAGATTCTGGTGTGCTCAAAAATATCTTAGAGAATAGCGTTTGTATTGCTGTTTCTCGCTGGATTCATCAAAAATATAGTGAAACTTATGGCGGGCGAAATACACCAACGAAAAGGATTTGGGATGCATCCGATTTGAAAGCAGCAGTTGATAGTAACTTTGATGCTATGACTCCAGGTCTGAAAGAAGAAGGTTATACTGATAGTCAATTGAATAATGCCCGGAAAGGCTTACATAAATTTAATCAAGAGAAAGGATGGTACAGATAATGAGAGATATTGTTGAAATAATTCATAGTCTAGGGAAAACAGCAGATCTATTAATTGAAAAACAACTTATCCCAACGGGAAAGTTTGAATATTTTTTTGAAGGAGACGATGAATTTCTCTGTATACCAGAGGATGGATTAACGTTAGTTTTTGAAGATAAATCAAGGTTGTTAATCTCAGTCGGTATTACTCTAATTGCATCTGGGCCAAGGATGAAGATTTATAGAGGTGAAATGCCGCCCCCATTTTTGTCTGAAATGGATAAGACAAAGGTTAAATCTGTGTTAGGAGAGCCATCAGAGACAAAGGGCGCTGTTAAATTGCCAGTTATTGGAATGGTTGGAGGATGGGATACTTATATTGACCGGATGAGCGATCAATACCCAAATACACGAATAATTTTTGCGTATTTTACAGATCAGAAGGTGAGTAATATAACGTTTAAAAAAATTTGAGTGAAGTGTGATTTCTAATTATTTGTCTTGGGTAAAATGGATAGCGATATTAAATCGCTGCCCGTAACGTAGGAAAAGGATTTCCGTGATTATATTTAACTGATTTGCGTGTTAGAGGGTTGGTTTTTGAGCGGGGAATATAGCCTTAGCTTAATCAAAAACAGAGGTTATGAAAATAATGGCAATAAATGTAGAGGCGTTAATAAATAGCCTGGGTAAATCTTATCAGGAAATTTTTAATGAAGGTTTAATTCCTTATAAGAGTAAGCTTGGAGGAGATTCTGATGACGATTATGTATCGTTAGATATGCAGAAAGAGGGGATATTTCTGGCTTTTAACCGGACCAGTAAGAAATTAACACCTGTTACTCTGACATTGATCGATGAAGAACGGCCCCGTTATGTTTACCCAAATCAATTGCCATCCCCTCTGATTAATTCAATGACGCGTGCATTTAGTTCCTACCGATATCAACTCATCTCATAATGTTCCATATATTGGATATTAATGCTGTTAGAGTCTATAATGTCTTTTTAATAGGACATTAGCATACAAAGTTACGATTGATATATAATGTGCTTATAATTGACCATTATAGATAATAATGGTTTTAATGTGTCATTTTGGGGTCACAAGAAAAACTGTACTGAATGCTGAAAAAGGTAAAGTCAAATTAGAGATTTTTGTTGCCATTATGACAGCATTAAACTTAACTGAACAATTAAATCTTTTTCTTCCTAAACAAAGCATATCTCCTATCCAACTCGCTAAACTTCAGGGAAAAAAACGACAACGAGCATCTGGTCTTAGAAAAAACAAGATTGAAGAGGATACACCAGAATGGTAATGGAAGTTATCAACGTAATTTATAGTGAATTTACATATAATCCAGAACTCTATTCCAAAGAAGCTATTGATAGTTTACTCCGATATTATGAGTGATTAATTAATGCCATTGTATCTGGTCAGGAAAAATAAAATATCAGTTGTTTTTGTGATTGGGATTTTTATTATTAATATTTTTTAGATGCAGATTTATATTAATAACAGGCAAATAGTTAATGAGTAAATAGAATGTTACTATTATCATTTTAAATGGTTATTAATTTTGGTGTGATTTTTATATTGCTCATCTATTAAAAAAACCTTCATATTTTCTCACTGTTTTTGATAATAAAATCAAACAACATAGCTAATGATTTTCGATGCCCATATGCTAACATGATTAGAAATTTGTTATTTTGAAATTACGGACATCATAAATAATCACTTAATAAATAATTTGCTATTATATTTTCAAGGAGATATATGAAAAATGCAGTGCAAATTGTGAATGAGGCTTTAAATCAAGGAATTACTCTGTTTGTTGCTGATAATCGATTACAATACGAAACCAGCCGTGATAATATTCCAGCGGAATTATTCAATGAATGGAAAAATTATAAACAAGAGTTGATCGATTTTCTGAGCCAGATCGATGTAGAGGAAGAAATTCAAACATATCAATTACAGAATATCCAACGTGATGGCAATGCAGAACATTATCCACTCTCATTTGCTCAACAACGCCTGTGGTTTATCGACCAACTTACCGAAGGTAGCCCTCAATATAATTGTCCCGGATATTTGAGATTACGGGAACAACTTGATTTCAACGCTTTTAAGGCTGCGGTAAAAACGTTACTTGAGCGTCATGAGGCGTTACGTACCCATATTAAGATTATTGATAATGAGCCACGGCAAGTCGTAGCACATTCCTATGATTTACCTATTACACTACATGATCTGACCGCATTCTCTGGAACTGAGCAAGAATCTCAAGTCAAAAGATTCAGCAAAGAAGAAGATAACTTGGTTTTTAATCTCAGTACTGATTTGATGTTGCGTATTCGCCTGATAAAGCTGGCTGAAAATGATTATGTAATTATTTATACCATTCACCATATTGCCTGTGATAGTTGGTCAATAGAAATCTTTATTAATGAACTTATCACCTTATATCGCGCGTATCATAAAGGAGAAATATCCCCATTACCGCCACTTAAAATCCAATATACCGATTATGCTCAATGGCAACGAAATTGGCTGCAAGGTGATATTCTGAAAAAACAACTGGATTATTGGCAAACCCAGTTATCAGGTATTTCTCCGCTTCACCGTCTTCCACTGGATAACCCACGACCAGAGAAACAGAGTTTCGAGGGGCATCTTAGTGAGCAACGTATTTCAAAGGATCTGACACAAGAAATAAGAGCATTATGTCACCAACATGAAGTCACGCTATTCATGTTTCTGGAGACAGCCTTTGCCGTATTGTTGAGTCGTTACAGTAATGAAAAAGACATTTTGGTCGGAACACCACTTGCCGGGAGAAGACACCATGATATTGAGCCTTTGATTGGTTTTTTTGTTAACTCTCTGGTGATCAGAACCGATTTATCCGGCCAGCCCACTTTCAGTGAGTTATTAAAGCAGAACAGTCGCACTATCCTGGATGCTTATGCTCATCAAGATCTGCCATTTCAAATGCTGGTAGAAAAAATGAGTCCGGGGCGAAACTTAAATTATAACCCTATATTCCAAATCGCGTTTACTCTGGAAAATACTCAGCGTGATACGATACTGGCGCGGGATAATAATATTGAACTTGAAGAACGTCTGCTGCTAAAAGTCCGATTTGATTTGGAAATTCATGTTTATGAAGAAGAGGAAGGAGGATTATCCCTGTTATGGGTTTATGACAGCAGCTTATTCAGAAATATAACTATTGAAAGATTACTCGCCAATTATGAAACCTTGCTTGCTAATATTGTTAGTGTAATGAAGCCATGTATTGGTTCCGATCTAATACACAGGGAACCCTCTGTTCATGATATTCCATTATTAGCAGAAGCTGAAATACATACTTTATTACATGAATGGAATGGCCTACAGGATCATAGCCAGCATGACGGCTGTTTTCATGAACTGTTTGAGGAACAAGCTGCCCGACATCCCGAAAAAATAGCAGTTATTTTTGACGGCAATTCATTAAGTTATCGGGAGCTAAATAAACAAGCTAACCAACTTGCTCACTACTTGATAGAACAAAAGATCAGACCAGAAACATTGGTCGCGCTCTGTATTCCTCGTTCAATACGCGCTGTAGTCGCGCTACTGGGGATTATTAAAGCAGGGGGAGCTTATTTGCCGTTAGATCCCAGTTATCCGAAACCCCGTCTTCAATATATGTTGGAACACAGCGAAGCTGAGTTCATTCTGACCGAAACAAATCTGGTAGAAAAACTCCCAATCAGCCAGCAGAAAGTCGTCTGTTTGGATACGGAGACAATGCAATCACAATTGCAGCACATGCCTACGGACAATATCGCTGAACGCCCATTCCCAATAACGGAAAATAATCTGGCTTACGTCATTTATACCTCTGGCTCTACGGGTAAACCAAAAGGGGTTATGTTGGAACATAAAGGGTGGGTAAATCTGGCACTTTCACAGGCGGGTTTATTTGGTGTTGATTCATATAGCCGGGGATTGCAGTTCGCTTCCTGGAGCTTTGATGCCATGATCTTAGAAATATCTATGACACTGGCGTATGGAGCAGCGCTTTATTTAATTTCAGAAACCCAACAGCATAGCCCTGAATATTTGGATGAGTTAGTTGATAAACACCAAATTACCCATGCTGTATTACCTCCTGCTTTGCTGCCTTATCTGGACTTTAACAAATGGCGTTCCGTTTCAACTTTACTTTTAGCGGGGGAAGCAGTACCACCACAAATTGCTGTCCGTTGGTCACAGGGTAGAAAACTGTTTAACGTCTATGGCCCGACAGAGTGTACTGCCATTGTGACTGCGGGCTTATTAACTGATGACAAAATTACGATTGGGAAACCATTGCCCAATACTGTTATCCGTATTCTTGATCCATCAGGTAATTTGGCGCCTATTGGTGTTGCCGGGGAATTATGTATTGGCGGCATCCAACTGGCACGTGGGTATTTGAATGCTCCTGAAACAAACGCAACGAAATTTATTACTGATTTGAAGGATAAATCTCAACGTTTATACCGAACAGGAGATTTAGCCCGTTGGTGGCCTGATGGTAGTGTGGAATTTATTGACCGGATTGACTCTCAAGTCAAGATTAGAGGATTTAGGATTGAATTAGGAGAAATCGAAACAGCATTGGTCGGACATGACGCCGTAAGCAGTGCTGCGGTTATTACTTATGGGAACGATAAGAGATTGATTGCTTATGTTTGTCCAACCAAAGACTGGCTGGATAAAAAAGGGCTGAAATTTAATACCGACAATCCTTCTCAATCCTCCGATATTAAAGCTGAACTTTCAGAGCAACTTGAATCAGCACTGAAAAAACAATTACCAGAATATATGGTTCCAAGCCTTTATATTCCGCTAGAGCGAATGCCACTCACGTTAAATAACAAAGTGGACAAAAAAGCGTTGCCTATTCCAAATGAAAATGATTTCCGACAACAAGGTTATGTCGCGCCAAGAAATGAAGTGGAAGGAAAAATCAGTCAGTTATGGCAAGAAGTGTTGGGCGTTAGTCAAGTCGGCATTTATGACAACTTTTTCGTGCTAGGTGGTCACTCTCTTCAAGCAACCCGCCTTATCAGCTTAATACGCAATGATCTAAACATTGAAATACCGTTGAGCAGTGTCTTTGAGCATCCAACTCTTGAGCGATTAGCACGAATCGCCACGATTTATCAGGTTAAAGAAAAAAGAAAGCATCTCCAGGCTGGGCAAGAGACAACACAGGAACTATTGGAAGGCAATATATGAAAAATGCGGCACAAATTATCAATGAGGCTTTAAATCAAGGGATTACTCTGTTTGTTATTGATAACAAACTGAAATATAAAACCAGCCGAGACAGCATTCCTCCGGAACTTCTCAGTGAATGGAAGCAATATAAACAAGAATTGATTGATTTCCTCAAGCAAATCGATTCAGAAGAGGATACGGACGCTCACCGACTGCAAGGTATTCCGCGTTATGAGCGTGCGGAACATTACCCACTTTCATTTGCTCAGCAGCGTTTGTGGTTAATCGATCAACTTACCGAAGGCAGCCCTCAGTATAACTGTACAGGTGATTTCAGATTGAGAGAGCCGCTCAATCTCAAAGCTTTTGAGGCTGCAATAGCAACATTGCTTGAACGCCATGAATCGCTGCGCACTTATTTCAAAATTATTGATAATGAGCCACGGCAGGTTATCGCTACTGCTTATGATTTGCCGATTACCATACATGATCTGTCCACACTTTCAGAATTTGAGCAGGAACAACAGCTTAAACAACTCGGTGAGCAAGAGTGGAAACAAGCTGTTAATCTCAGCACTGACCTGATGCTGCGTATTCGGTTGCTAAAATTAACAGATGATGATTATTTTATTCTCTATACGATTCATCATATCGCCTGTGATGGCTGGTCGCTGGCAATCTTTATCAGCGAGCTGCTGACATTATATCGTGCTTATTGCCAAGGCGAGGGTAATCCTCTGCCGCCATTACCAGTTCAATATACTGATTATTCCCAATGGCAACGGGATTGGTTGCAAGGGGATATTCTGCAAAAACAACTGGATTACTGGCAAAACCAATTATCAGGTATTTCGCCCCTTCACCGTTTTCCACTGGATAATCCACGACCAGAAAAACAAAATTTTGAAGGGAATGTTCATCCACAACGTATTTCAAAAGCTTTGACCCAAGAAATACGAGCGCTGTGCGCCAAACATGAAGTGACGTTATTTATGTTTCTGGAAACGGCTTTTGCTGTGTTATTGAGTCGTTACAGTAGTGAAAAGGATATTCTGGTTGGCATGCCGCTTGCAGGCCGAAGACACCGTGACACTGAGGCTTTGATTGGATTTTTCGTCAATTCATTGGTGATAAGAACGGATTTATCCGGTCAGCCTACATTCAGTGAACTATTAAAACAAAATAGTCGTACGATCCTGGATGCTTATGCACATCAAGACCTGCCTTTTGAGATGCTGGTGGAGAAAATCAGTCCAGAACGGAATTTAAATTATAATCCTATTTTCCAGATCATGTTTGCAGTACAGAATAATCAACGAGATACAACGCTGGAGCAGGATAGCATTGTTACATCTAAAGAACGTTCCCTTCTGACCACCCGATTCGATTTGGAAGTCCATATTTATGAAGAAGACGAAGGTGAGTTATCCATTGGATGGATCTCTGACACCAGCCTGTTCAGAAATGCGACCATTAACAGATTAATCGCCAATTACGGAATTTTGCTGACTAATATTGTTGATGTGATGAAGCATCATACTGGTATCAGCGAGCCGTCCGTTCATGACCTTCCATTATTGGCAGACGCTGAACGGAATACCTTACTGCATGAATGGAGCGGGCCACAAATTCCTTATCCGACCGGGAAATGTTTCCATCAACTCTTCGAAGAGCGGGTATCACAATACCCTGAAAAAAATGCACTGATTTTGGGCGATGACACCCTGAGCTATCAGTCATTAAATGAGCAAGCTAACCAATTGGCGCACTATCTGCTTGAACAAGGGATTATACCGGACACGTTGGTCGCACTGTGCATACCAAGGTCATTGCAAGCGGTTGTGGCATTATTGGGTATTCTTAAAGCGGGTGGCGCTTATGTACCGTTAGACCCCAGTTATCCGAAAGCCCGCCTCCAATATATGTTGGATCACAGTGAAGTCGAATTCATCCTGACCGAAACTCACTTGGTTGAAAAACTGCCAATTAGCCAGCAGAAAGTGATTTGTCTGGATACAGAGACAGTACAGTCTCAGCTACAACATCTGCCTACGGATAATATTACTGAGCGTCCATTTCCGCTCACGGAAAATCATCTGGCTTATGTGATTTATACTTCCGGCTCTACCGGTAAACCGAAAGGGGTGATGCTGGAACATAAAGGGTGGGTTAATCTGGCATTCTCGCAAGCAGATTTATTTGGCATTGACTCACATTGTCGGGTGTTGCAGTTTGCCTCCTGGAGTTTTGACGCCATGATCTTAGAGATGTCTATGACATTGGCCTATGGCGCAATACTCTATTTGATTTCTGAAACCCAACGGCGTTCCCCTGAATTGCTGGATGAAGTGGTTGAAAAACATCAGATAACCCATGCTGTACTACCACCCGCATTGCTTCCTCATCTGAATTTTAATAAGTGGCGTTCTGTCTCAACTTTGTTTTTGGCGGGTGAAGCAGTACCACCGCAGATTGCTGTTCGTTGGTCACAGAATAGAAAACTGTTTAACGTCTATGGCCCGACAGAATGTACATCCATTGTCACCACAGCGTTACTCACTGACGAGAAGATTACGATTGGAAAACCGTTGCCTAACGTTGTGATGCGTATTCTTGATCCGGAAGGTAATTTGGCTCCGATGGGCGTTATCGGGGAACTGTATATTGGCGGCGTTCAGTTAGCACGTGGTTACCGAAACTCACCGGAAATCACAGCAAGGCAGTTTATCCGAGATCCATTCAGTTCACATGTAACGGATGGCAGGGAAAACAGGCTTTATCGAACCGGCGATTTAGTGCGCTGGACGCCGGATGGTCAGTTAGAATTTATCGGCCGTGTTGACTCTCAGGTTAAGATCCGTAGTCACCGTATAGAGTTGGGTGAAATCGAGACAGTTTTGTCCGGGCATGATGCTTTAAGCAGTGCTGTTGTGATCGCTTATGGTCAAGATGAAGATAAAAAACTCATTGCGTATGTTTGCCCAAGTACAGAGTGGTTAGGTGAAAAAGCGGTTGAGTTTAACGCAAGCAGCGTTGAGAACTGGACAGAAATTTTTGATGAGCAGTACCGTCAACCTATAACGGATAGTACTCAAAAAGAGAGTACTCAGAAAAAAAATAGCAGTAATGCAGTCGCATCAGACAGTGATTTTGGCGGCTGGATGAACAGCTATACTGAACAGCCGATTGCCCTTGAGCAAATGGAAGAATGGTTAGCAGGAATCATGCACAGGATTAAAGCCCTGCATTCTCATCGCTTACTGGAAATCGGTTGTGGTACCGGATTATTACTGTATCGCTATGCTGAACAGTGTGAATCAGTGGTGGCGACCGATATTTCGGCAGAGGTTTTAAATCGGCATCAACACATTCTGCAACAACGTGGCTGGTCACATGTGCAGCTCAGAAGAGGAGATGCACTCAACTTAGGAACATTGAGTGCTGATGAATTTGATACTGTCGTGATTAACTCTGTTGTCCAATATTTTCCCAATGTTCAATATCTGGAAAAAGTACTTGAACAGTTAATTCCGGCGGTTGAAGCGGGTGGGAAAATTTTGCTGGGAGATATCTGCAACTTAGATCTATTAACCGCCCATGCTACAGCGATAGAGCAAAGTCATCTTAACGGGCAGCGTATTCAGGTAGGAGCGCTGGCGAATCGTATTCAGCGGCGTTTACAACAAGAACCCGAGTTTTTACTTAGTCCAACTTATTTCGCTCAATTACCGGAGCGTTACCCTGAAATTGGCCGGGTTGATATTTTGGTTAAACGTGGCATCGGCGACAATGAAATGTTGCGTTATCGTTACGATGTCATATTGCACAAAAGCGATGAAAACACCAAATCTTGTCATGAATTACTGTTAAATTGGCATAATTTCGATTCTTTTGAAAGTCTGCGTAATTTATTGCAGATGGGCGCAGAGGATATATTAGGTGTTTCAGGTATCCCCAACGCCAGAATTAAAGATGACCTCACTTTGGCAGAAGGGCTGCGTCACTGGTCAGCCAATCAGATGATCACGCCACCAGAAAATGCCGGCAGTTTCTCCCCACAGGCATTACAACAGGTTCAGGAATTCGAATCCTTACTGCAATACGCTGAACAATGTGGTTATCAATGCGGCGTCACGTGGTCACAACAGCAATCTGATTTGCTGGATGTGATTTTTAGTCGTGGAGAGTTACCACCGGTACAAGCACGCACTGACTATAATCAAACCCATTTAGCTAATTATCCGCAGATTTCGGCCATTAGTGGGGAACTTTCAGAATTACTCGAATCCGCACTGAAACAACAATTGCCAGAATATATGGTTCCAGGTCTCTATATTCCTTTGGAACGAATGCCACTCACGTTGAATAATAAAGTGGATAAAAAAGCATTACCGATCCCAAATGAAGACGATTTACGCCGACAGAATTATGTGGCGCCAAGAAATGAAATGGAAATTAAGATCGGTCAGTTGTGGAAGCGGTTATTGAATGTCAGTCAAGTTGGCATCTATGACAATTTCTTCACATTGGGTGGACATTCACTACAGGCAACCCGCCTTATTAGTTCAATACGTAACGAATTAGAAATAGAAGTTCCGTTGAGAAGTGTTTTTGAACACCCGACACTTGAGCAGCTATCACAGATTGTCACTATTCATCTTATCAAAGAAAAAAGAAAACATTTCCAGGCTGGGAAAGAGACAGCGCAAGAACTATTGAAGGGTGAGATATGAGAAATGCCGCGCGAATTATTAATGAGTCTTTAGAGCAGGGAATTACTCTGTTCGTTACTGATAACCGTTTACAATACGAGACTAGCTGCGGCAGTATTCCACCAGCCTTGCTCAGTGAATGGAAACAACATAAACAGGAGTTGATTGATTTTCTGAACCAGCTCGATTCAGAAGAGCAAACTCATCACTTTTTGCAAGATATTCAGCGTGATGGCAAAGCGGAACATTATCCGCTTTCATTTGCTCAACAACGACTATGGTTTATTGATCAACTGGATGGAGGAAGTCCCCAATATAACTGTATGGGGGATTTCAGGCTGCGGGAATTCATTAACATAAAGGCGTTTGAATCAGCCGTTAAGGCATTACTTGAACGCCATGAAGTCCTGCGTACCTATTTTAAAATCATCAATAACGAACCGCGGCAATTTATTGCCGCTGATTATGATTTACCGATTACACATCATGATTTATCTGCGTTGTCTGAAACTGAAAAAAACGATCAGGTAAAACAACTTAGTAAGGAAGAAGAGAATCTGATTTTTAACCTTAGCGCGGACCTGATGTTGCGCATCCGGTTAATAAAATTGGCAGCAGATGATTATCTTATTATTTATACGATACATCATATCGCCTTCGATGGCTGGTCGATGGCAATATTTCTCCATGAGTTTTTCACGTTATACAAAGCTTATTGTCAGGGTGAGGCAAATCCGCTACCGCCGCTGAGAATTCAATATGCCGATTATGCCCAGTGGCAACAGGGTTGGCTGCAAGATGATGTGCTGAAAAAACAACTGACATACTGGCAGAATCAGTTAGCCGGAATTTCATCCGTCCACCGTGTACCGCTGGATAATCCACGTCCGGAAAAACAAAATATCGAGGGGCGGCTTCATCTACAGCGCATTTCAGCACATCTTACCCAGGCAATCAGAGCATTATGTGCCAAGCATAAAGTTACACTATTTATGTTCTTGGAAACGGCTTTTGCCGTATTGCTGAGCCGCTATAGTAATGAAAAAGATATTCTGGTTGGAACCGTTATTGCTGGCAGACAACATCCTGATATTGAACCTCTGATCGGTTTTTTTGTTAATTCATTGGTTATCAGAACAGATTTATCTGGTCAGCCGACGTTCAGTGAATTATTAAAGCAAAACAGCCGTACCATTCTGGATGCTTACGAACATCAAGATTTGCCATTTGAGATGTTGGTGGAAAAGCTCAGCCCGGAACGAAACCTAAACCATAATCCCATCTTCCAAATCATGTTTGCAGTACAGAATAACCGACGTGAAGCAATACTGGGACAGGATGATATTATTGAACTCGGAGATAATTTATTTAGAACAACCCGGTTTGATTTGGAAATTCATGTTTTTGAAGAAGAGCAGACAGGTGAATTATCTATAGTATGGATTTCAAATACCAGTCTGTTTTATAGCAGTACCATTGAAAGATTTATCGCCAATTACGCAACCTTGCTTTCTGGCATTGTTGAGGTAATGACAGATGATTCAGTAAATAAAGCGCCCTCCATTCATGAACTCCCATTATTGTCAGAAGCTGAAAAGCATACCTTACTGCATGAATTAAATGGGCCACAGAACCATTACCCACAAGGGCGCTGCTTCCATGAGTTGTTTGAAGAACAAGTGGCACTGAATCCTGAAAAAACCGCGCTGGTTTTTGGTGAGGAAAGCTTAAGTTATCAGGCGGTTAATGCTCAGGCCAATCAATTGGCGTATTACCTGATTGAGCAGGGTATCCAGCCAGATATTCTGGTTGCAATTTGCCTTCCCCGGTCGTTGCAAACGGTGATTGCACTGCTGGGCATCCTCAAAGCCGGTGGCGCTTATGTGCCTTTGGATGCCAGTTATCCGCAAGCCCGCCTGCAATACATGCTGGAGCACAGCGGGGCTGAATTTATCCTGACCGAAACACCGCTGGTTGATAAATTACCTGTCAGTCAGCAACGTGTTATCTGTCTGGATGCCGAAACAGTACAGTCATATGTGCAAAACCTGCCCACCGACAATATCGTTCATCGTTCAATGCCCCTGACAGAAAATCATCTGGCCTATGTCATTTATACCTCTGGCTCTACCGGCCGGCCAAAGGGAGCGATGCTGGAGCACAAGGGGTGGGTGAATCTGGCGCAAGCACAAGCCTCGTTATTCGGTGCGGATGCTGATATTCGCGGGTTGCAGTTTGCTTCCTGGAGTTTCGACGCCGCAGTGTTGGAAATGGCAATGACTCTGGCCTATGGCGCCACACTGTATTTGATTTCAGAAACACATCGCCGCTCGCCTGAATGGTTGGATGAGATAGTTGAAAAACACCACATTACCCATGCCGTACTCCCACCTGCGCTGTTGCCTCACTTGGACTTCAACAAATGGCGCACAGTTTCAACCTTGTTGCTGGCAGGGGAAGCGGTGGCGCCGCATATTGCCGCGCAGTGGTCGCAGGGCAGAAAGCTGTTTAACGTTTATGGCCCAACAGAATGTACTTCGATTGTGACTTCCGCCTTATTAACAGCCGATAAGCGAGTGACGATTGGAAAACCGTTGCCGAATACTGTGATGCGTATCCTGAATGCTGACGGTAATCTGGCGCCTATTGGGGCTGTCGGGGAACTGCATATCGGCGGCATTCAACTGGCACGCGGTTACCGTAATGCACCGGATATCACAGAAAAACAGTTTATCCGAGATCCTTTCAGTACCAACCCGGCAGACCGACTTTACTGTACGGGTGATTTAGTCCGCTGGACGCCGGAAGGTGAGTTGGAATTCATTGGCCGCCGGGATTCGCAGGTTAAAATTCGCAGCCATCGCATTGAATTGGGGGAAATCGAGTCTGTGCTGGCGGGGCAGGAGATTTTAAGTAATGCTGTCGTGATCGCTGATGGTCATGACAGCGAGGAGAGGAAACTCATTGCTTATGTTTGCCCGAGTACGAATTGGCTGGCGGAGAAAGCGGCCGCTTTTAATGCAGATTACAGCCAAACGCATTTAGCTGATTATCTGCGACTTCCTGCTATTAGAGGAGAACTTGCAGAGCTACTGGAATCCGCCTTGAAAAAACAACTGCCTGACTATATGGTGCCCAGTCTCTATATCCCATTGGAACGTATTCCACTGAATTTAAACAATAAAGTGGATAAAAAAGCGTTGCCTATTCCAGATGAAAATGACTTACGTCGTCAGGCTTATATCGCGCCGAGAGATGAAATCGAGGAACAACTCTGTCAGTTATGGCAAGAACATCTAAAAATTAATCAAATTGGTATTTATGATAATTTCTTCTCACTCGGTGGTCATTCACTCTTAGCAGTTAAAATAACCGCTGCTATAAGAAATACGTTAACCAATCATTTCAGTATGCATGAGTTGTTTGCGAATCCAACTATTGCTCAGATTGCAAGTGTGATTCGTCACAGTCATAAGCATGAAATATCCGCACCAAAGACAACTCACAATATATCTGATCACAATATATTTGATGGAAAAATGCCTATTTCATATTGTCAGAAAATGTATTGGTATTTTGTTCAAGAAGCGTTGTTGGAGGACAGTTTCCACGTACCCGTTACTTTGCTGATGGAGGGAGAACTGAATCACAGTGCGTTGGAAAAAAGTTTAAATACCATCTTGGAACGACATGAAAGTTTACGTTTTAAGTTTTATCAAGAAAATGAGCAGATTTTCATGCAGCCTGATAACAATATGAAAATCAATCTTCAAGTTATTGAAGCGTTACCAAGAGGAATCGAGAGAGAACAAATTATTATTGGAATTAACAAGCTCTGGGAAGAGAAATTAAGAACACCTTTTGATGTTTATAATGGCCCGTTAATCAAGACATTCCTACTGCCTGTTTCGGAAACAATCACGGTATTATTGATTGATGTACACCATATTATCTCCGATGGATGGTCTATCAATATCATTATGAATGAGTTTAAACAGTTATATACCGCTTATTCACAGGGGCAAGAAAACACATTGCCACCCGTTGCCATGCAATATTCTGGTTATGTTTATGAGTTGCAAGAAATCCATGCGACTGAGGCAGCTAAAAAACAAATTAAATTCTGGCAACAACAATTTGCTGATGTTGAGCCAGAACGCGATTTTCCAGTTTCTTTCAGAAAACATCTGGCTTCAAAATATCGGTTTCATGCCCGTCATATCAAAATACCTGATTCGCTGGATAAAGCTGTTTTGCAATATTGTGAAACTCATAAAATCACACCTTATATGTTATTTATGGCTTTGTTCCACACTTCTCTTTTTATGCACTCTGGTGAATCACAACATATTGTCACCTCGCCAAAAGCTGACCGAACTCGCATAGAAAGCCATCAAACAATAGGATTATTCTTGGGTGACTTGATAGTAAAATCCAATATCAATAAGGAAATGAGCCTACAAGGAATTATTAAGCAGGTTAGCCAGTCTATTCATCGCGCCATAGAGAATTCTAATATCCACATGTCTGTCGTGATTGACGTGGTGGGAGAAAAGGCGAGGGAGGGTATATTTAACGTTCTGTTTAACTATTTGGATGCACAAAATTTCTATGATTTTATCGACGTGTCTAAAGATGAAAAATTATCATTGCCAAATCTTGATGTGGAAGTGATAGATACCGAAATAATTCCCTTTGAATCACTTGGGATGAATTTCTTATACATGCCGCAAAATATCAGTTGTGAACTCCATTACAATCCGGAACTGTATACAGAAGCAGTCATTGATAGGATGGCTACATATTATGAACGACTGCTAAACGTCATCGTATCCGGTCAAGAAAAAGAGAGTATCAGCCAGTTTTATGACTGAATTTTTCTGAAACATAAAGAGATTGGCCTCAGGGATGAGGCTAATCGTGACATCTGAGTCCGAATATGCCGCCGTATATGATGGGATTGAATACAAGATTATCATCACACGCGTTTAAGTAGCGGAATATATAGGAGTTAAGTTGCTGATAGTTTCTCACATAGAAAGTAATATTAATAAAGCTGACATAGGTAATTTTATCTGTTGTGCCTGAGCAATCCCCAGATAATGTTTATAACTTTGGTCAGATTACCCGATATCTTTACCATAAAGTTTGATTAAGATATCAGGTATTGGGATTAACGTATTATGCGATAGTAATTTTGAGGTTTACTCCACAAGCTGCTGCATAGCGTTCAAGTGTTGCAATACTTGCTTTCATTGGGTTTTTTTCAACCTTAGCTACTGCCGGTGGGGTAATTCCTAGTCGTTCGGCTAACTGTGAACTATTAATACCTGCTTTCTGTTTCATGCTTTGGATTAGTTCGTAGAGTTTTTCTTCCTGTTTAGCTGCTTCATAAGCGGCTTGAGCTTTGGGGGATGAGAGGGCTTGCGCCTTCACTTCTGAAAATGGAATACCCTTAACTTTCATCTGTCATTTCCTCTAATCTTTGTAATGCTAGTTTGATTTCTGCCGGTGGAGTCTTCGGGGTTTTCTTTATAAATGTGCGAAGTATATAAATTCTTCTTCCCTTGGCATAAGCAAAAATTGTTCTGGTGATGTCTTTGTTGCCTACTCTCAGTTGAAATAGCCCGTCTCTTAGCGGCTCTGTAGTCGGATACCTCAACTTGTTCCCTTCAGCTTCTAGCTTAATTATACATCCACTAAAACGGCGCTGAGCCTATGATTCAAGTTACGATATTTCAGTAGCAATCGTAGCGGTGAGTGTTACATCAAATTGATTTATCAGTTTATGATTGTCAAATCTCTTTTGATTTATGTATCAAGATCTGTGATAGGATTTGGGATATTCCAGTCAATATCAAGAGGTTGTATGAGCCATAAAGCTAAATTGTTTATGGATGGGAAGAGTCAAGCGGTACGCCTGCCGGCAGCTTATCGGTTTGATTCTGATAAAGTTTTTATTCGAAAAGATCCTAAGACAGGAGATGTAATACTATCCTGTAAACCACACGACTGGGGCGGATTTTTTGCGGCATTGAAGGGAACAACTATACCCAATGATTTTCTGAGTAAAGAAGAGCGGTGTCAGCAAGAACAATCTTGTGACCCATTCGAAGGATGGAAAGAGTGAGCGCCGTAAAAATACGGCGCTATTATTTGAAAACAAAGAAATTACTTCAACTTAGCAAAGCAGCGGGCGGCCGCGTCAACAGTACGCTGAATATCTTCATCGGTATGAGCAATAGACATAAAACCCGCTTCGAATGCGGAAGGCGCTAAATAAACCCCTTCATCAAGCATCAGGTGGAAGAAATGTTTAAAGCGCTCAATATCGCAATTCATCACATCCTGATAGCAAGTGACGGTTTCTGCATCAGTAAAGAAAATACCGAACATCCCGCCAACATGGTTGATTACCAAAGGAATGCCAGCCTCTTTTGCTGCTTTCGTCAGGCCAGCAGCCAGATTATCTGTTAGTTCAGTCAGGCGTTGATGAACGCCGGGTTGAGACACTTCTTTTAGACAAGCAAGGCCGGCCGCCATTGCAATCGGGTTGCCGGATAGGGTTCCTGCCTGATAAACAGGGCCAATTGGCGCTAATTTCTCCATCACTTCATAACGCCCGCCGAAAGCGCCAACGGGCATACCGCCGCCAATGATTTTGCCAAGGCAAGTTATATCGGGTTCGACACCGTAATAAGATTGTGCGCCGGATAGGGCGACGCGAAAACCGGTCATCACTTCATCGATAATCAACAAAGCACCGAACTCATCACACAACGCGCGTAGACCGGGTAGGAATTCTGGTTGTGGCGGTACGCAGTTCATATTACCGGCGACAGGTTCGACAATAATACAGGCGATCTCTTCGGGATATTGTTCAAACGCTTTTCTGACTGAATTTAAGTCGTTATAGGTACAGGTCAGTGTATGTTTAACGAAATCAACCGGAACCCCTGGCGAGTTTGGTTGGCCGATGGTCAACGCGCCAGAACCGGCTTTCACCAGCAAACAATCAGCGTGGCCGTGATAGCAACCTTCGAATTTGATGATCTTATCGCGGTTGGTATAACCACGAGCCAGACGGATAGCACTCATGGTCGCCTCGGTGCCTGAGTTAACCATGCGCACCATATCCATCGATGGCACCAGTTCAGTCACCAATTGCGCCATTTCCACTTCGGCGGCAGTGGGGGCGCCAAAACTCAACCCTTGTTCTGCGGCTTTGATAACGGCATTGCGGATAGCGCTGTGGTTATGTCCCAGCACCATTGGCCCCCAGGAACCGACATAATCGATATAGGCTTTACCATCAACATCATAGAGATAAGCGCCATCAGCATGTTTGATAAACAGCGGAGTACCGCCAACGCCATTAAATGCACGTACCGGAGAGTTGACGCCGCCGGGAATAAGTTGCTTTGCCTGAGAATAGAGGATGTCGGATTGGCTCATGAAAGGCTCCTGAATCTAGTTTTAAGTGGATTTGCCGTTTGCCCCACGGATTATAATGCTCTTAGAACGATAATTCCGGGTTTATTCTTTACGTAATCAAGAAATGGTGAATCGACAACTTTTTTATTCGCAGCAAGTGAGGATGCATTCCTCAGCATTGGGCCATGATCCGTCATAATAAAAATCCCGGTATGTGTGACATCCAGCCCGGCAAGATGGGTATATATCCCAATATAATCGCCCGTTTTTAAGTTCTTAATAACGGCATCATTGACCTTATCACCTGGAATATATTTGATCTCTCTTTTGGTGACACCCAGTCTGGGGATATATTCGCTACCATCAGCCTTTTTATTCAGGTTTTTTGTGATTGTTATGTAAGAAGAACTTATTTCATCTGTTACATCTTTGGCATTTAATTTTTCTCTGGTTGACCAATCTGTAAAGAAGTGTTTTCTTTGCAAAAAGCTAATCTTTCCGTCGATATATCTTGTCTGGATGAGATTTTTTACAAAATCATTTTGGTCGCTGGATTTCCTTAGCGATTCTACATAATCAAGGAAAGTAAAACAGTCTAACCCGCTAAAATCTATCACTAATTTTTCGGGTTCAGTCGGGGAACCAATAAGTTTGTTTGCGGCATAAGGTGTGCCCAGTAATTGATAAGAGACGTTTTTTATTATTTCACCTGGATTATCTTTATTTCCCGGTTTTACCTGGTTGTCTATAACTTCATTAATTTTTTTCGCGGTATAGCTGTCAATATCGGCTTGTTTGCTATGAGTAGCACAGCTTGCCAGCGCGGCAACAAGCATCAGTGGTAACATTTTTCGCATAGGAACTCCATGTGATTACTTTGAAAAATATTCAATAAAGTAACTAATCATGATGATAAATCAATATTTTTCCTTCTTATTGCTAATTGATTGACTAAGGATTTAACTATAGTGACGGCTTAATGTCCTTTGGGGCTATCGTAACAGGCTGGCAATAGTAAGCTACAGGTGTGATAATTTTTTGGCGGTTGGTGTGTTGTCAAAATGACAAAACTTGAACGAACCAATCAGGTATTGGATAATCCGAGTTATTAATGATCGGCAGATTTTTGTTGTCTTCTAAATATCTTTGCCGGGTTCCAGTCTGGAGTAAAAATGATGAGCGATGATATCGCATTACCTTTGCAGTTTACGGATGCTGCCGCTAACAAAGTGAAAATCTTGGTTTCGGATGAAGAAAACCCAAACTTGCGTTTACGGGTTTATATCACCGGTGGAGGATGCAGTGGCTTCCAGTATGGTTTTACCTTTGATGATCAAATAAATGAAGGTGATATGACCATTGAGAAGCAGGGGGTGGAGTTGGTTGTTGATCCGATGAGCCTGCAATATTTGGTAGGTGGTTGTGTGGATTATACCGAAGGTTTGGAAGGTTCACGTTTTATCGTCACCAACCCTAATGCGAAGACAACCTGCGGTTGCGGTTCTTCTTTCAGTATCTAATTCCGGGCGATTTCCCGCGGTAGGTCTGTGAATATAACATGACCTGTTTGCGGGATATTCCTGTCATCCTTTAACTGATTCTGATTTATCAGGAACCATCATCGTTCAATTGCCGGCATAGCTGTTCGGCTGCCAGAATGATGCGCGGTCCCGCGCGGTGAAACCAATCTTCATGTAATGTAATCACTTTGGCCCGCAATTGTGGATGCCAGAAATTTTCAATTAATCTGACCTGTTCCTGCCCGCCGCTGATAACAATTATCTCAGGTTTCCTGATGAGTACTTGTTCCCGACTGACTTGGGGCCAAGGGACGGGGCTGTCGGCAAAAATATTTCTGCCGCCACAAATTGAAAGCACTTCGCTTTGCAGGGTATGTCCTGAAGCGGTAAACAGAGGATAAGCGCCGAATTGTAAAAAGACCGGTTTGGGGGTTGTAGTAGCGGCATATTTTTGTTGCAAATTGGCAAATCGTTGACGAAGTTCAGTCGCGGATTTTTTTGCTTTTTCTGGGTGAGGACTATATTCAGCGAGCCGTTCTAAATCCTGCGCTATCTGTTCGGTGGTGGAGGGATCGGAATAAAAGATTTTAATGCCAAAAGCAGCAAGTTGTTCCAGTGGACGTTGGGGATTACCTCCGCGCCATGCCAGAATCAGATCAGGTTTAAGAGTAATTATGCGTTCCAGATTGACGCCTTGCCAGTTAGCCACTTGCTCAAGTTTACGGGCTTGAGGGGGATAATCAGAGTAGGCGCTGGCGGCAATTAGATTGTCACCTAACCCGGCGGCGTAGGCTAATTCAGTGGTTGACGGAGATAAACTGATTACTCGTAAGGGAGTGGCATACAGAAAATGGCTGAAACTACCGAGAAACAGTAAAAGCAATAATCCAATTGAACCCGTGCTTTTTATCCATTTCATCGATGTGCGCTCTTTAAAACATGAAATATGTTGCCGGCAAACACGCCCGAAAATATTAATCAGGGCGTGTCAGTAATATATTATTTATCTTTACTCAGCGTTGTCAGCATTGCGTTGACCATCAATGTAGATTGACGGGCTGCCACGGCAAGAAATTCATCAAAGCTGATATGAGATTCTTTATCTGCCACATCGGAGATAGCACGCACAACGACAAACGGAGTGTTGTATTGGTGGCAGACATGCCCTATCGCTGCGGCTTCCATTTCTACCGCGGTCACTTGTGGGAACGTCGCCCGGATACGCGCCAGTGGTTCCGCGCCATTAATAAAGGCATCACCGCTGCAAATCAGTCCATGTACTGCGTTCAGATTCAGTGAACGAATACACTCTTCCGCCAGAGCAATGAGTTGGTCATCCGCCACAAAAGCCGGAGGACATTGCGCCATTTGACCGGGTTCATAACCAAACGCGGTGACATCAGCGTCATGATAGCGAACTTCGCTGGATACCACGATATCACCGACTTGTAGCTTCGGATCAAGGCCGCCGGCTGATCCAGTGTTAATAATCACATCAGGTTGACAATGTTCAAGCAGCAAAGTTGTACCAATTGCGGCAGAAACTTTACCAATACCGGATTTTAACAGTGCGATCTCCACGCCGTTGAGCTTACCGGTATAGATTTCGCAACCACCTCGTGACAGTGTTTGGCAATCTTCAATTTGATCGCGCAGTAAAGTCACTTCTTGCTCCATAGCACCTATCACGCCTACTTTCATGATGTCATACTCGCTGTTGATTAATTAATCATATAAAATCATCTCGTGTTTGAGTTTAACATTGAATTCGGAACAATCAGATAATCTGTGATGTAAAACAGTGCTATCTCACAAGTCGGGGGATAAATGTCCGGGATAGACTTTAGTCAGAAGCTTAACTATCAGCGTAAATACCGTCAGTATCATATTGATCCTAATGATGAAGAACAGGTTATTCGCCAGTTTGAAAGCGATCGTGGGCGGATTATGAATTCAGCGGCTATTCGCCGTTTACAGCAGAAAACACAGGTTTTTCCGCTGGAAAATAATGCCGCTGTCCGCAGTCGCTTGACGCATTCATTAGAAGTGCAACAGGTTGGACGCCATATTTCAAAAACGATTATTAATGAATTGAGAACGCGTAATTTGCTGGCCGATTACGGGCTGGACAAACGGCTATTATCATTTGAAAGTTTGATTGAAATGGCTTGTTTAATGCACGATATTGGTAATCCGCCATTTGGTCATTTTGGTGAAGCGGCAATTAAAGATTGGTTTGCCAGAAAACTCGACCTTAATTTTTCCCTGGAAAATATTAAGCGGGAAGATCAATGTGAAATATCCGCATTGCGTTTGTGTGGCGATGTGAAAAAAGATCGCTTTCGTCGCCAGTTGCGTAAAGATCTGTGTCAGTTTGAAGGGAATGCTCAAGCTATCCGAATGGTGCATAGCTTATTAAAACTCAATCTGACTTATGCCCAAGTTGGCTGTATTCTAAAATATACTTGTCCTGCTTTTCGTCTTGAAGAAACACCAAATCAATTTAATTACTTGATGAAAAAACCGGGTTTTTATTGGTCGGAAGCGCATTTTGTGCGCGAATTACGCCGTGAGCTTAAAATGGGTGAATTTTGTCGCTTCCCACTGACTTATATTATGGAAGCCGCAGATGATATCTCTTATTGCATTGCTGATTTGGATGATGCTGTTGAAAAAGCGATTTTCAACGTCGATACCCTGATGGGATATTTGGAACAGGAGTGGCAAGAAAATGGCGGTCATCGGACCGGGGATCTATTCGACGTAACGGTCAGAAAGGCGTACAAGGGAATTCACGGTAATGAATTACGTCGAAGTCAGCAGGACCAATTTTTTATGTATCTGCGGGTTTATATTACCGGCAAACTTGTGCCTTACACTGCTCGTCGTTTTATTGATCATCTGCCGGCTGTTTTTGAGGGTTCATTTAATCAAGCGCTACTTGAAGATAAGAGCGAGGAGCATCGGTTGCTTAGAACATTGAAAAACATTGCTTGTAAGAGAGTGTTTAATCATCCAGAGATTGAAAAATTAGAGTTGCAGGGATACCGAATCATCAATGGGTTATTGGATTTTTATTATCCGTTATTGAAAATGCCCCGTCAGCATTTTATGGAACTGAACCAAAACAATTTCCACAAAGATTATTTCATGGAAACCCGGCTGCTACACAAACTTTCCACTAAGCATCGTCTCGCTTATGGTGAAGCTGTGGAGAAAATTGTTGCCACTGATCAAGCTGAAAAAGAGCTGATGGAGTTCTATTATCGCGCTCGTCTTATTCAGGATTACATCAGTGGCATGACAGATAATTATGCTTATGAAGAGTATCGCAAATTTATTGTGTGCAATTGATGTTCTCGCCGCTACTCAATATTTTTTTAGCGGCGGTAAGGACATGATCAATTTCATCTGCTAGTTCCAACAATTCGGGTTCTATATCTGTTAATTGAACGCCTTGTTGTAATTGTTGTTCAATTAATTGGCAGAGGGCTTTAAGTTGCGGCACGCCGCTATAACAGCAGCTACCGTGTAGTTTATGGATCTGCTGCTGATAATCTTCCACCGTTTCCCCTGATAAAACTTTTTCTGTGATTGTTTTAATCGTTGGTAGTAAATCTACCAACATTTGCAGCATGTCCATAGCTAGCTGTTCTTTTCCAATTGCCTGTTGTAACGCTAATGACCAGTTAATATGTTGTGATTTTGGCATTTTGACGTAGCGATTTAACATCGATCTCAGGCGATCTTCATCAAGAGGTTTGGTCAGGAAATCCTCAAATGGCGATTGATCTGTATCGCTCTTTGGTCGGCAAGTATAGGCTGTAACCGCAATGATCGGCGTACTGCGGTGTTGCGGTAGCTGGTGGATGCGGTCGGAAGCACAGATGCCATCCATACCTGGCATATGAATATCCATCAGAATAACATCAAAATGGTGAGCGGTTACTGACTGCAAAGCTTCTTCTCCACTGCTACATAGCACGGTTTTTTCCACGATTTCTTCCAGTAATGAGCCTATTAGTTTGAGGTTAGCTGGATTATCGTCAACGGCCATGACGGTCATCGGTAAACGTGGGGGATGGATAAGCGTCTTTTGTGGCACAACCGAGCCGGTTAGAATGAAATCGTTTTTTCCTAGCCATAAATCAAAACGGAAAACAGAACCTTTTTTCGGCTCACTGGTAAAACTGATATTTCCGCCCATTTCTTGGATCAGTTTCCGTGTAATAACCAGACCGAGGCCGGTGCCGCCATAACGGCGGGAAATGCTGGCATTTGCTTGATGAAAAGCCTGAAATAGATGAGGTTGCTGTTCAGGGCTGATACCAATACCTGTATCGCTGACCGTAATCTCTAAATTAATTTTATGGTGCTTCTGTTGTAGCAGATTGATATTTATCTCCACAGAACCTTGGTCAGTGAATTTAATCGCGTTACCGATGATATTGGTGAATATTTGCTGGAGGCGTGTAGGGTCGCCTACGACCAGATTCGGTATTTGGGGATCAACATGGTGAGTTAGCTGAATATTCTTACTTTTGGCGCTGAGTGTCAGTAACACCATAACTTCATCAATCGTATCTTGTAGCAGGAATGGAATGTTTTCCAATACCAATTTATCCGCTTCAAGCCGTGAAAAATCCAGTATATCATTGATAATGTTCAGTAGATGATTAGCGGAACGCTCGATAATATACAGATATTCAGTTTGCTGTATTGTTAAAGGTGTTTTCAATGCTTGGCGGGTGAAGCCAATGACGCCATTAAGTGGTGTGCGTAATTCATGAGACATGTTTGCCAGAAATTCCGTTTTTATTCTGGCTGCTTCTTGAGCGCGTTTTTTCGCTATTGCCAGCTCAACATTCTGAATTTCGAATTGCTCCATTGTTGCCCGAAGATCTGACGTTGCCTGATAAATATCGTTTTGCATCTCTTCTTTATAGCTGGAAAGCGATTTGGCCATTGCGTTAATGCCATTTTTCAGTGTATCCAATTCACCAAAATATTTCCCATTGACACGGCTATTTAATTGTCCTTGGCGAATTCTATCGACAGTACTGACGATATCGCTGATAGGCTTGGTGATCTTACGAACCAAATGGTAGGCGAACAGCGATGCCCAACCGAGGCAGATGAGTAATAGTAATATAAAAATAACGATTTCTTTATATTGCTGTAAGTGAGCGGACCGTAAATCGAGATCAATAGCGATATAACCAATCGGATGTAAAGATGGGGCGTCGGCATGTTGCTGATTCTGGGACAAATAGTGTTCTGAAATAATGGGTATGCGTAAAATAATACTATTTTTAACCTCCGTTTTTGTCAGGGTGGTTGGCAGCGGCATATCTGGCGAGATCTGTAGTTGAGCTGCATTGTATTTATAGTTTGATATATCAAATAGCTGATTATCATCATTAAAAATGGCAATCGCCCGAACTATCTCAGAATTTCTGCGATGAAGCCGGGTTATCAATGAGTTGACACGTTCACGGTTGTGCAGGTTTATGCCAATTTCACTGGCGATGGAAAGGGGTTCAATAATACTGATCCCAGATCGAACAATTTGATTTTTCAGTTCACGATAGTGATAACAGAGGAATGAGATACTGAAAAACATGCCAACCAGTAAAATGGGAACCAGGATCAGGCTCATCATGCGGGTGCGTAAGCTATATTTGGTCATAATCGTCCATTGTGGGAAAATAAGAACTTAATAATTCATAGTCCGTAAGAATCATGGTGCAATTTTATTCCCCCAATCGCCGAACAGTAAATCGACATATCATCACAGTTACTGCTGATAATCTGGATGCCCAAGGGCAGGGCGTAGCTCGCCATCAGGGTAAAACTATTTTTGTCGCCGGATTATTGCCCGGTGAACAAGCACAGGTACAACTAACGGAAGAGAAGCGCCAGTTTGCAAAAGCAAAGTTGGTTAAGCGTCTATCTGACAGTCCATATCGGGTAAATCCCCGTTGCCCGCATTTTGGAGTATGTGGCGGTTGTCAGCAACAACATGTTGCGCTTGATTTACAACGTGAGAGTAAAGCCAGCGTCCTCGAACATCTGATTAGACGGGAAACTGGTGTAACAGTTTCCGCCAAGCCGGTGATTCTCGGTCCCGAATATGGTTATCGGCGTCGGGCAAGGCTTGGCTTACATTATCAAGTAAAGCAGCGCCAACTGGTGATGGGATTTCGTCAAAATCAATCCAATGAATTAGTGGCTATAAAAGAGTGCCCTGTTTTGCGACCTGAATTGGAACAGTTATTGCTGCCATTATCTCAGTGTCTGAATAACTTGAAAGCGGTTAAACGGTTGGGGCATGTGGAACTAGTGCTCGCAGATAATGGTCCATTGATCATATTGCGCCATCTTGATCCCTTGAAACAGGAAGATAAAGAGAAACTATGCACATTTTCCGTGCAACATAACGTTGCTGTCTATCTGGCGGCGGATGAAGCCTCACTTGAATCCCTGAATCAACCGCCGGAACCTTGGTATCAAGTAGGCGGCCTGAAACTAGTTTTCAGTCCAAGAGATTTTATTCAGGTTAATGATCAGGTGAACCAACAAATGGTTGCTCAGGCGATAGAGTGGCTCGATTTACAACCGAATGACAGGGTGCTCGATCTGTTCTGTGGAATGGGAAATTTTACCTTACCTATTGGTCGCGTAGTGCAATCTGTGGTCGGAGTCGAAGGGGTTGCCACGCTGGTGGCTAATGGGCAATATAATGCCAGATTAAATAATTTGGATAACATATCTTTCTGCCATGAGAACCTGGAAACCGACATACATCAGCAACCTTGGGCGAAACTGGGGTTTAACAAGGTTTTATTAGATCCGGCGCGTGCTGGTGCGGCAGGAGTCATGTCACACATTGTTGCATTAGCCCCGGAAAAAGTGGTCTACGTCTCTTGTAATCCAACAACATTGGCGCGGGACAGTAAGATTCTGCTTGAGGCTGGCTATCAAATTATCAGTGTGCGGATGCTGGACATGTTTCCGCATACAGGCCATCTGGAGTCAATGGCGCTATTTAGTCGTTAGGTCGTGGTTGGATAGAAGCTATGAAGTAATCGGGAGAGATTATGGTTGCGGTAAGAAGTGCTCATTTAACCCCTGCGGGAGAGTTTGCAGTAAACAGGTGGATCGCTAGTTTAAATGTAGCGAATCTTCAATTGGGTGAGAAATTAGCCAAAACCTGGCGTTATTGTCACGAAAAAGCGCAAAATCATCCTGATGCGGAACTTCTATTATGGCGTGGCGTAGAGATGGTTGAGATCCTATCTATGCTGAGTATGGATAGCGACAGCATGTGTGCTGCGCTACTATTCCCGTTGGTGGAGGCTAAATTACTTGACGATCAAACCGTCACCGAGGCGTTTGGCAGTGTGATTACCAATCTGGTGAAAGGCGTTATGGAAATGGACGCTATTCGCCAGTTAAAAGCCACTCATCACGATTCAATCTGCTCTGTACAGGTTGATAATGTTCGCCGGATGCTACTGGCAATGGTGGAAGATTTTCGTTGCGTCATTATCAAATTGGCAGAGCGGATTGCCCATTTGCGGGAAGTTAAAGAGGCGACTGAAGATGAGCGCGTACTGGCTGCGAAAGAGTGTTCCAACATTTATGCGCCGCTCGCTAACCGACTAGGCATTGGTCAACTTAAATGGGAGCTTGAGGATTACTGCTTCCGTTATCTTCATCCTGATGAATATAAAAAAATTGCGAAATTACTGCATGAGCGCCGAATTGATCGTGAGCAGTATATTGATCACTTTGTCAATACATTACGCAAGTATACGCTCAAGGAGGGCGTCACTACTGAGATATACGGGCGTCCTAAACATATCTACAGCATTTGGCGCAAAATGCAGAAAAAATCACTGGCATTTGATGAGCTGTTTGATGTTCGGGCTGTGCGGATTGTGGTTGAACGCTTGCAGGATTGTTACGCGGCATTGGGGATAGTACATACTCACTATCGTCATTTGCCGGATGAATTTGATGATTATGTTGCTAACCCGAAGCCGAATGGTTATCAATCCATTCATACCGTAGTGCTTGGCCCGGGTGGTAAGACATTGGAAATTCAGATCCGTACCCGTCAGATGCATGAAGATGCGGAATTGGGAATAGCCGCCCACTGGAAATATAAAGAGGGAGCAATGGCGGGCAGTCGTGCCGGATATGAAGGACGCATTGCATGGCTGCGTAAACTGATCGCATGGCAGGAAGAGATGGCTGATTCTGGTGAGATGCTGGACGAGGTTCGCAGCCAGGTGTTTGATGATCGGGTATATGTATTTACACCAAAAGGCGATGTTATTGATCTCCCTACCGGTTCTACGCCGCTGGATTTTGCCTACCATATTCACAGCGATGTGGGGCATCGTTGTATTGGAGCGAAAATCAGTGGTCGCATTGTGCCATTCAGCTATCAATTACAAATGGGCGATCAGATTGAAATCATCACACAGAAACATCCGAACCCAAGTCGTGATTGGTTAAATCCAAACTTGGGATATGTCACCACCAGCCGCGGTCGGGCGAAAATCCATAACTGGTTCCGCAAACAGGATCGGGATAAAAACATTATCGCAGGTCGTCAGATGCTGGATAACGAATTGGAACACTTGGATATCAGCCTAAAAGAGGCGGAAAAGCTGCTCATTGCCCGTTATAACGTCCATACACTTGATGAAGTACTGGCGGGAATTGGGGTTGGTGATATCCGCATTAACCAATTGGTCAATTTCTTACAAAGCAAACTCAAGAAAACCACCGCAGAGGATGCAGATCGGGAAGCGCTTCGCAATTTAGAGAGTAAATCACACCCACAGCGTAGTTCTGCTAAAGATGACGGGCGGATTGTGGTAGAAGGTGTGGGTAATTTGATGCATCACATTGCCCGTTGTTGCCAGCCAATTCCCGGCGATGAGATTGTCGGCTTTATCACGCGTGGTCGGGGAATCTCTATCCATTGGGTTGATTGTGAACAGTTGGCGGAGTTGCAGGCGAATGCGCCGGAAAGGGTGGTGGATGCGGTTTGGGGAGAGAGCTATTCCAGTGGTTACTCACTGATTGTGCGTGTTGTTGCGAACGATCGCAGCGGATTATTGCGTGATATCACCACGATCTTGGCGAATGAGAAAGTGAACGTGCTTGGGGTGAGTAGCCGCAGTGATATAAAACAGCAGATTGCAACCATCGATATGAATATTGAGATTTATAACCTGCAAGTACTGGGGCGGATCTTGGCGAAAATCAATCAGTTACCGGATGTTATTGAAGCCAAACGTCTTCATGGCAACTGACCGCAGGAAAATTTGGATAAAAAATGAAATCATTTGCTATATACCCTATGGATTTCAAGCTGCATCGCGACGGCAAGGGAGCGAATCCCCGGGAGCATAGCGAACTATGTGACCGGGGTGAGCGAGTGCAGCCAACAAAGAGGCAACTTGAAAGATGACGGGTATAGAACGGTTACTGGGGATTATGGCGCAGTTGCGCCATCCTCAACAGGGATGCCCTTGGGATAAACAACAGACATTCAAAACCATCGCGCCTTATACATTAGAAGAGACTTATGAAGTCATTGATGCCATTGAGCGCGGTGATTTTTCTGATCTAAAAGAAGAATTGGGCGATCTGTTATTCCAGGTGGTGTTCTATGCTGAAATGGGCAAAGAGCAGCAGTTGTTTGATTTTGATGATATCTGCAATGCGATTAGCGATAAACTGGAGCGCCGCCATCCACATATTTTCGGTCAGCAGCAGGATATCAGCGGTGATGTGGCTATCAGTGGTTGGGAAAAAAGTAAGGCGCAGGAAAGAGCGCAAAAAGATCTACATTCGGTGCTTGATGACATTCCGGCAAGCCTGCCGGCATTGATGAAAGCTTATAAAATACAGAAACGTTGTGCTGCGGTTGGTTTTGACTGGGATACTTTGGGGCCGGTGCTGGACAAAGTTTATGAAGAGATCGACGAAGTGATGGATGAAGCTCATCAGGCGGTTGTTGATCAACAGCATCTGGAAGAAGAGATTGGCGATCTGTTATTTGCTGTTGTGAACTTATCTCGCCATCTCGGATACAAACCAGAAATTGCATTGCAAAAAGCATGCAATAAATTTGAGAGCCGATTTAGAGAAGTAGAAAAACTGATCCTGAACCAAGGCCAAACCTTAGAAGCGGCGACATTGGAAGAAATGGAACAAATGTGGCAACAGGTTAAGAAACAGTAACCGGAAATAATAGCCTGAAAGCTGGGATTTTTATTTTTCTGAGAGGGAAATTTGTGTTGAATAAATTTCCCTGAGTTCTGTTTGAGATAGTTCTAGATATTATAAATGAAGGTAAAATTAATATATCGAATATACTAAATATAAAAAATATAGAGATGTTATGATAGATAAGATATCAAAGCTAAATGATATTCATGTAACTATAAGTCAAGATAATTTTATTTTCTTTTCAGGAGGTTTTAATAATATTAATTTATTTAAAAATAAAGTCATTGAAAATGGGATGAAAATAAATACTTTCCCATTAGGTTATTCAAAGATCACAGATAATAGTATAAGATTATCTATTGGTGATAAATTAACGAATGATATTATTTTAAACCTTATCTTGGCGAACTTTTATTTTTAATAAATATGGAAAAAGTCTGGATTATTATTTAATGATGAATGTCTTTCTCGTTTTTACAATGATAAATTTTTTCAAAAAAGAATATTTTCAAGAATAGAAGATAGAGTTGGAATATCGTTTTCACCATTACTCAATAATTTTAAATGTACGGAAGAGGTTTACTCAATGCTTATGGATATCAATATATTTATACATCAAAAGGAAAATCAATACCGATTGCATTTAAGGGAAAGTCAATGTATTGTGTTTAGTAATTATCTGTATTTACATTCTAGGACGAAATTTCCGAAAGACTCATAAAGGACGTTGTTTAGATTTTGGTTTTAGGGGATTGTATGAATTTAATAATAGCTGATGCATTGGAGTATAGAGACAGAATAAAAAAATTTGCGTCCGGGAACAAAAATGTCATTATATTTCTTTGTTTCTTATTACTTCCGGCAAAAGCCAGTGGTGTAATTGAGTTCTTAATTATCTTGTCTTCGAATATTGTTACTCCAGAGAACTATATCAAATCGTTTTATTTCTCTTCCATATCCTTAATAATCTATGTGTTATTTTATTTGGTTAATATAAGGTTTTTTCCTACAGCGAGGAAAAATTCAATTGTTGTTTCTTTGGTAGATAAAAAAACATTGTTTCTTTGTAGTATCATTTTTTTCATTTATAGTGCTTTTCCGATGATTATTTTCTTTTCTTTAGGTTTTTTTTCTGGAAATGCTAATTCTTTATATTATTCTTCATCTATGTTGTTTTTGATTGTTTCTTTTGCTGTAATTGGATTTTGCTTGTTTGAGTTAAATTTATTATGTTTTATTTTGGTTGCTGCATTCTTTATTCTTTCTGCATCATTGAGAAATGGAGTATTGTATAATTTTATTTTTACATCGGCTATTTTATTAATAGCGTTTAGATTATATTTAAGCTCTGCATCATGTCACACAATTAATCAACATAAGAAATTATTCTCATCAGGATTTTTTTTATCACCTTATATTATAAACCTACGATACCATTTCCATAAAAATAAAACATCGTCATTTATTATGTTATTATCTGTTCTGATTTTATATATATTATGTGAAAGTGCGTTTTCTCAAATTCCAGCCAAGGCTGATTATATATCACTAACATATTTCAGTGTTGTTATCTATATGTGCATGTTATTGTTTTATAATCTCTCATATATTGAAATGAATCGATTTTCATATTTATTTAATTTTTTGTCTATGCAAAAATTTTTATTTTATAATTATTTGGTTTCTTTGTTTTTATTTTCTATTTTAATTTCTGCTTTTTGTTTTTTTGTGGTTAAATCATTTCCAGTTATTATGTTTATATCCTATATTTTTCTTTCAGTTATTCTCTCATTTATTTATTTATTGAGAACTCAGTATACGAAACTTATTATTCTCTGTGTTATTGTCTCTTTTACATGCTTTTTTGGGGTTATTTATGCTTGAAGTTATTGGACTGGAAGTTATTATTAATGATAAGATTATTTTTTCAGAAAGCAATTGTAATTTTTATGTTGGCTTGAACCGTATTGCGGGAATGAATGGGTCGGGTAAAACGACTTTTCTTTCAAGTATTGCGGGTATGAATAAGGTTAAAAAAGGAATGGTTAACTTTATAAAAAAGGAGAAAAAATATCGATTTAATTTACAGAAATATGGTTTTTATGTATCAGATAATGTTGATTTTTATAACTTTATTACTGGGATGGATGTGATAAAGCTATGCAAACGTTATAGGAAAAATAATCTAAGACATCAATTAGATTACTATTTAAATGGTTTTGGCATATCTAAATATTCTGGTATTGAATATGGGCAAATGTCACTTGGCACAAAAAAGAAATTCTTATTGACCTCAGCTTTTATTACGGATGCAGATGTTTATATTTTTGATGAGCCAACAAATGGCCTTGACTCAGATTCAATAACATTTTTAATAGAATTGATGATTTCTCTTGCAGAAGAGAAAATTGTTATTTTTAGCTCACATGATGATAGCTTTTTGCAGGGATTAAATTTCACTACCTATGAAATAAATGGTAATAAAATAATGCATCATAGGGAATAAAATATCCTGATTAGTAGTAATGTAGCGTTGCCTGAATGTAAAAACATAAAACAACGCATTGCCGTTAAACCTCAGTAATTAATGGCAGTAATCCCAAATTCAACAACTGAATTTCAATATCATTGGCTTTATCAATATCATCCTGATTTTCGCCGTCAAAAATGCCTTGTTTGGTGATAATTAATGTCCCCAATTGTTCTTTATCATTGGTAATAGGCAAGATTTCAGCTGCCATTGGTAACAATGAGGGATCTATAACGAAGGGTAAATAAATCATCCACCCAGCACTTAACCTGTCGGGAAATATCTGATTTTGCTTCAAGGTATAACCGTTAGTTTCTACCATAATGTAGGGAGCATTACGGCTGAGAACTAAAAAGGTAATAAAATCAATTAACCGTGAAAACTGAAACGCCTTTTCGTCAATATTGAGATCCATTCTTACCTTAATTTGTCCTAACCTGTCTCTACGATAGTTCTCATAAAATAGAGAACAGGCAAGATCATCATCTTCACCATCCCAAATACTTTTTCCCATAAAAGGAAAATTTTCTTTGTAATTTTTTTCGAATACCTGAACTGCTTTTTTCGTTGGATGCTGTCCTTCAAAAACAGGATGCTCTAATGCTTCCTTACGAGTGTGTCCAGTCAAAAACCAGGTTTTATGACGGCCAAAAAAGTGATCGATTTGCTGAGTAATTCGATACAAATCAACCAATACTATTTCGGGAGTTAAGGGTTCTTGCCGGTCAAAATACAACTCTATTTCTGGTGATAAAATAGCCATACATTACCTCGTACTATCCAAATAAAGGGGTGTGAAATACCGCCCTGATAAGGGCAGCGATTAAACCTCAGTAATTAATGGCAGTAATCCCAAATTCAACAACTGAATTTCAATATCATTGGCTTTATCAATATCGTCCTGATTTTCACCGTTAAAAATGCCTTTTTTGGTGATGATTAATGTGCCCAATTGCTCTTTATCATTGGCAATAGGCAAGATTTCATCTGCCATTGGTAACAATGAGGGGTCTATAACGAAGGGTAAATAAATCATCCAACCTGCACTTAACCTGTCGGGGAATACCTGATTTCGTTTCAAGGTATAGCCGTTAGTTTCCACCATAATGTAGGGAGCATTACGGCTGAGAACTAAAAAGGTAATAAAATCAATCAACCGTGAAAATTGAAACGCCTTTTCGTCAATATTGAGTCTTATTGTTATTTTAGTTTGCCCTAGTCTATCAATACGATAGTTCTCATAAAATAGGGAACAGGCAAGGTCATCAACTTCACCATCCCAGATTTGTTTTCCTATAAAAGGAAAATCTTCTTTGTAACTTTCTTCAAACACCTGAACCGCTTTTTCCGTCGGGTGGTCCCCTTCAAAAACAAGGTGTTCCAATGCTTCTTTACGAGTATGACCTGTTAAATACCAGTTTTTTTGACGCCCGAAGAGTTGGTCAATCTGTTGTGTTATCTTATACAAATCAGCCAGTGCCACTTGAGGAGTCAAAGATTCTTTCAGGTCAAAATACAACTTTATTTTTGTCGATAAAATAGCCATTTATTACCTCGCATTATCCAAATAAAGGGGTGTGAAATACCGCCCTGATAAGAGCAGCGATTAAACCTCAGTAATTAATGGTAGTAATCCCAAATTCAACAACTGAATTTCAATATCATTGGCTTTATCAATATCATCCTGATTTTCGCCGTCAAAAATGCCTTGTTTGGTGATAATTAATGTCCCCAATTGTTCTTTATCATTGGTAATAGGCAAGATTTCAGCGGG